>CAYTTC010000063.1:0-19892 GCA_964440525.1 uncultured Propylenella sp. | reverse complement strand
TGCGGGTATTTGGTCCACACGCCGGTCGGCGAAAGCTCGATGTCGGCGCCGAGAGTGGTGGTGGTGGTGGCGGCGCCGCTCGTCTTCTTCAGCCGCGAGCCGTCCGGCGCGTAGGTGAAGCTGGCGATCGAGACATTCGCTCCCCTCGGCCTTGTGGCCACCGACGCTCACCTATTGCAACTCTCCCTTCTCGTATTGGTCCAAGTACCATTCCGTCGGGGCAGCAGTGCCGAGGATGACCACCCGCCCGTCGGATTTCAGCACGAGGAAAGGAGCGTTGCCAGCCACGGCATAACGAAACTCCCCTGTCTGTATGAACAGAGATGAGCTGTAAAAGAATACCCAGCCATAGGGCTTTTCGATCGTGTGCTCAGGTATGAGCTGAAGCGGGATCGCGGTCGGCAAATCGTGTTCGAGTGTGCGTCGCGCGATCCGTACGGCGTCCTCGAAGGTGATCACGTGCCACCATCATTGGCGTCGGCGCCAGACCGCCCAACACTTCTCGAATCTACTCAACACTTGGAACGGGGTTAAGCGAGCTGATTTGATCCCACAGATCATCAAGCAGGTCGTACGCTTCAAGGAGCCATTTTGTCAGGCACTGGGCGGACCTGAGAGGCGCTGCTGAACTCGCACCGCAATCTTATCAACGAGCTCGGAGTCACCGGTAATTGAAAGCCCGATGTAGGTTTCAGACTCTACCGTAACTACCTTTCCGCCCAAATCCACTTCCAGCGTCTCGAGTTCTTGCGAGCCACCAACTCCCCAGTCGTGGTGCTTCGGGTAGCCCCCAAGCTCCCGTAGCGTATTCAAAACCACTTCGCGAAGTTTGGGGTCATGCTCGGCGCCGAGCACGATTGTCTTTTTGGTAACGGCATCGCCCATGTCAGAACCCCAAGTCTCTACCACCGGGACGGCTAGCTGACTCAATAATATCGTCCCACGACTTCCCCTGCTCGCGCAAAAAATCAACTGTTGGACCGAGCCGGTCGCCGTAGCGTTCAATATTTCGATTATGAATTCTGTTTAGCACCTCCGGAGACGTCCGCGCCTTAAATTGCTCTCCGAGAGCCCTACGCTCCGTGTGCAATGCGCGAGCGATCTGTTCTGATGACATTCCCGCTTGCCGCATCTCGGTTGCTTTCTCGGCAAGGCCAGAAACGGCTTTGAGATACTCTTGACGAAGAGTGGGCACTCCGCGTGAGGCAGGCGAAACGGGGGTGATTCTTGCCATTCTTGACGCAACAACATTTGCGGCTTTGCCGGCGACGTACCCGCCGACGAGCCCAACCCCTGCGCCGACTGCCACATTGGTTGCGGACGGTATTTCGCCTTGGAGGGCCGACCTGGCGATTTCGTAAGTTGCCCCCGCAGCCGCGCCCCCCGCCAATGGCCCCCCGTAGAGAGTCGCCTCGCCGCCAGCCGCGCCCGCAATCGCGGCGGCACCATAGTCCGAAAGTGGACTCAGGTCGCCGCTCCATACGTCCAGCCCGGCCTGGACAATGACGCCTGCGGCTGCTCCCAGCCCAATTGCGATCGCGTCGTCCCATCCGACCCAATGCCCGTTCGGGTCGCTCTTGTTGATGGGATCGTTTTCCGCATAGGCATACCTGTTAGTGCCGACCCCCGGCATCGTCGTGTCCCAGCCGTCGGGCGAGATGAAGCGGGCGAGCGCCGGGTCCATATAGCGGGCGTTGAGGTAAAGCAGCCCCGTGTCGGTGTCGTAGCGCTCGCCGATATAGCCTTTTGCGAGCGTCACGCCTGGAGGCGGAGGGTCGGCGAGCGGGCCGCCATAGGGGAGATAGGACGAGGCCTCGATCAGCGCGCCGGAAGCATCGGTGCGGAGCCGGATCGATTGCGAATGGTCGCGCGTCAGCCAGGTGGTGGCGGCGCTTCCCCCCGTGCCGACCCTGACCGCATCGGGATGCGGGTATTTGGTCCACACGCCCGTCGGCGAAAGCTCGATGTCGGCGCCGAGATAAAGGGTGGTGGCGGCGCCGGTCGTCTTCTTCAAGTTTCTTGCAGCGTTGTCTTACGGCTCATGCTTGATTTTGAGATCGGCTGGCCGCGGATACCGTTTTAGAGGGGAGAAGTCGATCTTCCAGAAATCCAGCTCAAGAATATTTCCGTCTTGATCTGTATTGAGAGTGATGGAGACAGGGACACCATCCTCATCAACATATTCCGCCTCCGCAACAACTCTTCCGAATGGTTTGTGACGGTCCGCAGGAAGGGCAAAGCGCAAACTTCCCATACCGCCGTCTTCCATGTCTTCAACGCAAAGTTCGTCGTCCGTCGTGATGGGCGAGTTGAGTCTCGCTGCTTCTAGGAGGGCTCGTAAAACCAGCTGCTCCTCCCGGCGCAACGCGCGGGGTTTCTTAGGGGAGGATATCGATCCGGCCGACATTGATGGTACCATCGGGTAGTTTGTATGCGCTGTAGTGGAGATTAGTCCCGCTTACAGTCACGGTGCCATTGAACTGTCCCTCCCTCAGCGGACCAGCTACGGTTGAGAGGTCTGATCTGATCGCGCGTTCGACAACCTGCTTGTCTAGCCCCGCCTCGACTACGTGCCTGAACGTATGCCTGGTTTGATTCTCGACTTTTCCAAATTGGACCTTTAGCTCGGCTACAGAGGAAACGGCCTTTGCCGCTCGCGCGGTCTGGACGGCCTGCGCAACCTTGGCCGGCGCGCCGACGATAGTAAGCACCTCAACGACAGCACCAAAGGTCGGATTGTGATATTTTGCTCGATACGGATCGGCCCATGCATTGCAGTCGGGCAGCGTAGTTCGCGGTTGAGCAGCGGGTCCATATAGCGGGCGTTGAGATAAAGCAGCCCCGTGTCGGTGTCGTAGCGCTCGCCGATGTAGCCCTTGGAGAGGGTGACGCCCGCAGGCGGCGGGTTGGCGAGCGGGCCGCCATAGGGGAGATAGGACGAGGCCTCGATCAGCGCGCCGGAAGACGAGCGGCGGCACCGCCACCACCACCACTCTCGGCGCATCGCCGTCCGGAAAAGTCTTCCACAGAAGCTCGCCGCCGGGCGCAAAGCCGGTCGTAGCGGTATAGGGTGTGCCGCCCACGGTCCATTGCTGCTGCACCGGATGCCCTTCGCCGTCGTGGTCGAAGGTCTGCGTCGCGACAGCCACACTGTTCGTTGTCTTGGTCGCGCTGGTGAGATGCCCCTTGTTGAAGAAGCCGGCGCGCACCTGGTCGTAGGTGTTGGTCACCAGATCCGTGCCGCCGGCACCGGATGGCCGCGGCGACATCTTGGTCAACACTCGGCCGAGCGGATCGTAGGTCAGCGTCGTCGTCAGCAGACGCGCATCCCTTTGCGAGATCAGCCGCCCGGCGTCGTCATAGGCGTAGATCCAGTCGCCGAGATCGGGATCGTCCGCCGTCAGCCGAAGTCCCCTGAGGTCGTAGGTGTAGGTCCAGGAGCTAGCGCCGGGATCCTTCACCCCGAGGAGCCGCCCCAGGCGGTCGTAGCTTCGCCGCTCCACGGCTATCGTCTCGGGGCCGAAGCCCGGATCATGACGCCGTGTCAGCTCGATCGGCCGCTCATAGGCGTCGGAGACCGCGATGGAAGGCCGCCCCAGCTCGTCGGTTGCAGTCACTACCGTCAGCGGGATCGAGCCGCCAAAGCCGGTCGTGGGGGGCGTCCGCCGGTCGATGTCGTAGAAAAAACTCCGGGTCGTCGCGTCCGGACCCGGATTGGTCTGCAGGATCAGCCGGTTCATCCCGTCGTAGCGGAAGGTCGTCGCAAAACCCGGATCGTCGGAATAATGGGGGAATGTTTCGCTCGCGACGTTGCCGCGCGCGTCGAAGGTGCGATCGACGTAGATTTGCGCCGCCGCCGGCCCGGAAGCCGCGTTGCGCCAGACGCGCCCGAGGCCGTCGAAGAAGTCGATCTTGAAGACAATGCCGTTGTTCGGGTGCGGCCGGCCTGTCCGCACGCGCTGCAAATCGGCATCGCCGAAACCGAGGTACTCGAAGGACTGGAAGGCGCCCGTCGTCAGACGCTCCTCGCGGGTCTTCCGGCAGAATTCGTCGTAAGTGAAGTTGGTGACGATGCCGTTCAGGTCCGTCGCGGTCGCCGGCTGGCCGCAGGGGAAGGTCCAGGTCCACGTCCTCAGTTGGTTGAGAGCGTTTTTTTCCTCGATTGGGTAGAGGTGGAAGGTGGAATCGAATGTCCACCTGGTGACGTTGCCTTCCGCATCGGTCGCCTTGATGCGATTGCCCCAGGGAAGCTCATATTCAAAGTGCTCGAAGGCGTGCGTCGTCGCGTCGATACGCACGGCCGTTGCGGTGAGATCGCCCTTCGTTGGCGGAGTGAGCGCGGTCGCCGCGCCGTCATAGTAGTAGGTTGTCGCCGATAGGAGCGCCCCGGCTGTGGTGGTCCCGACGTAGTTCGCTTCGCCGCGCGGCTTGTCGACGATGAAGGCGGTAAGGTTGGGCGCGAAGGCTCGCGTGTGCAGGAATTCGTCGCCGGTAACGTCGCTGCGGCCGTAATTCGTCTCCGCCGTGACGTTGCCATAGAGATCCTGGTTGAAGGTGGTGCGCTTCTGCAGGTAGGTTGGGGTGCTGGGTGAATTTGGATCCTGGTAGGTCGTGTCGTAGACTTGGCTGACCCAGGCGGTGTAGGGCGGGCTGGTGTTGTTCGCGGTGAATGTGCGGTTGGTCACGTGCAACGCGACGCCGCCCACTCCAGTCCAGAACGCCTCGACGTCGACGGCTCCAATCGCCCCGAGGTTTTGGCTCAGGATTCGCGAGATCGCCGGACATACGATTTCCCCGCTGATGCACGGCAGAAACTCGGACTCGGTTGCGAAGCCAAGAAAACGGCGTTCGGAAAAATTGTACTTTCCACCAGTGTAGGAATAGCCAGTCGTCGACGTACCCCCGCGTCCGTCCTTGACGGTGATGCCTGTCACCGTCTGCTCGACAGAAGGCATGCGGTCGTTGTTCCACTTCGACGACGGCTGGTAGGTGACGGCGATTTCTGCGCCGTAGCCGTTGAAGGCCTTGACCATGAGATTGTCGATCGGCGCATTCGTAGGCTGGTTCGCGAGCTGGAACCGGCCGCTTGCGTCGCGCACGATATCTGTGAGCCCGTCGCCGTTGAAATCGCCGACGAAGCCGCCAAATGGCCTCGGAGGCTGGTTCTTGAAACCCCGGCTGACGAAAGCGTTCCAGTTGGGGCTCGGAATGACGATGCTGGCGTTGTCGGGACCAAGGGTGAGCGCAAAGGCCGGAACCGATCCCGTTCCTCCCTGGTTCGGGTCGCCGAGCACGAGCTCCGCCCGCCCGTCGCCGTTCAGATCTGTGGTGCCCAAGCCGGGGAGGCTGGCGCTGAACGAATTTACGCCGAGGCTGTCGAACAGGCGACCGGTGGAAAGATAGGACTGCAGGGTGACGCCTGTTGGTGCCTCAGTCACCACCGTCGCGTCGGTAAGGCCGTCGCCGTTCAGATCCGCGTAGAGCACGGGAATCTGATCATCGTCGGGACCGGCAGGAGCAAAGGGTGCTGCGACAGACCCGCCCGACGAGAAGAAAGCGGTGCCGTTTTGCACTCTGTCGCCGAGGCCGTCGCCGTCGAAGTCGTAGCCGTAGAGCGGCGAACCGCCTTCAGGATTGGCGGGACCTGTGATCACATCGTCTGTTCCGTCGGGCTGAGCCTCCACCCGGAAACTTGTCTCGGAGTTCGTGCTGGGCGCGGGGTGGACGAACGTAGGCGCGGGGCCTTTACTGCTGACAGCCCAACCACCGGTACCGTTCGACATTGCGGTTATGAAGGAGGTCGAATAGATATGGCCAGGCGGCTGCGCACCTGGCTTATGGACGACGTAGATATAGAGGAAGTCCAGATACTTATCAGGATTGAAATGCCCAAATAGAATACTGCGTATGTATTCAGTGCCTTGTTGCGGAGGCTGCGGCGGACACTGGAAATCGAAAGTAGTCACCTGAACGAAATCTGCGTCATTCAGCTCAAGGTATCCGAGTGCGCCCTCGACCGGCAGGTGCATGTCGGAACAGGGATCGACCAGGACAATATCGTCTTTTCCATCACCGTCGACATCGGCAACGGGGGGGTCGATCGCCTCCAGTCCGACCGGCTTCGCTGGGCCAAGCGTCATCGTGGTGGGGGTCTGGCTGTATTGGAACCGGTGCCTGGGTAGCGGCACGCCGGCCGTCACCACGCCGGCCGTGTTCAGGACGACGTCAGTCCCATAGGGCACGATCTCGGTCAGACGGTTGAGCTTCGAGACAGCGTTCGGCGCGTAGGTCAGCGCGAAGGCTTTTTGCGTTGCGCCCCCATGTGTCACCTTCACTGACTTCAGCCGCTTGGTCGATTTCGCGATTCCCCAGACGGTACTGCTGAACCCCGTCCCATAGGAGACGAAATCCGGCCGGTCCTCCCAATAGAAATTGACCGCGGTCGCCGTGTAGTTGACGCTGGTAAGAATACACTGCGGGGCGGCAGAACAATTGTAGTCGAGTGTCACGGCATTCGCATGCGTGTCCACGATCCTCGCCAGAAGCCAGCGGTACTGCGTGCGCAGTTCGATCGGAGCATTTGGATTTGGCTCGAACAAAGCGGAATTGACCGGCCACAGCACGCGACGCGTCCCGTCGCGCAGAGTTATGGTCCAGGAATTGTTGGAGCTGTCGTAGACGAACCGGCGGTAGCTCTCCACCTTGGAGAAATGCGTGCCGCCGTTCTGGCAGCTCGGGCTTGGACCCACAACGTCCGCGCAGAGAAGAAGCGGCTCGCCGTTCCACAGGAAGATGTCCGGCTGATCGGCCGGCCCCGAGAACCGCGGCGTGCCCTGACGTGCCGACGCCCGCTCGATTACGTCGAGCCCATCGAGAACCCAGCCAACGCCGAGCCAGCCCTGGCTCTGGCCACCGGCCCGCATGCCGCGGCTGGACGAGTAGGCCAGGGAAAGGTCAGGCTCGATGCCGTGGAACGGCGGAAGGTCGAGATCGACCCGGTAGCTGAAACTCCCGTTGGACACGTTGTAGTTCTGTCCGGACTTAAGCACCGGAAACTGGTAATCGGCTGCCGCTCCACTTCCCGCGGCCAGTGGCGACACTGGTGGCTCTACACCTTCGTCAGTTGCCGTCGATTGGCTCTCTTCGGACTTGGGCGTCAGATCGACTTTCGTTTCCTCCTCCGCGCTGACCTCGGGTGCAGGGGCCCACGGAGGCGGCAGCAAGGGCGGGACGACGATCGGCATCTCCGGGACGACCGGGATAGGCCCGCTGACCGGCTCTGCTGGCTCGAGCTGCACTGTTTCGGCGTCGGTCTGCGCAATCGCAGGCTCGAGCGCCGCGTAAGCCAGCAACCCGGCGAAGATTCGTGCCGAAAATCGGGCTGAGATCCACATCATCCGTCCCCCTCCGCCCAGGTCTTTACGGCATACGGAGCCGCAGGCGCCCGCCATGTCAGGATGAGCAGCGCTCAACCCTTCATTGCGGCAACCTAGCCGTGTTTGCGTAGGGGCGGCAAGCGACGTTCAGATGACTTGTGGACGAAGGCAAATACATAAAGCCGGGCGGCCGGATGCGGCGGACTGCCCCGCCGGGTATGCTACCGGCTTCCCTCCGGGGCGAACGGTTGGGCATCGAGCGGCAGGTGCTTGCCCTCCAGCATGGACGCGATGAGCCGCGCCGAACCGGCCGCAAGCGTCCAGCCGAGCGGGCCGTGACCCGTGTTCACCAAAAGGTTTGTGAGGCGGGTGCTGCCGATCAACGGCCGCCCGCTCGGCGTCAGGGGGCGCAAGCCGGCCCAATGCTTGATGTCGCCCTTCGGATGGTGGGGCAGGATCGCCGCAAGGCTATTTACGAGCATTTGGCCGCGCGTTGCGTTCAGCGCGGCGTTGAACCCTGTGAACTCGACGGTCCCCGCCACTCGTAGAGTGTCGCCGAGCGGAGCGACCGCCACCTTCAGTCCATCGTCGGCCAGGGGAATGCGCGGCCCACCGCTCCAGCCTTCAACATCCAACGTGATCGAATAGCCTTTCGCGGGATAGACCGGCAACGAAAGCCCTGCTGTACGCGCGACGTGCGCCGAGTAGCTCCCCAGCGAAAGAACGTAGAGATCGCCCGAAACCGGACCGCGGTCGGTGATGGCAGCCTCGATCCGATCGCCGCTTCGCTGCAGCCCCGTAACGTTGCGGCCGAACGCAAAGACGACGCCCTTTTCCCGGGCCCGTTTCGCAACTTCCCGCGTGAACTTGAACGCATCGCCGCTTTCGTCGTCGGGATAAAGAATCGCCCCCGAGAGATTCCGCTCGATAGGCTCGAGCGCTGGCTCGGTCCGGATCGCTTCGGAGGTGCTCAGCCTCTCGGCGCGCACGCCCAGCTCGCGGAACAGATCCGCAGCCCGGATCGCACTCTCCATGGAGTATGGATCGCGGAACAGCTTCAGGAGGCCGGGAGGGTTCCGATCATAGTCCAGCCCCTCGGCTTCGGTGAGGCTGCGAAGCTCCTCCAGGCTAAACAGCGCCAGTGACAGGATTGCCTGTGTATTCGAACGCCATTGCGCGGGGCGGCAGTTCGCGAGGAAGCGGATGCCCCAGTTCAGCATGCCCGGCACGGCGGCCAGGTGCAGCAGCATCGGTGCGTCACCCCGCCCGAGCCATTTGAGGATTTTCGTCGGTGTCCCGGGCGCGGCCCAGGAGTCGGAGGTGGCGGGCGTCACCAGCCCGCCATTGGCGAAGCTCGTCTCGAGCCCGACGTCCGGTTGGCGATCGACGACCGTGACCTCGTGGCCGGCTTCGGCGAGGCGGAAAGCGGTCGTCGTGCCGATAATGCCCGCGCCGAGGACCACAACACGCATACGCGCCTCGACTCAGCGCTTCAGGTGCGCGTAGGCGACGATCTCGATCACCGCGCCCGCGACCATTAGGCCGGCGACGATCACGGTGGCCCGGTTCGGATAGGGTTTTGAAAAATAGCGGCGGTAGACGGCGTTCATGCCCTGGAAGTGTTCTTTCCCCGTCAGGTAGACGAGCACCTGCGTCACGTCTTCAAGCGTCCCGCCGGCGGCTTCGAGCGTCCGTTTGAGATTGGAGAGGGTGAGGTCCGCCTGAGCCTCGATCGACCCCGTCTCGATGGAGCCGTCCTCACGGATCGGAATCTGCGCCGTGTAGAGCACCCCGTCCGCGGTGGTTGCCCACTCGATCGGCGCCTCCTCGCTGGGAAGATGCGTTTTGACCACCTGCTTCATGTTCAAGTCCTTTTTTTCTACGCGCTGTAAGGCAGGAATTGCCCATCGCGCCGGTATGCCTCGTGAAAGCGCCTGAGCTTGTTCTCATCGACCTCGACCCCGAGGCCGGGTCCATCCGGAATTCCCCAGCGCGGCCCGGCGGCAATCGGCAACGGATCGCTGAGGATGTCTTCCGCCATGATGGCCGCTGTCTGCTGGCAACCGTCGACCGTGTTTGGAAGCGTCAGCATGATGTGATGCGCCGCGGCAGCAGCCAGACCCAGCTCGCCGTGCGTGTGCTTGCATACGCCGATGCCGTGCAGGTGGGCGAGATGCGCCAGCGTGTGGAAGCGGCGGAGACTTCCGACCCAGTAGCTGCTGAAGCAGAGCACATCGACAGCTTCGCCGGCGATCGTGCGCAAAACGTCAACTTCGCTGCCGAGCCCCTCATTGGCACAAAGCGCCACGGGCGTCGTTCGCCGCAGGTTCTGCATAAGGAAGTGCGGAAACGCCTTTACCGGAGCCTCCGCGAAATCGATACCAAAGAACTCGTTCCAGCGCGTCAGCAGCCGGGACGCTTCGGCCAGCGACCAGGCCTCGTTAGCATCGATGCGGATCTTGCGCTCGGGTCCGATCGTCGATCGCGTTGCGGCAAGCATCGCCTCTTCGGAGGCAGCGTCGACGCCAACCTTCAGGTAGAAACAGCCATAGCCGCGCGCGACGCCTTCGCGGCATTGTTCCGCGACCTCTTCCGGCGTGCCAACCGTGAGATAGTAGAAATAGTCGACCTCGCTGCGCATCGCGCCGCCGAACAGACGGTATAGCGGTTGGCCGCAATCCTTGCCGCAAAGATCCCAGATCGCCATGTCGATACCGGCGAAGGCGAAATTGCCCGTTCCAAGGCGATAGTCCCAGAGACCGGTCTTGTAGACGTCACGCGCGATCGCCTCGGAATTCCATGGGTCACGACCAATCACGAAAGGCGCCATGGCGCGAATGGCCGCCTCGACGGATGCCGTGTCGGCGCCGCTGCAACTCTCACCCCAGCCGACGAGCCCCGTATCGGTGGTGAGCTTCACGATGACGTCGCTCACGCCGCCGCGCTGCACCCGGAAGCTGCGCTCCACCTGCCTATAAGGCACGCTGACGGGGATCGTCTCGACGCCGACGATTTTCATAAGATGCCTATTCGGTCCGTTCGAGAATCTTCTTGAGAAACAGGCGGGTGCGCTCGTGCGCCGGATGACGGAGGACCGCCTGCGGCGGCCCCTCCTCCACGATCTGCCCGTGATCCATGAAGATCACGCGGTCCGATACGTCGCCCGCGAACTGTACCTCATGGGTGACGATCATCATGCTCCGACCCTCCTCGGCGAGCTTGCGCATGACGGCGAGCACCTCGCCCACAAGTTCCGGGTCGAGCGCGGAGGTCGGCTCGTCGAAGAGAATGAGCTTCGGCTGCATCGCCAGCACGCGGGCGATCGCCACACGCTGCTGTTGGCCGCCGGAAAGCCGCTCGGGAAACTCGTCGACCTTGTGGCCGAGCCCCACCTTTTCCAGCATCTCAATGCCGAGGTCGCGCGCTTCGGCTGAAGCGAGCTTGCGGACCCGCTTTGGCGCGAGGGTGACGTTGTCGAGCGCCGACAGGTGAGGAAACAGATTGAACCGCTGAAATACGAACCCGATCTCGGCACGGGTCTTGGCCATCTCGCGGTCGCTCAGATAGCGCAGCCGCGACTTCGCCTGCGATTGGCCGATGCGCGTGCCGTCCACCCAGACCTCGCCGCCCGTGGGCCGCTCGAGGAAATTGATGCAGCGAAGCAGTGTGGTCTTTCCGGAGCCGCTCGGACCGATGATCGACAGGCACTCGCCCCTGTGCACCTCAAGATTGATACCCCTCAGCACGGGTACGCTGCCGAAGCTCTTCTGCAGATCGACTATGCGCACCAGCGCGTTCATCGGCATGACCGGAAGCGGAGGGGCTGGACGCGAGGCCCAGCCCCAATTTTCCTTACTGGTTGGCGAAGCAGCTCGGATCGGCAGTCGGCGCCTTCCAATCCGCCGGCCGGTCGATCCTGTAATCCTTCTCAGGAGGATCGAACCAGCCCGGGCTGCCGAGGCCGTATTTGGCCATGGTCTTAACATTCAGGCAGCTTGCCCAGGCCTTCCCGATTTCTGCATTGACGGCCTCGTAGAGCTCCTTGTCCTCCGGAAAGATGCCCATGATTGAATAGTATTTCGTGGACATGATCGGATACTTGTCGGCCTGCGGCACCAGCGGGACCTGGTGCAGGTTCCATTCCGGGTGCTGCAGCAGGGCGTATTCGACGAGGCCCGGGTCGAGCACGGCCATATCGAGCCGGCCTGCAACCAGGTCGCGCATCACGCCGTCGGACGTGTCGTACAGCTTCACCTCCTTCACATCCGGGATCGACTTCAGCTCCGGCACCAGCGTGAAGCCGGTGACCGTGCCGATCGTGTGGCCGGAGATGTCCTCGAAGGTTGAATAGTTCGTATCCTTTTTCTGCAGGAGGAAGGTGCCGAAATAATAGATCGGATCGGTCAGCAGCATGATCTTGGTGCGTTCGTCGGTGTATCCCATCGAGCCGAGCATGATGTCGACCTTGCCCTGCTTGGTCGCCTGGATCACCGCCGACCATTCCATCTGCTGTGGAACAAGCTCGAGCCCGAGATTGGCGGCGATCTGAGCCAAAAGTTCGCCGTCGGTGCCGACAAGCTTGCCGTCCTTCCAGCTCGTCATCGGCATGTCGCCGTTGAAGCCGACGGTGAGCTTGCCCGGCTCGACCGTCTTCGGCGGGGCCGCCTCGGCCGGCAGCGTCATGGCCGCCGTCGCAATTATCGCGGCCGCGCAGAAAAGACTGCGAAGCAGCCCTCCCAGGTGGTCGGTCTTCGCAAGATCTGTCATGCTTTTCTCCCTCCGTTGATCATGGTGATACAATTCATTTCGGGCCTTTCCGATTTTCTCCTTTCCCTCACCTGTGGCCTTTTGAAAGAGTGGTTTCCAGCCGGCGCACGACAAGCGACAGCGGGTAGCTCATTGCGAAATAGAAGAGCGCGGCGAGCACGTAGAGATGCATCGGCATGAAACTGGAGGAAGCCAGATCCTTGGCGCGAAGCATGAGCTCGGGCGCGGCGATGATCGAGGCGATCGAAGTGTCTTTGAGCAGCCCGATCGCATAGTTGCCGATCGGCGGCAGGACGATGCGGATCGCCTGGGGCGCGATGACGTCGGTCATGGTCTGTGCAGGTGTCAGGCCGAGCGAAAGCGAAGCCTCCCGCTGCCCGCGCTCGATCGCCTCGATGCCGGCGCGGAAGACTTCGCCGAGCAGGGCTCCGCCCTGCAGTCCGAGTCCGATAACCGCCGCGGTGAAGGAGTCGAATTCGAGCTGCGGCAAAGCGGTCGGGAGGCCGAAGTAGATGATGAAGAGGATGACCAGCGCCGGCGTGCCGCGCCCGACCTCGATGTAGAAAATGGAAAGCCACTGAAGCAGTGCGAATCGCGAGGTGCGAGCGAGCGCCACGACCGCGCCGATCAGCGTCGCAACGACGAAGCTCGCCAGCGTGAGCTGCAACGTCTGCAACGCCGCGGCCAGCATTTGTGGACCCCACTCGGGGAGGTTCGCGATCAGCTCTTGCGTGAAGCGGATCATCTCAGCGCCATGCCTGCGCGGCGCGCTGCAGACGCGCCGCAAGGTGTGACAGCGGAATGCTCATCGCCAAGTATATGCAGGCGACGAGCAGATAGATCTGCATGCTGAGATAGGTTTCCATGACGAGATTGCGGGCACGGAACATGATCTCCGGCGCCGCCACGCTCGAGGCCAGCGTCGTGTCCTTGAGCAGCTGGACCGCGTAGTTGCAGAAGGCCGGCAACATGATGCGGATCGCCTGCGGCAGGACGACGAAGCGCATGACGTCGATCGGCGGAAGGCCGAGCGACAGCGCCGCTTCGGTCTGCCCGCGATGGATGGCGGAGATGCCGGCGCGAAAAACCTCCGACAGATAGGCTGCGCCGTTCGCGCCCAGCCCGATAATGGCAGCCGCGAGGGGCGGAAGGCTGAGACCGGCATCCGCCAGGCCGAAATAGATGATGAAGAGCTGAGTCAGCGCCGGCGTGCCGCGCATCAGCTCGACATAGCTCCGCGCCACGACGCGCACCGGTCCGAGCGGTGTCATAAGCATGATCGCCAGCAAGAGTCCGCCGACCAGCGCGATGCCGACCGCGCCGGCGGCAACCTCCACCGCAACGACCGCTCCTTCCAGCAGGACCGGAAGGAATTGGGGCGTAACGCGGACCAGGATTTCCCAGAAACCCATCGAGTGGGCTCACCCCCGCTGCGAACATCCTGTCGCACAGCGCGCCTGAATTCTGCGAATGATCCTATCATCCTATCATTGCGTCAAGTGCTCGATCAGGATATCTCCGAGTTGAGTGGCCAGGGTCCAAGACCCAGGAGTGCCGAAAGCCGGAGGAAGCTTGCTCACACGCCCGAATGCCCCCGCAGGGGCACTTGCCCGCACGTCACTGCACGACAGGATCGTCGCCGAGATCGGCCGCCGGATCGTGCGGGGCGACTACGACCCGGACGGGGTTCTGCCCATCGAGGGCAACCTCGCCACGGAGCTCGGCGTCAGCCGAAACGCGCTGCGCGAGGCCGTCAAGGTGCTTACCAGCAAGGGTATGATCGAGGTGCGGCCGAAGACCGGCACACGCATTCGCGGTCTTGCCGATTGGAATCTCCTCGATCCCGACATCCTAGCCTGGCATGCCGAATCCGATCTTCGTCTGACCCGCGCTTTCGAGCTGGTCGAATTCCGCCTCGTCGTGGAGCCGAAGGCCGCCTATCTCGCCGCCCTCAGGGCAACGGACGACGAGATTCAAGTAATCGACGCGAATTGCGCGGCACTGGAAGCGTGCATCGGCCATCCAGACCGCGTTCCGGAATGCGACATCATCTTCCATCGCAGTATTCATTCGGCATCCCACAACGCGCTCCTCAATCACCTCGGCTCGCTCACCGCCTCTCTGATGCAGATACAGGTTCTGCTCACCACGCAGGAGCCGGGTTCCTTCGAGCGGGGGCTGCCGCTGCATCGGGATCTTACGGAGGCTATAAAGGCGCGAAACGCGACGTCCGCCGAGTCGATCTCGGGCAGCCTTGTGCAGATGCCGTACGACGATCTCGCCGACCGCCAACGGCTCGGTCCGGGTCGACGGCTCACCCTCGATCGCACCTCGTTTGCCAAAGCCTGAGCCGTTGATCACCACACGCCTATGCTGGCGCGTAGATCGATCGGGACGGCCCCTTTGTTCGCGCCGAAAAATGGATCGCCGTGTGACCGCGCGGAGTTTGGTGGGTGAAGTGCGGATACAAGACCGTTGCAGAAACTTAATGAGCGCCTGCGCGCCTTTTTCCGATCTCGACGGCGACGCCCGCCCGCGCGGCCTCGGCAAATAGCCGGTTGCCTACATCTTCTTCGGAGAGTGCGGAGCCCGGATAGGCTTGCGCGATCTCGGCGGCGCTCTCCGGGATATCAAGCGTTGCCCCGCGCTTCGCCGCCGAAGCGACCCGTCCTCGCATCTCTTCCGCTACGAGAGTCCGCATGTACCAAGAAACGCCGCTTCCCATGTCTCACCTCCGCGCCGATGTTCTGTTGCATCGGTCTCCGAAGGCTAACGGTGGAGCGCGGAACCTGTTCCACCTCTGATGGTGCGGTCGGTATTCGTCTGGAGCTGTGGGGAGCCCGCTAGAGAAGCGCAGGACCGTTGCCGGTGGTCCGTTCGCCCGCCGACCTCCGCGCTCGCTGACGGCGCTCTCTCATCGAACGCTAAACCGTCCCCAGAAAGGCTCTTTCATCCCGAGCGCGGCCAGAGGCTTACTGATCCCGAAATCCCCCAAAATGCCTTTCTTGGAGCGATTTCTGAATAAGACGAGCAGATGACTTTTCTCAGTGATTTCACGAGGTTATTGGCGCGCCCGGAGAGATTCGAACTCCCGACCCCCAGATTCGTAGTCTGGTGCTCTATCCAGCTGAGCTACGGGCGCTTGAGAGCCAAAGCGGCGGGCTCCGCCGCGAGGCTCGGGAGACCTAATCGCTAGGGCCTTCAAATGCAAGACTGGGGGGTGCCGCCCTGGCGCGTCGAACCGTGAAAAGGCTGAAAGAGATCGGCGCGCGACTTCTCCGGCACGCCGAGGCCGGTATCGCAGACGCGAATGCTGGTGACGCTCCCGCTCCGATCCCCCTCCACCCACATCCGGCGGATCGCCGCGGCATCAGGGACTGAGATGTGACTGCACGCGGGATTTGATGTCCTGAATTGCCTGGACCTGTTCTGCCGAGAGCGACGGCTGCTTCTCATCCAGGTATTTCTCCAGAAGGCTGAAATCCCACCCGGAAGGAGCAGTCGCAGAGCTGTCTATTTGGGCCCGCAATTGCTCCAGCGCCTCCTGATGAGGCTGGCTTGAGAGAATTTGGCTGAGTACGATGTGAAACGGCACAATCACCAGTTCCTCGCTCGAGCGGTAAGGGCTGAGTGCGTCCAGGGTCAGGAACTCTTGCCCAAGCTTGATGGCGTTCTCGTACTCGCCCGATATTACGTAGAGTTCCAGCAGATTCATGTGGGCCGGGCCTACGCGTGAAAAGTCTGGGTCTTGCCCGCTGGCGAAAATATCCAATGCCTTTCGCAGGTCTCCTATCGCGAGTTGATAGTCGCTTTCTGCCTCGGCATTTTGGACGTAGGCGGAGGCGTAGGCCCGCCAGAAGTACCGATCCGCCTTGGAGGTCGGGTCAGTCCTTATTGCCTCGTCGAAGTAATTGTACGCTGCCCCATATTCGCTTTTGCCGAGACTTTCCTGAGCGCTGTCGTAGTAGAAGTCCGCCAAGCGTGAGCGCACCGCGACATTCTCGGGCTCTATGCCTAGCGCCTGGCGGAATTGCGCGATTGCTCCTTTGGTGTCGCCTTGAAAACTTGCCAGATTGCCGAGCGCCACGTGGGCCTCCACGGAATCCGGTAGCTTCGCATAGGCTTCCTCGGCGCCTTCGTAGTCGCCTTGCGCGACCAAAGCGTCGCCGAGCGCCAGATAGGCCTCGGGGAATTCCGATCGCTCCTCGATGGCCTTTCGTTGTTGCTCGACGGCTGCCCCTACCCGGCTCCGCTGAAACTGAACCAGTCCGAGCAGATGGTAGGCGTCGGCCGAGTGCACGTCTATCGACAACGCGTCTGCGAGAAGAAACTCGGCAGCGTCGAGATCGCCAAGATCGACCAGCTGTTTGGCCTTGTCGAGAAGAGCGGGAACCCGTCTTGGCGTATTCAGGATATCGCTATCCCACCGTCCATCCTCAAATACGGCGGCTTCCAGGAACTGCCCGAAGCGGTCGATAAGAACGGCCTTCTGCTCCAGATAGCTCGCATCGGCGTCTGGTCCTACAGGCAGCGTTCGCCACGTCTTTAGTTCCCGAATAAACACCTGAGCGTTCAAAGACACCGAACCACCGCTCATTTGTTTGACGCTGCCCGTCAACACCGCGTCGGCATCTCCGTTCGACCGCGCGACCTCTTCCGCGTTCGCCTCAGACGCACATTCTCCCGATTCAATGAAGTTCATCGTGACCGCATCGGCGGAGCGACCCCGTTCTGCCAGGGCCTTCGGCAGATCGCTGGCGTAGAGGCTGGTGGGGCCAGCGGGCTCCGACACATCGCAGAACACCGTGGTCACGAACAGCCGCGGCCAATAGTTCAATCTTTCTTCCTCCGCCAAGCGCTGGACAACCATTGTCGCCAGAGATGAAACCGCGTCAAACATCTGACGTTCGGCAAAAAAGGTCGTCTGCAGTGATCCGCTCTGCCAAGGCACCTCCTCCTCTTCACTCAGCGAAACGATCTCACCGAAGAGCTGAACGCCACCCTGCCGCGCTTCGAGGCTGCCTCGCAGGATATAGTTGGCGCCTACCTTCCGCAGCACTTCCGGGTTCGCCAAGTTGGCGGGAACCCACTGGTCCGGCTCCGTGTAGAGCTCATGGACGGCACGCCATAACTCCTCGCTCGGAATGAACCGGATACTAGGATAGTATTTGACCAAGGCTGCCTGCAGCATACCGGGAAGCGCCGTTGACAGTATTTGCGATTGCGAAAAACTGCTCGACACGTCGAAGTCTTGAATGCCGATGCATGCCGTCTTGGCCGGACAGGTTGGGTTGGATGCCTCTACCGAAGGCTGCTCCGATTTGCTCGTTTGACCGGCAGCCTCGCCACCCAGTGCGCATATGCCGAGCGCTACCGCCGGACCGGCGAGCCGCGACAGCATATCCCTAAACGACAGCATCGGAGGATCCCCTCTGTGAACGCCATAGAATCGTGCGCTGGTCGGCGACGCCGGCGTTGAGCCATCTATTCATTCTTCGGCCACCGGTCTCGAATATAGTCGACAATCGCGTTTGCAAGATTATCGCGAAATTCATTTCTTCCCATTCGAGCTGTCTTTCCTTTCATGACGTCCTTTATTCCAGCTGGGACGACCTCATTATTTATCCGGACCAGAAGGTCAACGTAGACCTTCCCGCTCGCTATCTCCTCACGTATGGATGCGAGGAGCTCGATATCCGGCTTTTGCGGCTCGCCGCGCACCGCATCGATGCCGCACTCATCCGCCGTGACGATGTCGTAGCCCTGTGCCTTGAATTCGGTGTCCAGCTCACCTTCGATCTCGAACGGAACGCGCACCGTGAACGGAAACACCCGATCTCTCCAGTTGGTGTCCTCCACCTGGAACTCCAAGCATTTGGTATAAACGGTCTTGACCCTTTCATCTGCGGGGGCCTCCTCGCACAAGGCACCCTGCGGTTTCGGCACAACCGTCGCGGAAAAGTCGACAAGCTCGCTGAGACACCCAATTTTTTTGACGTCCGCAGGGACGCAATAGGGGATCGGCGTCGGGTAGTCCCAGCATTTTTGCGGGCTCTGGGAACCCTGAGACCACCTGCACTGTATTTGCCAATAGCACCCCTGAAGTGGTCCAAGTATGTTGAGATCCATCTCATAGGGGGCGGAGACTTGGGGGTCCACTACCGAAAACTCGGGGGCAAGGGCCCTGACAAGGGACGACTTTAGGATTCCCTTGATCTCGTTGAAGTGTTCTTTGCTCTGTCCCTCCGGTAGAGTTGGGCCTTGGATGGAAACTGCCACGTCCTGCCCTTGAGCCCACAGCTTGGGGCACATGCCGGCGAAGAGCAGAACCGACGCCAGGCAGCCAAGATAGGCGCGTGAACCCAACCCAAATGCGCCGCTCATGCCTCGATCTCCTATTGATCCGAAGGTTGGAGCCCTCGATCGATAATGCCGCGCAGTTTCGCCTTCGCTTCATCTGGCACACGCGCGGCCGGCTGGCTGTCGATCGCCTCTCGGATCGTGCCGAGGATCGCCCTGTAGCTGGCCGCGTCATCGTCGTCATTTCCGATCACCGCGGCAACCATGACGAGAGCCTTCAAGTGCTGCTCGATTCCTTCAAATTCGGTCGCATCGTCATTCAATGTCGCGTTGACATAGGTCTGTGTCGATTGAGCCAGAAGCACGGGAACGCCTGGAGTTTCACGGTCGCTCCTGGCGATCTCCGCAAGAGCAACGATGATTGCGGCCTGGAGGTTGTCCCGTTCCTGGAAGATCAGCTGCTCGAACAACAGAAGAGCTGCCGGACGGCCAAACCAAGCCAACTCATAGGCCGCCAGACTCTGTGTCTCCGAATTCGTTCGATCGTTGAGCTGCGTCGCAAGCTTGATGACCTCCTCACCGACCTCAAACCTGGCCAATCGCTCGCGCTGATCCCGATATTCGTTCCACTGGATAAAGCCAGCGATGACCGCGGCACCGAGGGTGACAATGCCGGTCAGATTCCTGACCGGCGTGCTGAACAATCGGTCCAATTTGCCTGGCGGTTTGGTGCGAAACTGAATCTCGTCAATCTCAGCTTTCAGCTTCTGCTGTTCGAGCGTCATTGGCTGAGGGGGCGCGGGCTCCGGACCCTTGGCGGGGGATGCGGTGGACTGCGCTGCGCCGGTGGGGCTGGAGGTTCGCAATTCTCCGGCTAGCGGGCCAACTTGCCTCGCGCTCAGTTCGCCCGTACCAGAAGGTCCGTTTGACATCACGCCACCCGTACGCCCCCGCCGATGCGGCCTGCCAACCTCAGACTTCTGAGATTCGGCTCGTCATCCCTTTCGCCGGACTCGCTACGCGCCGACGGGAGAACCCCTTCATAGCAGAAATTGCATTTGGCGGCAACCAAGGCGGGTGCATCCGCTGGTGTCGGAGGAGGGTGACACACCTAACCCCTCGGCAAGCGAAGGCAGCGGGGATTTTAACCCGCAAAGCCCTCAAGTTTCATGGTCTGGCGCTCTTGCAAGCGCCGCCGATCAGCCCCGTTGGATATGGCGGCGGGCATTGAGGCTGACCGGGCGGTCGGGAATGGTGACCTCGAACACGGCGCCGGCGCCCGGCCGGTCGATGAGGCGTATGTCGCCGCCGTGGGCGCGCACGATCTCCGCCGCGATGGCGAGGCCGAGGCCCGTGCCGCCCTGCCGCGTCGAGCCATGGAAGGGCTGAAAGAGATCGGCGCGCGACTTCTCCGGCACGCCGGGCCCGGTATCGCAGCCGCGAATGCTG
>CAYTTC010000062.1:0-20066 GCA_964440525.1 uncultured Propylenella sp. | reverse complement strand
AGGCGAGGAGCACGACCACGACGACTTTGACACTTTTGTGCTCGACGTGACGGCGTCCGACCGCGCGGCATTCGAGAAGCGCGTCAGGTCGGCGATGGCGATCGACGGTGTTCTGCGGATCAAGGGGCTCGTCAGGATTGACGAACGGGCTGCGCCGCTCGCGATTCAGGCGGTCGGCCCGCGCGTGGAGACGTGGTTCGTGCCGGACGCGATGCGAAAGCCGGGCTTGGTGGTGATCGGCCTGAAGGGGCTGGATCGCGGCGGGGTGGAGAAAGCGCTGGCCGGGCGATGATCCGACGCACCTCATTTCCGTTTGTCATCCCGGTTTGGCGCGCAGCGGCAAGACCGGGACCCATAAGCATCGCTCGCCGAAGGATTGTCGCAACCGAGCGCGACCGTCGTTTCGCGCTTCGGTGTTCATGGGTCCCGGACAGGCGCTTCGCGCATTCCGGGATAACAAATGGATAGACCGGCGGTGCGCGTCCCATGCACCTCCTGAAAGGCCAGCCGCGCGGTCTCACAGGCGCCGCCGAGCCGGTCGACCTCGAGCAATCGCCCGGCGACATTGTCATCCTCTCGGCCGCCGACACGGAGATTTCGGGCCTCGCCGCTGCGCGGCGCGCGCTTGGCGAAAGATTTCCGAGTGTGCGTCTCGCCAACTGGATGGCACTGGCGCATCCCTATTCGGTCGACCTCTACGGCGAAAAGGTTTTGGCCGACGCGAAGCTCGTGGTCGTCCGCCTGCTCGGCGGGGCGTCGTACTGGCGTTATGGACTCGACGAGGCGGTGCGGCTCGCCCGCGCCAATTCCACGCGGCTCATCGTCATCCCCGGTGATGCCAGTTGGGATTCTTCGCTCGCGGCGCATGGCACGGTGCCGGAGGCGGAGGCGCGAAAACTCTGGGCCTTTCTCGTGGAGGGCGGATCGGAGAATCTCGCCAATGCTTTGCGGTATTGCGCTCATCTGATCGGCGAAGGGGCGGAGCCGGACGAGCCGAGGGCGCTGCCGAGCGCGGGGTTCTACGGTTGGCGTCCCTTCTCCCAGAGGGAGAAGGTGGCTGCGAAGCAGCCGGATGAGGGGATGCGGCGCCGAGAGCGTCCTCATTCCAGCGCTGCACTCCCTGACCCGTCGCCTTCGGCGACACCCTCTCCCCACGGGAGAGGGGTCCCGCCCAACCCCACCGCGGCCATCGTCTTCTATCGCGCGCTGATGCAATCTGGGCAGACGGAGCCGGTCGACGCGCTTTGCGCGGCGCTTCAGGAACGCGGGCTAAGGCCCCTTCCCGTCTACGTCTCCAGCCTCAAGGCGAAGGAGGACGCAAGCTTCGTCGCGAAGGCGTTCGCAGAGCATGAGCCGGCAATTGTGTTGAACGCCACTGCCTTCGCGCTGTCGCAGCCGGGAAGCGAATTTTTGGGAACGGTGCTCGACGGCGGCGAGCGGCCGGTCCTGCAGGTGACCTTTGCGGGCATCTCGGAAGAGGCCTGGGCGGGATCGACACGCGGCCTATCGCCGACCGACCTCACGATGAATGTGGTGCTCCCCGAGGTGGACGGCCGCATCATCAGCCGCGCCGTCTCCTTCAAGGAGGCGGGTGCGCTCGACCCGCTCACCGAATGCCGGCCGGTCCGCTATCGCCCCAAGGCCGACCGTGTCGCCTTCGTCGCCGATCTCGCGGCCCGCTGGGCGCATCTCCGCGCGAAGCCGAACGGCGAGAAGCGCGTCGCGATCGTGCTGTCGAACTATCCGAACAAGGACGGCCGCATCGCCAATGGGGTCGGGCTCGATGCGCCAGCTTCGACGGCAAATGTGCTGAGGGAGATGCGGGAGGCCGGGTATCGTGCGGAGGGCGCTCCTGAGAACGGCGCGGCGTTGATGGAGCTGCTGCTTGCCGGCCCGACGAACGCGCGAACCCTCTCCCAGAGGGAGAGGGTGGCTGCGGAGCAAGTCCCCCGGTTGAACCGGGGGACTGAGGGGATGCAACGTTTGAAGGTAGCCTCCGAAGCCGCATCCCCTCATCCGGCCCCTTCGGGGCCACCTTCTCCCTATGGGAGAAGGGGAGCTTTCGGCGAGACGCTTTCGCTCGATGATTACGTATTGCAGTTCAACCGCTTGCCGGAGAGCGTGCAGACTGCGGTTCAAGCCCGTTGGGGCGGACCCGAGTCCGATCCATTCGTCTCCGACGGCGCGTTTGTCCTTCCAGCGCATCGCTTCGGCAATGTCGTAATCGGCATCCAGCCGGCGCGTGGCTACGACATCGATCCGAAGGCCAGCTATCACGACCCGGATCTCGTCCCGACGCATGCGTATTTCGCCTTCTACATCTGGCTGCGCGAGGAATTCGGCGCCGATGCGCTCGTCCATATGGGCAAGCACGGCAATCTCGAATGGCTGCCGGGAAAGGCGCTGGCGCTTTCGAAAAATTGTTTTCCGGAGGCGGCGCTCGGGCCGCTCCCGGTGATTTATCCGTTCATCGTCAACGATCCGGGTGAGGGAGCGCAGGCGAAGCGCCGCACGGCCGCGGTCGTGGTTGACCATCTGATGCCGCCGATGGCGCGTGCGGAAAGCCACGGGCCCGCGGTGGAGATCGAAAAGCTGATCGACGAATATGCCGCCGCCGAGGCCGGCGATCCGCGTCGCGCAAAACTCGTCGCGGCGGAGATCGTCGACCTCGTGCGCGCGCATGGCTTCGACAAGGATATCGGCCTCGACCTGAAGGGGGATTTGCAGACGTCGCTCGCAAAACTCGACGAGCACATTTGCGACCTGAAGGAATTGCAGATCCGCGACGGGCTTCACATTCTGGGCGAAGGGCCGACCGGCGGGCAGCGCGCCGAGACACTGGTAGCGCTCGGCCGTGTGCCGCGCGGCAGCGGCAGGGCTGGGGATGCCTCGCTCATCCGCGCTCTCGCCGACGATTTTGGGCTCGGATTTGACCCGCTCGATTGCGCCTTCGCCGAGCCCTGGGTTGGGCCGCGGCCGGAGGCTCTGGCGAATCCCCTCCCCCCTTGCGGGGGAGGGTCAGGGAGGGGGGAAAGCCACAGCCGCGGCGCAACAGGCGATGGTCCGCCGCTGGCGCCCTGGCGCACACACGGCGACACCATCGAGCGGCTCGAAGCGCTCGCCCTCGGTCTCGTATCGTTCCTTCGATCGCCGTCGGAAAGGGCTGTTCGCGGCCTGCATCCTTCCCCCCTCCCTGACCCTCCCCCGCAAGGGGGGAGGGAAGCTGCTACCGGCTCGCGCACCGCTGCTGTGATCGAGTCGCTCGCCGATCAAATCGCTCCCGCCTTAGACCGATCGGGAGCAAGCGAAATCGCTTCCATCCTCGACGCGCTCTCCGGGAAATTCGTCGCCCCCGGCCCGTCCGGCGCGCCGACGCGGGGGCGCGCCGACTGCCTCCCGACAGGACGCAATTTCTACTCGGTCGATGTCCGCGCCGTGCCGACTCCGGCGGCGTGGGAGCTCGGCCGGCGCTCCGCCGACCTCCTCGCCGAACGGTATTTCCAGGACGAGGGCGAATGGCCGAAAGCGATTGCGCTTACCGTCTGGGGTACGTCGAATATGCGCACAGGCGGCGACGACATCGCCCAGGCGCTGGCGCTGATCGGGGCGCGGCCGGTCTGGGAGGGCACCTCCGGCCGCGTGACGGGGATAGAGGTCATCTCGCTCTCCGAGCTCCGGCGACCGCGCGTAGATGTGACGCTCCGAATCTCCGGCTTCTTCCGAGACGCCTTTCCGGTCCAGATCTCGCTGTTCCACGACGCTGTTGGTGCAGTCGCTGAGCGCCAGGAGCCTCCTGAGGCGAACCCCGTTGCCGCGCGCATCCGTGACGATGCGAAACGTTTGACCGAAGCCGGCTTGGGTGCGGAGGAGGCCGTGCGTGCGGCGTCCTTCCGCGTGTTCGGATCGAAGCCGGGCGCTTATGGCGCGGGCCTGCAAACGCTGATCGATGAGGGCATCTGGGCGGAGCGAAAGGATCTTGCCGCGGCTTTTCTCGAATGGTCCGCCTATGCCTATGGCGGCGGCGCCGAAGGCGAAGGCGAGGGCGCGCGCAGCCTGCTCGAAGCGCGGCTCAAAGCCACCGACGCGGTGGTGCAGAACCAGGACAACCGCGAGCATGATCTCCTCGATTCCGATGACTATTATCAGTTCGAGGGTGGGCTCGCGGCTTCGGTTGAGACGCTGCGCGGCGAGGCCCCAAAAGTCTTTCACAACGACCATTCGCGCCCCGAGCGGCCGGTCATCCGCGCGCTCGACGAGGAGATCGCCCGCGTCGTCCGCGGCCGCGCGGCGAACCCGAAGTGGATCGCAGGGGTCATGCGGCACGGCTACAAGGGCGCCTTCGAGATCGCCGCCACGGTCGACTACCTCTTCGCCTTCGCCGCGACGACGAATGCGGTGAAGCACCACCATTTCGAGCAGCTCTACGATGCCTATCTCGGCGACGCGGCTGTGCTAGGCTTCATCGCCGAGAACAATCCGCCGGCACTGCAGGAGATCGCCGCCCGCTTCTGCGAGGCGATCGACCGCGGCCTCTGGGCGCCCCGCCGCAACAGCGCCTATGAGGAGCTCAGCGCGCTGGCGAGGGCGGCGTGAAACCTGTTTCCTCTGAGCGGCTATCCCGGCGGATCGACGGGCGTTGGAATCTCGAACCAGATTTCGACTTCGTAGCCGTCGGGGTCGGTGAAGAAGACATACGGCTCGCCCGGAACGAACTCGCCCTTGCTCAGGATGCGCCCCCCGGCGCGCTCGACGGCCTCTGCGGCGGCGTCTATGTCGGCGGGGTCGACCAAGCGAAACCCGAAATGTGCGATGCCTCCGCTCTTGCCGGTCTTCTTTGCGCTCTTCTCGAAGACGAGCACGTCGCGGCTTCCCGGAGTCTGCGCCTGGATGAAGCTGGCGTCGCGATAGACGGGAACGACGTGGAGGACGTCATGGTAGAACTTGAGCGACCGTTCGACGTCCCGGACGCGAAGCGCGATATGCGTCAAACCGTGCGTTTTCACCATTTCGCTCTCCAACGCGCGACACGCGCGCCATGTCGTGCGTGAAGCTGGGGGTTCTCATGAAGATCGAAGGCCTGTCCGAAGCGGAAATCAACGCCAAACACGCCGAGAAAATGCGCCGCAAGAAGGAGGCGCGCGACAAGATCATCGCGACGAAGACGATCGAGAAAGGCCTCCTTATCGTCCACACCGGCAAGGGCAAGGGCAAATCTACCGCGGCTTTCGGCCTCGTCTTCCGCGCGCTCGGCAACGGCATGAAAGTCGCGATCGTCCAGTTCGTGAAGGGAAAATGGCAGACCGGCGAGCGGGCGGCGCTCGAAAAATTTGGCGATCAGGTGACCATTCATACGATGGGCGAGGGTTTTACCTGGGAGACGCAGGATCGTGCCCGCGACATCGCCGCCGCGAAGGCCGCCTGGGAGAAGGCGAAGGATTTCCTCATGGACGACGAGCATCAACTCGTCATCCTCGACGAGCTGAACATTGTCCTCCGCTACGACTATCTCGACATCGCCGAGGTGGTCGCGGCGCTCGCCGCCCGCCCGCCGATGAAGCACGTCGTCGTCACCGGGAGAAACGCCAAGGACGAACTCGTCGAAGCCGCCGATCTCGTCACCGAGATGGAGCAGGTAAAACACCCCTTCCGCTCCGGTGTGAAGGCGCAGAAGGGGATTGAATTTTGAGTCCGCGGAACGCTGCTACGCGACTGCCGTTACAAAACAGCGTTGGCCACTACGGACAGATCGTCGCCGGTCCGATCTGGAAACAGCCGCCGTATCCGGGCGTCGGGCCGCCTTCGTGCTCGTAAAGCTCCACGTGGCAATTTGATCCGCGATGCCGATGCCAGACCTTGCCATATCCCGGAAGGAAATGCCGCAAGACGCTATGATGGCAGTCGTCGTAGTCGTCGGCGTCGTCCGCGGAGATTACGGCGCAGTCACTCTGGCGATGGTAATGCTGTGGATACGCGCCGCCGTGAGTCCGCAGATTCTGATGGCACGAGCTGTGAACCGGGATCGGAGTAAGACCCGGAAAGAACGGATTGACGTTCGGAGCGACCGGGCCGGCTGCGTAGGCGAGCGAGCACATCCCAAAAACTACGGCGGTAACCGCCACGATTCGATTAAGGCGCATTTGTCCAGCCTCCCTGTTCGACCCCTCAATGCGATTTAACATCGAATCGCGAGAGAAGAACAGCGGGAGCTGGTTGCTATCAACTCATGGGCGTGGTGGCGGGAAGCCGGGCTTTGATCTATGCAGTTTCCGGCTGCGCATGGGCAAGGCGGCCGTTTGCACCGAGAGCGCCGTTGGACGCAAAAACCGGATCATGAAAGTCGTCATTCTGGCGGGAGGGCTTGGAACCCGACTTGCCGAGGAATCGCAGCTCCGACCGAAGCCGATGGTGGAAATCGGTGGCCGCCCGATCCTCTGGCACATCATGAAGATCTATGCCCACCATGGGCTTACGGACTTCGTGATCTGCCTCGGCTACAAGGGCTATGTGATCAAGGAGTATTTCGCGAACTTCGTCATGCACCATTCCGACATGGTGATCGACGCCGCCGCCAACCGCATCGAATACCGGCAGAGCGCCGTCGAGCCGTGGCGGATCGCGTTGGTCGACACCGGCGATCAGACCATGACGGGGGGTCGGTTGAAGCGCGTTCGTGGCTATCTCGATGCGAGCGAGCCGTTCTGCTTCACCTATGGCGACGGGGTCGCCGACCTCGATGTCGGCGCCTTGGTCGCATTCCATCGGGCGCATGGGCGGCTTGCGACGCTGACGGCGGTCGTTCCGCCGGGCCGCTTTGGCGCGGTCGACCTCGACGGCGACAGCGTGCGCCGTTTCACCGAGAAGCCGCCTGGCGACCACGGCTTCATCAGCGGCGGGTTCTTCGTGCTCGACCCGGCGGTGATCGACCGCATCGAAGCCGACGACAGCGCCTGGGAGGGGGAGGCGCTGCAGGGTCTTGCGAGCGACGGCGAATTGCGCGCCTACAAGCATCGCGGCTTCTGGCACCCAATGGACACGTTGCGCGACAAGAATCAGCTCGAAGACATGTGGAATTCCGGGCGCGCGCCCTGGAAGCTTTGGCCGTGAACGCTGTCCTCGATCCAGCGCTTTGGCGTCACCGGCGCGTTCTCCTGACTGGTCACACGGGCTTCAAGGGCACTTGGGCGGCGTTGTGGCTCAAGCAGGCGGGCGCTGTGGTGACCGGAGTGGCTCTGCCGGCCGACACCGAGCCGGCCTTCTTTGAGGTCGCCGGCGCCGCGGGCGACGTCGATCACCGCATCGCCGATCTTAGAGATCGCGATGCCGTCGCCGGCATAGTCGCCGCCTGCCGACCCGAAATCGTGCTGCACATGGCGGCACAGGCAATCGTCCGCCGCGCGGCGCGCGATCCCGTTTCCACTGTGGCGACGAATGTGCTCGGCACTGCGCACCTCCTCGAGGCGCTTCGCGAGTCGCCCGACCTGAAGGCGGTGCTGGTCGTGACAACGGACAAGGTCTACGACAATCGCAACGCTGGCGGCCGCTTCGTCGAGACTGATCCGCTCGGCGGGCACGAGCCATACGCTGCTTCCAAGGCTGCAGCGGAGATTCTGACGCGGGCCTTCGCCGAAAGCTATTTCGAGCCGCGCGGCGTGGCCGTTGCCACTGCTCGCGGCGGCAATGTCGTCGGGGGTGGCGATTTCGGCGAAGACCGCCTCGTTCCCGATGTGGTTCGCGCTGCGGCAAGCGGCGAGGTTCCCTTGCTCCGGCACCCCGATTCGACCCGGCCGTGGCAGCATGTGCTGGATTGCCTCGCCGGCTATTTCAGTTATGTCGCGGCGCTGGTTGCGGGCAGGGATGTGCCGCGGTCGCTCAATTTCGGTCCGTCTGGGGCAGAGCTGCCGGTGCGCGCGATGGCCGAAGCGATGCTTGCGGCGCTCGGTGCGCCCGCGTCATGGCGACGCGATCCCGTCATCGGCCCGCGCGAGGCGGTGCGGCTTGCGATCGACAGCTCGGCTGCGCGGCGGATTCTTGGGTGGACCGACCGGTTGACGAGCGCAGAGGCCATCCAATGGACGGCACATTGGTACAGTGCCCACCGGCGCGGCGAGGACATGCGCGGTGCCAGTCTCGATCAGATACGGGCCTATGAGGCGCTTTCGCAATCGGTCGATGCGGCCGGCGCTGCCGGTAGGCGAATCCGGTGACGCAGCTCTGCCGTGCTTGCGCAAATCCGCTTTCGACGCTTTTCGTCGATCTTGGTCTGCAGCCGATCTCAAATGCTTTCCGCACTGCCGAGGAGTCGACGGCGCCGGAGACCTTCTATCCGCTTCGCGCTTATGTCTGCGATGTATGCAAGCTCGTGCAGCTGCAGGACTTCACTGCGCGCGAGACGCATTTCCACGGCGACTACATCTACTTCTCTTCCTTCGCCACGTCCTGGCTCGAGCATGCGCGACGCTTCGTCGAGACCGCGATACCTCGGTTTTCGCTGGACGAGAATTCGCAGGTGGTCGAGATCGCGTCGAATGACGGCTACCTGCTGCAATATTTCGTTGAGCGCGGCATTCCGAGTTTTGGCGTCGATCCCGCCGCCAATTGTGCAGCGGCTGCCAAGGCGCGCGGGGTGCAGGCGGTCGTCGATTTCTTCGGCTGCAAGACCGCGGAGCGACTCCGCGAGAACGGGCAGGGCGCAGACCTGATCGTTGCAAACAACGTGCTTGCGCATGTACCGGATCTGAACGACTTCGTCTCTGGCCTGGCGATTCTTTTGAAGCCTGAGGGAACGGTGACCGCGGAATTTCCCCATCTCCTGGAGCTCATCGCCAACACGCAGTTCGATACGATCTATCACGAGCACTATTCGTATCTGTCCGGCTTGGCGCTCATGCCTCTTTTCGCCCGCCACCGACTGAAGACGGTCGATGTCGAGCGGCTCTCCACGCACGGCGGATCGCTGCGGCTTTACCTCCAGCACGAATCCGCCGTTGCGGCGCCGGAAGCGGCGGTTGGCCGCCTCATCGAAGAGGAATGCGCGGCCGGGCTCGACCGGATGGAGACCTACAAGTCCTTTGGGGAAAGGACGAAGGCGGCGAAGCGCGCGCTGCTGGAACTGCTGATCAGCCTGAAAGACGCGGGCAAGACCATCGTCGGCTACGGCGCCCCGGCGAAGGGCAATACTCTGTTGAACTATTGCGGGATCGGGACGGATTTCCTCGACTACACGGTGGACCGCAATCCCGCCAAGCAGGGCCGCATCCTGCCGGGAACCGGAATCCCGGTTCTTAGGCCGGAGGCAATTTACGAGACGAAGCCTGATTATGTTCTCGTCCTGCCCTGGAATATCCAGGACGAGATCATGTCCGAGTGGCTCGCCATCGAGGATTGGGGTGGCCGGTTCATAACGCTGCGCCCGGAACTGGCGATCGTCAGCCCGCGCCGAGAGCAAAGCGCGCCTGGTGAGCCAAGCCTGACGGAGGCGCTGGCGCCGGAGCGTCCAGGCGATCGCAGGCGCTTTCAGCCGCCGCTGCGCGGATCCTTCACGCCCGGCACGTAGACCGGCTCGCCGCTGTTTTCCTTCTCCCAGATCTCCTGGATGCAATCCAGAAGGCCTTGGCCAATGTCGATATAGTCGGACGGAACGAGTTTTTGACCGAGCCGCGGCGCAAAGGTGTAGGGCGTCAAATGGTAGTGGCCCTCGGGCTCGCCTTCGGCGAATTCGAGATCGATCTTTTCTGGCAAGATCTCGGCGATCATCTGGGCCACGTCCTTGACCCGCATCCGTTCCTGGCCGGTGATGAGCAGATGGCGTTTGACATAGGCGGCATCGAGTGTGTGCACAGTCATCCGTGCCGCATCGCGGACGTGGATGAAATCGCGCAGCGCCTCACCGCTGCCGGGGTAGGAGATGCGGGAGGAGCGGATCGCGCTTTCGATCATCGCGTGGATGCGGTTGGTCGGTCCGGCCCGCCGCCCATAGAGAGTTCCATAGCGCAGGATCGTGTAGTCGAGGCCGCGCTCCTGTCCATAGGTCTCAATGAAGGCTTCGCATGCCTGCTTGCTCGCTCGATAGAAACCGCCGAGGTCGGAATAGACATAGACCGTCGAGGCAAACAGATAGCGCTTGATGCCGACGCTGAGAGCTGCTTCGACGGATTGCAACGTTCCAAGCAGGTTGATCTCGGCGGTCTCGACGGGATTCGTGTTGGCAGCGGCAATGTCGGCAATGCCGGCGAAATTGATCACCGCTTCAGCGCCTTCGAAGGCCTTGGCAAGAGCATCGCGGTCACGGATATCGGCGATCACGGACTGTTGGTCGGACCGCAGCCATGGGGACGCGACCCTATCGACGACAGTCACCAAATAGCCGGCATCCGATAGAGCGTCGGCGACATGGCTTCCGAGGAAGCCGCCCCCACCGATGACGACGATTCGACCGTGCGACGGTGGCCGTGTCATGCGGCCCATTCCGCCAGGCAATCGTCGGTGAAGCCGACAAGGTTGGGGATCGTCGCCGTGCCTGCAGGAAACGGATTCGGTCGACCCGGGGAGACAACCCCAACAAACCTAACGCCGTTCCTCGTCGCCGCATGGAAGTCCGCCATCGCATCCCCGACCATGATGCATGACCCCGGATCGAGGCGATGGCCAGCAAGCAGATCGGTGACGGTATCCGGCTTGCTGCGGCGGGCGCCGTGAGCAGAGGTGAAGAACTGCGCAATGCCGCGTGCGACGAGGATCTCCATCAGTTCGTCGTCCGGCGTGGCGGAAACGACGAAAAGTGGCAGGCGCTCGCTCAGCACCTCCAGCGCCCGTCGCGCGCCGGGAATTTCCGGCGACGCGATGACACGGTGCTTCACCTCGAGGCCAAAGCGCGTTGCAAGGTCTGCGATCGTCCGCTCGTCGGTTGGGCCGGCTACGAATTCGCGCTGAAAATAGGCGAACTTCTGGAAGCGCGTCATGCCGAGATTGGCGAGATGGTAGGTCTCCACCTTGGCCATCGTCTCCGGTCCGTACTCGGCATAGAGCGCGGCAAAGGCGGCCGTCTTCACGTCGACCGAATCGGCGATCACACCGTCAAAGTCGAAGAAGACGGCGCGTCCTGTCTGGCTCACTGGAACGCCCCGGCCATCTTGAGGTCGGCGACAAGATTGGAAAGCGCCTCGCGCTCCTGCTGCGCGCGCGTTTCGGCGGCGTAGGAACCCATATGCGCCGTGAGCACCGCTGTCTCGATCGTTGTGAGGGGGCCCTTGTAGGGTTCGACCTCAAAAACGTCGATGCCGACTCCAGCCAGATGGCCCGTCCGTAGCGCCTCGACCAGCGCGGGCTCGTCGACAAGGTCGCCGCGCGCCGTATTAATGAGGATCGCTCCCTTCCGCATGAGACCGAACTCGCGATTTCCGAGGCGCAGGCTCCCCGGGAGCGCGTGCAGCGAAACGACATCCGCCGCTGCAAGCAACTCTTCGAGCGGCGCCAGAGGCACATCGGCCTCGGCGAGGTGCGGATCGCATGCGATAATTCTCGCCCCGGTGGGCCGGACGAGGTTTGCCACGCGGCGACCGACACGGCCATAGCCGACGAGGCCAACGGTGCGGGCGCCGAGCAGCCCGCCGGTCAGGGCTTTCCAGCCGCCGGCGCGGAGTGTCCGGTCGGCCTCCGCAATCCGGCGCAACACGGCGAGCATGAGGCCGAGCGTGAGCTCGGCTACGGCGGCGGCCGGCGCATCTGGCGTCCGGCTCACCCGAATCCCGAGGCGAGCGGCGGCCGCGACATCGACCGAGTCCATCCCAGTCCCACAGCGCGCGACCGCCTTCAACGACGGCGCCGCGGCGAGCACCCGCTCCGTAAGCGGCTCGACACCGGCGACAATGCCGAGCGGATCATGTTGGCTCATCAAGTCGCAGGCCTCGTCTTCGCTCAGCCGCCGCCCGAACGGGTTGAAGGTCAAGGAAATCCTTGCGGCCGTCAGAGCGGTAACCGCGTCGTTGTCGCGCTCCCCGAAAGACGAGGTCGTGATGAGAACGGTCCTCACGCCGCCGCCGTCCCCTCCTCGAGCCGGAGCGTCATCAACGCGTCGGCGAGCTTGAATTGCGCCATCTCATCGATGTCGATCGCTTCGGAATACTCCATCTCGAACATCAGGGGCTTCGTTCCGATGCGATGCTTGCGCTTGGCGAAGCTTTGCTTGGTGAAAATGTACATATTGGAATTCTCTTCGAGCAGCGGAGGTAGGTCCTGTGTCGGCAACAGCTCGTCGGGATTGTGGTTCACCGGCCGCCCGTCCGACCAGAAGAATCGGGTGCGCCACACATTGACGGCGAAAAGGCTGTCGTGGTCGCCGGGTGCGAGAAACCGCTCGATGGCTAGATCCATGGTCGATGCGCGCAGCAGCGGGTTCGTCGAATGGGTCTGGAAATACACGTCGCTTGCGACCATCGACATATGGAATTCGATGATGCTGTTCATCGGGACATCGTCTCCCCACAGCTCGCGGGGACGGCGCAATACCGTCAGGCTCGGAAAGCTTCTCGCGGCGTCCTCGGCGATCCTGTCTGAGTCGGTCTCGATAACGACGCGGTCGACGCGCCTGGCGGCCAGAAGCGCCAGCGTGATCCAGTGAAAGAGGGGCTTGCCGGCCAATGGCCGGATGTTCTTGTTAGGGACTCGGGCCGAATGGCCCTTCATGGGAACGAATGCCGTGACCGTCATCTTTTTCACCAAGCAAGCGCCTCAAGAGACGGTGACCCCAAGCCCCGGCGCCTCGGCAACGGAGCGCCGCACAGTCTCGGCAAAGAAAACCAAATCCGTGCCGTAGGCGATGAAGCGATAGCCTTCCGAGATGCGTTGCGAGAGGAGCGCAGGATCGGGAAAGACGACGTGAATGCCCGAAGGCTTGCTGTGATTCTTCACCACTTCGGCGACACGGGAAAGCGCTGCAGCAACCTCCGGATCGGCGAAATTACCTGGCTTTCCGAATGAGCCCGACATGTCGTAAGGGCCGACCAGAAAGCCATCGACGCCGTCGACGTCGAGGATCGTCTCGAGCGCGTCGACCGCGCGGCGGTGCTCGATCTGAACGATGAGGATAGTCTCCTCCGCCATCCTGTCCCGGTAGGCGTCAAAGTCGAGCCCGAATCCTTGTGCTCGCGCAAGCCCCACGCCGCGCAGGCCCTTGGGCGGGTAGTAGATCGCGTCGCGTGCGCGTTCGGCTTGCTCGCGGGTCTCCACCATGGGCACAATAATTCCGTCGGCGCCGGCGTCCATCGCGCGCTTGATCAGGAGCGGATCGTTGGCGCCGACCCGCACGAGGACGGCGATGCCCGCAAGGCTCGCAATCTGGATTGAGGAAAGCAGCTCGCTCGATGAGATCGATGTGTGCTCCATGTCGATCACTACGAATTGGAACCCAGCGCGAGCGACGATCTCGGTCGTCTGCGGATACCCCAGCTGAATCCACGAACCGACTATAAGCTCTTTTCTCCGAATCCTATCCTTGAACGACATTCGGCGCTTCCACCAACTCTTCAATTCTTGCGGTTCTCTTCGGGTTGCCGGCGCATTCAGCACACAAGAAACCTGATTATCAAGCGCGGTGTCACGAGCCGATTGTGTGCCCTGCGTGGAGGAGCGGTCGCGTTACCACGTGAAAAATGCGCCCGTCGAACATTTTGAGGAGCTGCTTTGTGCGCGCGAGCGATTCTTGCCGTTGAGGAGAAGCCTGTGCCGCCTCAAGCACGGCGTCGGATGGATAGGCGAATGCCGTATGCAGGGGATAGACGATGTCGTTCTCGGGCGAAAAGGCCGTTGAAACACGAAGATCGATCAGACCGGGAAAGGAGCGCCAAACAGGTACCATTTGCTCGGCTACGAAATCGAAGAATTTCTCCTCCATGCTTGGGAGAATACGGCCTTCGAAAAACCCCTGCCGGATGATCAAGCGATAACCCTCCAAACAAGCCGCGCCGTTACCATGACGCCGGTTCGCGAGGCAAGCCGGCGAATGGCGGGGGCATCGCCCCCGCCAAATCGGCATTGAGACCGGCGACGCATCGCGCTATTGGACGGCCGGCGCTGCGGATGCAGGGCTGTCCCATGAGAGCCCGCCGCGCCAAGCAGCCTGAATGCGGCGGGATCAATGCTGAGCCGGGAGCGCAGTGCATTGTCCGACCCAACCGCACCGAGAGAGCCTTCGGTCAGCCAACTGTCGGCTGCTTCGACCTCCGCCGAGCGCGGCGCTCACGCTGCCGCCCCGGCCCGCCGTGCCGGGCGGGGAAGAACACTTGTCGTTCTCGGAAACGGCCCCTCTCTTGCCGGTTTCGACTTCTCGCGGTTTCGCGATTTCGACGCGATCGGCATGAATGCCGCCTATCGCTTCTGGGACCAGATCGGATGGTACCCACGATACTACATTTGCCTCGATGCGGTTGTTGGTGAGTCGCACAAGGACGCCATCGAGCGCCTTATTCGCGAACAGGATCGCAACGGCATCGAGATTTTCGTGCTGCGCCGCGATCTCGTGGAACGAATGCCCCAGAACATTCGAAACGACGCGCGAGTCATGTGCTTCGAGCACCTGCGCGAGACATCGCGGCTTTTTTCACCGACTCCATTCACGACCGGCAGCCACGCCGCCCTTGTAGGGGCGATGCTCGGATACAAACGGATGATCCTGATGGGGGTCGACTGCAACTATGTTGAAAAAATAGCCGGCGCCGAGGATAGAGGTAACAACGTTCTTGAGATCAAAAAGACTCCTGAACACAATCCAAACTACTTTTTTCCGACCTATCAGATAGAGGGTGACAAATATACTGTCCCAAATCCGATTTCCGATCTTCATATCAATTGCTGGCGCGCCGTAGCCGAGGTCCTGGCGCCGCGAAGAATTTCGGTGTGGAACGGAAGTGCGACCTCCCGGGTCGACGCCGTTCCGTTTCGAAGTTTCGATGAGATTGAATTGGAGGACCGCTCGGCGAATTTCCCTGCGGGTCCCGCCAACGGAGTTACGGTCGACGATTCCATGCATGCGCAATTGCAGTACGGGCGGGCGGAGAACGCCAATGTCGACGAGGTCGCCGTTATTGCCAAGCTGTTTGGAGATCGGACGGGCGTTCGGCACGTTCTGCTGGATATCGGGGCGCATCGCGGGTCAAGCGCAGCGCATTTCAACAGACTCGGTTGGCGCATCCTCTGCTTCGAGCCGGATCCGGATAACCGGGAGAAACTGACGGGGCTCTTCGGACGTAGCGCCAACGTGAGCATCGATCCGCGAGCAGTCTCCGACAGACCGGCGACCGGGCTATCGTTCTTTACGTCTGCGGAGAGTAGCGGGATCAGCGGCCTGCACGCTTTTCGCGACAGCCACCGAAGGATGGCCTCTGTCGATGTGACCACGGTCGCCGAGATTGTGCGGGAGAATGGTCTCAGCACCATCGATGTTCTGAAAGTCGATGTCGAAGGTTTCGAATTTCCGGTGTTGAAGGGCGTTCCTTGGGATCTGATCAAGCCCGACGCCATCGAATGCGAATTCGAGGATTCTAAGACCTCAGCACTTGGCTACACCTATCGAGACATGGCTGAGTTTCTTGTCGGATTGGGCTATGCTTTGTATATCAGCGAGTGGCATCCAGTCCTGCGCTATGGAATCCGTCACGATTGGTGCCGGTTATCGAAGTATCCGGCGCCTCTTCTGTCGCCGCAAGCTTGGGGCAACATTCTCGCATTCAGAGTTGATCCCGGCATTGTAACGCTGGAGCAGACGTTCCGCGCTTGTCTGCAGTTAGAGGACTCCAAAGATATGCTTGCGAAATCGCCTCCGCAGGAAGGGAGACCTACGGCACTGTCAGACGTTGCCGCCAAGCCGGCTGCGGCGCCGGCCGGGGATGATCTCGTGGCTGTCAACCTCACAGGATATCTGCTGTGGTGCTCGAATTTCGTCCGACGCCATCCCGCCGTAGCGCTCGGATTTGGCCTTATCTTGCTTGCCCTTGTCGTCGGTGCAGTGCTTCCCGGCGCGCCGCCTTATCGCCCGCTCGTCTGGATCCTGTTGGAGGCGTTGGCGTTCGGCTGGTTGCTCGCCACCGGCATCGGCTATGCAGGGACGCTTGCCCGTAGGGCGGATCGTCACGTCCTACGGCATCGAGAGGCGATGATTGATGCCTTGGCGCGCAGCCAGAAGCAGGTGGCGGAGCTAGGGGGCCGCATCGACAGCACTGCCGGCCAGGCTGAGAATACGGAGAAGGCTCTGTCGAATAAGATCGCGGACCTCTCTCGGCTTGCCCAAGAGACAAATGCTACCGCCGTACGCGCCGAGGCTGCGGGAAAAGCGCTTCTTGCGTCCGCGCCGATGTACAACTTCGGGCGCTATCGGACTTTCAATCGGACTTTGACTGACGAGCAGGTGGAGTTGCTCAAGACGGTCTGGGGCCGACGTCTATCGGTTCCGGCCGATAACAAAACCCTTGGCTACGCGGCGCATCGGATTTGCGTTCTCGAAAGCAACATGCACGGCAGGCTCGCCACCACCATTGAAGACATCATGTTGCGAGCGATGGTCGGCCAGGCGGTGGGTCAGAAATCCGTGTCTGTGCTGGAGATCGGAACGCTCTTTGGTATCGGCGCGATTGCGGTGGTCGACGCGCTGCGGCGTGAGGGTAAGGCCGTTCATCTGACGGTTATCGATCCGCTCGAGAGCTATTACGGCCGCTCAAAGGATATCGTTACCGGCCAAATCGTTTCGGAGGAGGTATTTCGCGACAACCTTCGGATCGCTGGCGTTCCCGAGCAGGACGTCACCATCATCAAGAGCATGAGCACCAGCGCGGACGCGATCGGCGAGGCGGCTAAGCGCGAGTACGACCTCCTGATTGTCGACGGCGATCATTCCTTTGCGGGCGTCAAAGGCGACTTTGAGAACTATTCTCCGTTCGTGAGACTGGGAGGGTTCGTCATATTCGATGACTACGGCGCCAACGATTGGCCGGACGTGAAGCGGTTCGTCGACACCGAGATGCCGAACCATCCGCGCTTCGTGCCCGTCGGCTCAGAATGGCGGACCGCCGTGTTTCGAGTGGTCAAGTCGGGTGATCCGCGCATTCGCAAGCGGAATGCGGACAAGCCGGAGCAGGTCGAGGTCGCCTGAAGACGAACGGCCGTGGACCGGAGGTCTGTTGGCCCAGGCATGAGACCAATGCGGCTACGCTTCCCGGCGCCGGCCTATCTGTCTGCTGATTCGACCAACGCCCGCAGGTAGGCGCCGTAGCGGGTCTCGCCGAGCTCGGTGGCGAGCGCTTCAAGCTCTGCCGGACCGATCCAGCCTTGATGAAAGGCGATCTCCTCGAGACAGGCGATTGGGAGCGCCTGCCGATGCTGGATGGTGCGCACGAACTCCGCCGCCTCCAGCAGGCTGTCGCATGTACCGGTGTCCAGCCAGGCGAAGCCACGGCCGAGCCGTTCCACCTCCAGCTCGCCCCGTTCGAGGTAGGCTCGGTTCACGTCGGTGATCTCGATCTCGCCGCGCTGCGACGGTTTCAGCGCAGCGGCGATGTCCAAGACGCGGTTGTCGTAAACGTAGAGGCCGGTCACCGCCCAGCTGCTCTTTGGCTCTCGAGGCTTTTCCTCGATCGCCACGGGACGCCACGCCGCATCTAACGTGACGACACCGTAGCGCTGAGGCTCGTCCACGATGTAGGCGAAAATCGTGGCTCCCCGTCGATTTGCCGTCGCCTTCCGCAGTAGATCCGGAAGTGTGTGACCGAAGAAAATGTTGTCGCCCAGAACAAGCGTGACGCTGTCGCCGCCGACGAAGTTGCGGCCTATCACGAAGGCGCGGGCGAGGCCGTCAGGCTCAGGCTGGACCGCGTAGTCGAAATGCATGCCGAGCCACGAACCGTCGCCGAAAAGGTCACGATAGAGCGGAGCGTCGCGCGGTGTCGTGATAAGCAGAATCTCGCGGATCCCGGCAAGCATGAGCACCGAGATCGGATAGTAGATCATGGGCTTGTCGTAGATCGGCAAGAGCTGTTTGTTGACGGCTCGGGTCATCGGATAGAGCCGCGTTCCTCGCCCGCCGGCGAGCACGATTCCCTTCACGGCGCTACTCGGTCCGTCGAAGGCGCTGTGCCAAGCGCTTCGTCGAGGATTGCGGGGAGGGAGGCGGCATAGCCGGGAAGCCTCACTCCGAAGGTTCGTGCGAATAGCTCGCTCGACAGGCGGCTGTTCTTGGGTCTTCTTGCAGGCGTCGCGTAGTCGGCCGTGGCGATGGGCCTATTGCGCGGCCGCGGGATTCCGCGCGCCGCGAGTCCTCTAAAGATCGCCTCGGCGAAGCCGTGCCAAGTCGTCTCCGAGCCGCCTGCGAGATGGTAGGTTCCCCACGGCCCATCAGCGTTCACTAGAGAGGGGAGGGTGCCGGCGATCGCCTGCGCGATGTCGTTAGCGGCAGTCGGACAACCCCGTTGATCGACCACGATGCCGACCTCGCGGCTTGACGCCTGGCGCAGCATGGAGTGCAGGAAGCTTTTCCCCAGGGCGCTGTAGACCCAGGACGTCCGCAGGATGAGGTGCCGGGGATTGGCGTCGCGGACGGCGAGCTCTCCCGCGAGCTTCGAGCGGCCGTAGGCATTCAGCGGGCCGACCGGATCCGTTTCCTCATACCATTCGTCTTTCTCGCCGTCGAACACGTAGTCAGTCGAGAAATGCACGACAGGTACGGAGAGCGTCGCCGCTTCGCGCGCGATCGCCGCCGGGGCAGCGGCGTTCACCGCCATCGCGAGGTCTTCTTCGCTCTCGGCAGCGTCGACATTCGTATAGGCCGCGGCGATGATCACGGCGTCCGCTGCGTGATCGCGCACGATCGGACCTAGCCTTTGGGGACGCGACAGATCGGCCGATTGGCGGTCAAGGTAGGTCAGCGTGGTGTCCTTTGGCCATGGCGCTCGAGCAAGCGCTCGCGCGACCTGCCCGGTCGACCCGAAGACGAGCACGCGCATCGCGTCATGCTCCCGCCGGCACCGGCGTCTTGACAGTGCCGAGGCGCGCGCCGACATAGCGCCTCATGACCGGCTGCCACCACGATGTGTTCGCCAGATACCAGGCGACCGTTTCCCTGAGCCCGCTTTCGAAACTGTGCGAGGGCCGCCAACCGAGCTCCCCCTCGATTTTCGAGACGTCCATCGCATAGCGGAAATCGTGGCCCGGACGGTCGGGAACGAAAGCAATAAGATCCGTCCGCCGACGGCCGGAGGGCAGCGGTTCCGCCAGCTCGTCCACTAGCTCCGCGATGCGGGTAACGACATCGAGATTGGTGCGTTCGGCGCCGCCGCCGATGAAGTAGGTCTCGCCGGGCCGGCCGCGTTCCACCACGGCGATCAGCGCCTCCACGTGGTCCTCAACATGGAGCCAATCGCGGACGTTCTCGCCCCTCCCGTAGACAGGCAGGGCTTCGCCCCTCAGCGCCTTGACGATCGTCAAGGGGATGAGCTTCTCGGGAAAATGATAGGGCCCGTAATTGTTCGTGCAGTTCGTGACGAGGATCGGCAAACCGTAGGTGTGGCCCCAGGCCCTCACCAGATGATCGGCGGCGGCCTTGCTTGCGGAATAGGGCGAGCGCGGGTCATAGGGTGTCGCCTCCGAGAAGGGCGGATCGCCGGCGTTGAGCGCGCCGAAAACCTCGTCAGTCGACACGTGGTGGAAACGGAACTGTGTCCGTCCGGCCCCGTCGAGATTGCCCCAATGGGCGCGTGCCGCTTCGAGGAGGCGGAGAGTGCCGACCACATTGGTCTCCACGAAAGCGTCCGGGCCGTCGATCGATCGGTCGACATGACTCTCGGCGGCCAGGTGCATGACCGCATCGGGTTGAAAATCGCGGAATACGCCGGTCACCGCGGCCTCGTCGCATATGTCGATGGCACGAAAATCATAGCGCGGATTCGCTTCAACCGTCGCAAGCGACATGGGTGAGGCTGCGTAGGTGAGCTTGTCGACATTGAGCACGCTGTGCCCCGTCCGCTCGATCAGACGGCGGACGACCGCGCTGCCGATGAATCCGGCGCCGCCTGTAACGAGAATACGCA
>CAYTTC010000061.1:0-20662 GCA_964440525.1 uncultured Propylenella sp. | reverse complement strand
CCACTGGCGCCCGACCTTTATGCTCGGCAGGCTGGCGCCCTCCGGTAGGTATTCACCGGGACGCCCATGAACCACCGAGTCCGCGGCCGGCGCGACGTTTCCTTCCACCATTCGGTAGGGCAAAATTGATGTAAGAAAGACCCCCCCGCCGGCGGTCACTCGGAATGCCTCTCTCAGGGCTTGTTCGTGCTCGGTAAAGTAATCAAACAAAGCAATCCCGAAGTGGCCGCAAAACTGATCATCTCTATACCTAGTCAGATCTCGGGCATCGACGCCTTCTTCATGATCATGGCGATAGCCGCCAAAGAGTGATACTGACTTATAACTTGTGAAGAAACGATCGAGTAGCTTCTTTTCGCGGTTGTTCATTGCAAAAGCGAGCAGAGGCAGCGAAGACAGACCGTTCGCAGACAAGATGGGAGCGACGATCTTCGTTAGGACGGGCTCAAGCGCGCGCGTTCCAACCGTAGATCCGCAGTTTGGGCAGACCTCTGCCAGATTCGACAGATCTGCGTCCTTCCCGCAGAGCGCGCAGGTCGAGATTTCGATGTCCCATAGCGGCGAGAATGAAGTTGCGGCGGTTGGCAGCGTTGACTGCACGGCGCGTGGCTTGATGCCGACAAACCAATCGAGCAGCAGGCCTGTAGCTGCATCCTCCACTTGCGCCCACCGGGTCTCAAACCCCGCCCCGCGCATAGCTTTGATGAACCAGTGCCTGCCAACCTTTACGTCGGGGAGGCCAGCCTCCTTAGGGAGGTAATCGAGGTAACCCTCTCGAGGCAGAATTCGGCGGACGGTCTTTGCCGGAGCGAAATCGTCGCTCAGGCGGTACGGTGCGATATGGGTAACGAGCATTCCCCCCGGTGTGAGCACCCGGAACGCTTCCTTCAAAGCTGGCTCGTGCTCTTCAAAATAGTCAAAAAGAAGCATGCTGAAGTGCCCCACGAAGCTGTTTGCCGGGTAGCGGGAGAGATCGCGCGCATCGACTCCAGTTTCATGTTCGGAGCTGTAGTTTCCGTAAAGCGACGCAGATGTGAACTTATGAAACACTCCTTCAAGTAACTTGCGCTCACCGGTCGTCATTGCAAAGGCCAGGAGCGGCAAGTCGCGAGCTGCGCCTGCAGCCGACGCCAGAGGGACGATTACATGCTGTAACAACGGGGCAAGGGAGCGCAGACGCGGGCGCGAACTGCAGCGTTTGCAGTTTTCTTTCTTCTCCAACGTCTCAAGTGGATCTGAACAGATTGGGCAATAGGTGACGCGAAGCGCATCACTCCGTTCTGCTTGGTAGGGTTCGCCCGGCAACATATCCGCGTCCGGTCGGGCTTCATTGGTCGAAGCTGCGCGCGCACTAGCTTTTTGCAAATGCTTATTCGCCTTCCGGCCCACATGCCAGACCAGGAAAACGCCGGTCGAAGCGTCGACCCCTTTGATCGCCTCCACCTCGAAGTACTGTCCGATGAGATCCGCGGCATCCAGCTCACCGAGGCGCCGGAAACTGCCGACTGAATATCGTTCATAGTCGGATTTTCCGTACCACGCCGTAACCTGATCAAGGTCGGTGTTCTCAACGGTCACAGCTCCCCGTGTAAGGGGATCGGACGTCATTAGCAGGCCGTCCGGGCGCAGCACGCGGGCAATTTCTGAGAGCGCTTTTCCGATGTCATAGACGCAGGAAAGTACATAGCTTCCCAAAGCCGCATCAAACGACTCGTCCGGGACCTGCGGCATGTTGCAAATGTCAACGAGAAGATCAGGCTTTAGTTCGGGCCTGATGTCGGCTGTGACGATCTCACCGACCCCGATTTCTTTCAGTAACCTCAGCTCGCAATCCGCCGGGCCTATTAGCAGAACACGTTTCCCGGTCAGGTCGGCCTTTGCCTTCAACTTGCCACGGAATAGGTCGGCTAATACGCGCTCTCGTTCCACCGAGCCACAGCGTGGACAGAGACGGCGGCTGCCGTTGTAGTCCTTGAACTGACTCCGCGGTGTTCCGCAAATTGGACAGAAAACTTCTCCGACAGCCTCTGCCGCGGATGTCACTGCTTCGACGGCCTTTGGACGCTCGCCGGCCACGATGGATTTGCGGCCCACTGTTGGAGTCCAAATACTGGCGTGGCGCACCAAATTTTGTCCGGACGTCGGAGGAGGGCCATCTTCAAACTGACACAGCCCCTCGAGCTCGACATCGCCATGTTCAATCATCTTCCGGACTTCACCGGCTGTGACGAAGTCAACAGTCTGGCTCAGGCACTCAAGAAGTGCCTCGAAGCGCTCAAGCCCGCCGGAGCCCGCAAACTCGTAGTGGCCGCTATTGCCAAGCTTAAGCAAGGACCAGGAGTGCATGACAAGTACGGCAATCGCGTCGCTTCCAAAGGTTGAATAGTATTCCGTTAGGTATTTCTGATGACGTTCTGTTGAGTCGGTGACGGAGTTGCTGAAAAGGATCGACGCGTTGAAATTGTAATCGACGAACCGGTTCGTGCCGCGGAAACCATAAACGTTCGAGATCGGCACCTCGTAAATTCCAGAACTCCATTTGAACTGCTTGCGGGCGCCAATATCCAGGGGTTTCGTATCTCGCGAAACATTGTAGCTTGAATCAATCGAAATGTGGTTGCGGGCAAGCTCCCGCAGAATCGCTGGGCTGAACCGATAGCCTCCGCCGCGGAATGCCGTCGGTGGACTTCCGGTTATGCAGATATGCATCTCGCAAAGGAAGTCCACGTATGCTCGGGCTGCTTCGTTTGGCGTTGCGTTAAGATCGTCCACACGACGAATCCCTCGACTTCGGTGGAACTCGTCGCTCAGGTAGTCCTGATGGATGTGGAGTTGAAGATCGTGGCCGCGCCGATGGATTTCGCGTGCAACATCAAGCAGACCTTCGCCATAGATTTGGTGTTCCGCATAGTCGAGGTACATGACGAGCTTTGCGCCATGTCGCTCGGCAGCAGACATCATTTCAGCGATGCCAAAAGTTCCCGGGTTGAAGCGTCCCCAAATGAGTCTGTCTATTGCATTGCGCTCCGCGCGTTCAGGCTGCGCCTCGACATCCACCGTCAGCATGACCTTCGGCCGAAAACCAGTGTCCACTTGGCGAATGGAACCGCTCCCGCTCGTCTCGCGAGGTGAGATGTCTGGTTTCAAAAGCTGCATCATTCTGTCAGACGTGCATACAGCGCCTTCAGCATCTTGGCATTGCGGCTCCAGCTTCGATTGGAAGCCACCCAATTTCGAGCTGCGCTCCCGATTTTTCGTCTCAACATTGGGTCCTTCGCAAGTCTCTCTATTATTGCAGCAAGGTCGCGCGGACTGGCTGGCGGGCACAAGAAACCGGTCACTTCCTCCTGCACAATTTCGCGTGACACAGGGAAATCCGAAAGGATGACCGGCTTGCCCATCGCCATTGCCTCGAACGGCTTCAGGGGCGAAACCACCTCACACACCTTGAACGGTTTGCGTGGCAGCGCCACAGCGTCGGCCAACGACCAGTAGCGATGGACTTCGTCGGGCGCGACTGGATCGACAAACGTCACCTGGGATTCCAGCTGCTGGAGCGCTACCAGCGAGCGCAGGCGATCACGGAAAGCCCCGTCGCCTACCAACAGCAGCCGCGCCCGGATATTACGGGTGCGCAGCAGGGCCACCGCCTCGATCAGATCGTCGAGCCCCTCATAGACGAGGATCGAGCCACAATAGACCAGGACAATGTCAGCTTCGCGGAGGTTCAACAGCAGGGCTAGATCTTCGTCGGGCCTCGTTGGCTTGAAACGATCGGGATCGACTCCATTTGGCAAGATTCCAATCTTCTCGCGGCTGACACCCCCTGCGACAAGTTCGTCTGCAACGCCTTCGGTGATAGTAAGGACCTGGTCTGCCTGCGAGGCGACCGCAAGTTCCAGTGAACGTTCAAGCGCAAATCGCTCGGTCTCCTGCCACCCGTCAACGCGACTTGCAGTGGTCAGCTCCCAGAGCCCACGCACTTCATAGATGAAGGGCGTGCCGACTCGGCGGGCCGCAATCAGCGCCGGCAGTGCGTTTCGGTGGTTGGAAGCCGCGTGAACTACGGAGGGCCGCGAGCTGCGAAATCGTCGTAACAAAGCTTCGGCCATCCTCTCCACAAGGTTTTCCGGGTCTTGCGAGATATCAGGGATCCTGGTGTATGCGTACGAGACACCGTCGACATGGTGGCTGGCTGCCGGCCTGCCGCTGACCGCAGTGCTCCGATCCCACGGGTATCCGGGGCGAACAAAGCACCTGGTTCGGAGGCCGAGGCTGTTCAGCGCCGTGAGAATTTGATGTGTGCGCACGGTATAGCCAACCGACTGGTGCGCAATGGAACTCGAAGCGACGTAGGCGACATCGATGTCGTGAGCGCCCTTCCCCGTAGAGCGCTCGGGGATAGTCGGCATGTCTTTGAGGAGCCGGGCAGCGAGGCGTAGTTCGGCTACGAATGGGTTGTCGGTCTGGTCTTCGGCGAGTTTGATCAGACCGCCTGCACTTGAAATATTTCCGCCCTTGAACATGCGCTGGGCGATCTTGCTTGCCTTGGCCGGGCTCGGGTTGAAAGCATAGGCTAGCCAGTAGGCGCGGACTGCGGCGTCGCGATTGCGCTGTGCTAGCGCGCCTGCAAGTGTCTCGAGACCCGCGCTTCGCTCGCGCCTGGGTATCTCCTTGAGGAACCCATGCAGAGCTACGTGGAACCCAAAAGCCTCCTGCAGCTGCACAGCACGATCAAGGGGCTTAGCTAAACCAGGCGCGCCGTCTCCACCAGGCGGCTCTTCCCGCCCATTCTTCTGAGACTCCTCCAATAGCGCAACGAGGGCGGCGATCAGATCGGCAAGCAGGTCATCGCGGATGGCTTGGGGAACGAGTCTGATCCATGCCGCATTTCCTATCGTCGCCCGCGCTCTGGCGACAGAACCCGCCAAAGTCGTCGGTTCATTTGCTCTCCTCGCGGGTTTCCTCTGCCGAATTTGGGTTGAAAGAAGTTGGGCGATCCGCGCCAACGCCACATCGGCAGACGGTCCACTTGGGTCGCTCTTGACGAATTCCTGCAGCGTCGAAACATCGTTGATCGCACTTATTTCCGCGTGCTGTTTCGCGACCACATCGCCCTTCGCCTGGAGGTTACTCATGTCTACGCTCATCTTTTCTACGCTCATCTTTCCGTTTTTTTTCGGCGGCGGCTTTTCCTTGGCTGGGGCTTCTTTGCTCTGGGGCGTCGGGTTGCTGGTCCTTTCGCGCGGCTGGGAGTCTCTGCGGTCGACTGAAACTCCAACCTTGGACCGTCATTCATGATCCAATCGCTCTCAAGCGCCGCCTCACGCATTGCTTGGTTGAATTCTAAGACCCGCGAGATATTCCACTTTCGTTCGATCAGCCGCCCGCGGTCGTATGGTCGACGCACAAGTTGCTCAGCACCAATCGCCGGATCGGGCAAGTACTCGGCCACATAGCCATGCCTACGGAAGACTCCGAGATCGGGACAGTCAGTTAGAAATATTGGAACGAACGTCGGTTTCTGGCGCTGTGCTGAGCTGACAAGTTCGACCGCCTTCTCAATCTCCTCAATGTTCATACCGCACAAGGAGAACCCAATCACATTCGGGGATGAACCAACTCCGCAAAACTCCCAGCCTGGATTTGGCCGCAATGCCTGAATTGCGTTCTCCGGCATCGGCCACCAGGTGGTCCCGCGACGCGAATAGACATTTTCAAAGCCAGACTCCGGTTCAGCGACTTCATCGGCGTCCGCTGAACCATTCTCATCCGACACGTGATCGCCGCGAAGTGGGTGAACAGGCAGCGGGTCGTTGACCTCAAGTGCTTCGAGATGCCTTTCTCGACTGGAGGATCTAAGTCTTTCTAGGAGCAGTTCGACTAACCCGTGCTGAATTTGCACACGATCCCGCAACGCCCTGACTTCGGCGAGAAGGTTCTGGTCGAGGCTTGCCAAGGACAATTGTTCTGTTGGCGACTTCATCATTCCACCATCACGGCGATCGCTTCGGCCGCAGCTGCTGCGCCGTTCGGTTGAGCGAGCTTCTGGCAATTTGCTCTGAGATATGAGCGAGCCCTCTCCTGAAGCAGGCTCTCTATCCCCACCCGCAGACCACTGACGTCATGTTCCGATAGCGCGATGGCGGCGCCGTTCTCCTCGGCAAATGTGGCACGCGCTGGCTGGTCATCGGTTACGCGATTGGTGTTCGACAAGAAGATCGTCGGCAGCTGAAACGAGATTATCTCATTGAAGCTGTTGTAGCCGGCAGCGCTGATGGAGAAGTCGAAGGCTCCGAAGTAGCGAGAGAATGGAAAGCCATGGAGGCGCCTTAAGGTCGGCCAGAAGTCCAGGGGAACCGCCGATATGTTCCACTCTGCGAGTACTGGCTGAACGTCCGGGTGCGCGCTCAGGAGGCCTAGGATCCGGTCGACCACGGCTGAGACATCTCGGGTTATGTCGGCACCGAGTTGGATGAGCACGGCTGGCTTTTGTGGATCCAGGCCAAGGCGGGAGGCAGCTGCCTCGCGATCGAGGACCTCCTCCTTATCGAGCAGCATGATTGGAGGAACCGTCAATACTCCACATCGGAATCCCGGCGTGGCACCCTCGTCATTCGCCGCGGCAAGATCCCCCGGCTCTATTACCAAGTCGAAGTATCTTTGCCGGTCCAGAAAGTGCCTGGTCTGGTACTTGCGCCACATTGCGCGTCTAACCCAAATCGAGGCCAAGCGCCGGTGCTTCTTCATTGCTTCGACTATCCCGTCATGAGGACTGGCCCCGTCGAATACAATGCCATCGGCCGCATGCGCTTGCATGATCTGGCAGAGCTGCTCGGCAAGCCAGTCGTTCCAGGCCACAACGTCGAAGCGGGCTTGATCGTAGTAAGGGATGTACTCCACCTTGAAACCCGCCTGTCTTACCACGTTGAACCCTTGGCTTGAGGTCGCGAAGATCGGATCGATGTGGGAGGGACAGCGCCGGGCAATGGCGAGTTGGCGAGTCAAATGACCGAGGCCGATGACGTCGGTCGAGACGAAGAGTAACTGACGGCGCGGGCTACCGCCTTTGCGGGGAGGCTGACCGATAGCCGGTCCGATAAGGGCACCGACGCGCGACCCGTGAATGTGTGGTCCAAAAGTCTTGCGCGCCTTGGCGGCTCTTAACTCGGATTGTTGGCGGCGGGCGAGGTCCGCAGCTTGAAACTGCCCAAGAATCAGCGGTCCCGTCTCAGTCGCTTTTGCGTAAATCGCTCCGTTACCGAAGATACTCTTATACCGGGGATGCAGGATCGTCGGAAGGCCGCACGAAAGTGCGGCAGCTATTACTACAAGAGGCGGCACGACCTTCTCGTCACTCGGGCAGAATACAAGTGCATCGAGCCCTCCAAGATAATTCCTCAGGCTGACCTCCTGGCCATAAAGAACGCCCCAATCATTCGGAAAGGGGGTGTCTGGATCCGTCTCGACCGTGGGCAATAAGACACGCACGAGTCTTTGACCCTGTTGCCCAAACGCTGCCACCATCTCCGCAGCGTCCGATTTCCACCACGCGGCCGCGCCGCTACCTGCGCAACCGACGACCGGGGCTGTCCGGCGAATTGAGTTTCCAATCGGCCGAAGGTACGCCGCCGGCACAGATGGGCGCCATAGCTCATCTATGACATGCAGCCCACCCTCGCGCAGGCGGGTCTGCACGTTCTGCGATTCACCCGCCCATACCGTGGTGGTGCCGAACGCGCTTCTAATGAGTATGTCGGTCTGTTTCGATGTCGCCTTGTCGGGGGGGTGATTTAACTCAAAGCCGAGGGCAACAACGAAATCGGTCAGAATTCTGGGGAGTGGAAGAACCTGACCTGCCAGAAGACTTCGAAAGAGCCTCTCCGCATCATAGATCAGGGTCAAACGCGCACGCACCGCTCTGCCAGCCGGCTCTAGCGGCAGAGCAAGTCCTTGCTCCACGCAGGCGTTGATATCGGGATGAATATAGGAGTCCTCGCGCGCCCCCGCTTGAACATGGATAAGGGCCGTGCGGTATCCGAGCTCGGCCTGCGCGCGGATCTCGCTTTCAAGCCGCCAAGCCATCTCGCCAGATGAAAAATCAGCGACCACGGCAATATCCGCGGCTACAAGATCACCGCTCGCCGCTCGCTCCCCTTCGCTAACTTCAGGTTCGAAATTGATCATCGGATGAGTGGCATCACTCGGCCCCTGCCCCAGAGTCCCCCGCTGTGATCAATCTTAGCTTGAATTTGAATAATAAGCACAATGGGATCAGCGTGCGCTAACTTCTAATTATCGCGAAAGTTAATTCGCGTGCCGCATTTCCTCGAGGAACGAGGCTCGTTCACTGTGCTTCGGCCTCTAAGGTAACGCCCCGCGAGACGGAGGCCTTGCGTCTCCAGGATGCGCTTCCCCAAGGAATTCCAACCCGAGCCAGGCCAACAACCAATAGCGGCCTGGCCTGTAGAGCGAGGGGGCCAACCGGAGCGCGCCGGCGAGATTACAGATCCGTTCTCTCCTCTCTTTGCGACCGAGTTGCACGCATTCACGGTGGATGACGTCCGCCCTCCAGTCTCGGATTACTCCGCACGCAACATGCTTAACAGTTGGAGGACAAGTTATGACGAACTCGGTTGGAGAGGCAAAGGAGGTATTCATCACTCTATGTCATTCTGATCGTCATCAAAAAGCGAAGCTGAAGGGCTTCACAGCAAAGGAGCGGGCGTCGAACATGACTAGGATCTCAAAACTACTTGTTGCAGTAACAGTGGCGAATAGCTTGGTAGCTGGCACGGCGTCGGCCGGTTATATGGCTCACCTACCTCCGTCCCAGTATGATCATCCGGCGGATAATATGCGGGTCTGGCAGTACTCGCCTGACAAGGTAAACGACCTGTGCAAGCGGCTGGTTACGCACGCGGACAACCCGTATCGCAGCAGCGGCGGCGAGACTCTCTATGCCTGTGCTATCGGTGGACCGGCGCAGTGCATCCTGATCATGCCGCAGCGCTCAAGCATCACCGCCGTGAGCTACGATCGCCTTTACCGGCACGAGCGCGGGCACTGTAACGGCTGGCACCACTAGCTCAACCGAACTCCTGTTAAGGGGCTGCAAGGTGGGGGGCTGAGCGGACGTAGTGCGCTCGCTCAGCCCGGCGCACCGCGGAATCGATAGCCGCAGGTGCCTGCGGCGGACGCAACTCGGACCTCCGCGCTTGCGTCAACGCTCGTGGGAGTCCAGATCGTGGTGTGGTTGACGGCTAGGCCATTCGTGCCGCCAAGCGGGCGGCGACCAGATACGTCTTGGCTCGAAGGCGGTCTACGGACCATTCGCTCCGATGCAGCGACCTCAAAATGGTCCTTCGCATAACATCGCAGTAGCCGACCGGCTTGCCCCCATTAGCTGGCTAACCTTCGGACCAATGTCGCTTCTGCTTGTGATACACCTCAATTTACAATGTTAGATTGTATATACTCCCATCCTTTTCCACAGCAAATTCAATCATTTTGACCAAAGTATTTATTCCAGATTGCAAACAAGCCAAGTTTAACCATTGGCTGCCGACTCTGTTGACCAAAGGGTAAATAGAAGGTAAAAAAGCGGTAGAACTTTGTAACTGGTGAGTGCGATGCGTAGAAGTCCGTTTCTGTTGACATTGGTGGCGTTGGCCTTTGGATTGGCGACCGAGGCGGAAGCTCAGTCGCTCACTGACGACGATCTCCTGAAGTGCGAAAGGCTCCTGGCATCGCTCGAACCTGGAGAACCGGAAAACTGGGAGCAGCGACGCTGCCTCGCCCTTTTGGCGCAGCTAGGTGTTCAGCCGGCTGGTCTCGACAATTTCGACCGCTTTTCAGACCCAATTACGCCCCACTGAACTCTGGCCGGCCAAAAGGCTAACTTGCGCGGCTGCCAAACGCCGGCAGTCCTGGCTTGCTGATCAGAGCCGGGGTTGGCTCGCCTAACTGCGCGAGTGTGCAGGATCGACCACTTTCTTGAGATGCACGCCGGGTCGTCGGCGGAGAGCGCATGCCGATCAATTGCGCGCCAGCTCTCTTCGAAGATGCTTTACGATCCGGGCCGAGGCGCGCCCATCCCCGAAGGGGTTGGGAATTGCAGCGATAGCGTTTCGCTTTGCGACGTCGTCCAGCAGTTCAGAAACGCCAGTCGTGATCGCCTCCGGATCAGTCCCTACGAGGCGTGCCACGCCGGCGTCGATTGCTTCTAGTCTTTCGGTGGTATCTCGCATGACGAGTACTGGAACTCCAAACGAAGGAGCCTCTTCTTGAATTCCGCCGGAGTCGGTCAGGATCAAGTAGGCTCGTTTCATCAAGGCTATCAGTTGTGGGTATGCGAGGGGCTGCAGCAGGTGGATGTTGGGACGATCGGCCAAAAATTCCTTTGCAGGCCCCTGCACCCTGGGATTGAGATGCACCGGATAGACGAAGTCGGTCTCCGGGTAGCGTCGTGCGAGGTCTCTTATGGCCTTGAATGCCGCACTAAAGCGCTCGCCGAAATTCTCACGACGATGGCCGGTAATCAAAACTACTCGTTTTCCCGTCAGCGGGATTGACGATTCGCCGACGCGCGCAGCGGTCGAAAGGAGCGCGTCGACGACCGTGTTGCCTGTCTTCCAGATAGTTCCTGGGACTTTCTCCGCTCGTAACGCCCTTACTGCGCGATCGGTCGGAGCAAAATGCCAGGTTACGATGCGGGAAACCATGGTTCGATTGGCTTCCTCCGGAAACGGGGCTTGCAGGTTATGGGTGCGCAGGCCCGCCTCAACATGTCCCACGGGAATTGACTGATGGAAGGCGCTGATCGCTCCGGCAAGCGTGGACATGGTATCCCCCTGCACAAGCACGGCGTCCGGTCTTGCCTTCTTTAGGATCGGTTCCAGCTGGGTAAGGGCGGCGCCTAGGTAACCGGACAGAGACTGATTGGGCGTCATCAATTTCAAATCGATATCGGGCTTCAGCCCAAACCACGTGCAGACATCGTCGATCATTTCCCGATGCTGACCAGTGGAAACGACCAGTAGATCGATATCACCGGCCTCGGCCAGCCGGTGTATCACCGGAGCCATCTTGATAGCTTCGGGGCGCGTTCCGAAGACTACGGCCACTCTCATGCGACACTGCCAGATGCAAGTAGCGGCGCTCCGACCCTGAGAATGTTCAGATTTGTGTGAAGGAATTTACTTACATCCAGAACACGCCTGCCATCAACGATCAAACGGCCGTGCATACGCGAGAAGTCGGCCGGACCAAGCGAGCGGTACGCTTCGTGGTCGGTCATGATGAAGACTGCGTCGGAGCGCGCCACGGTGGCGGCGACATCGCTCTCAACAGGGTAGCTCCCCTGATGGGTTTCCCAACGCGCTACATGCGGATCGTGCGCGGTCCATCGATACCCTCGGCGACCAAGCACCTCGATCAACCGCTCCGAGGGGGACTCCCGAGTGTCGGCAATGTTCCCCCGGTACGCCACGCCAAGCAGCGCGACCATCGAACCTCGGACGAGTCCTGCCGCTTCGGCCCTGTCCAGTAGATGAAGGGGCTGGCCATCATTGATCTCGCGCGCCTGCGCCATGAGTGCGGTTATGCCCGGGTAGTTCCGGATCAGGAACCAAGGATCAACAGGAATGCAGTGACCTCCAACGCCTGCTCCTGCCGCGTGGATGTTGACACGGGGATGCCGGTTGGCAAGGGAAATCGCCTCAACGACGTCGAGGCGAGCATGCTCCGCAATCGCTGCGAACGCATTCGCCAGCGCAATATTCACATCCCTGAACGTGTTCTCCATGAGCTTGACGAACTCCGCCACGCCGGCGGATGTTGTCGTAACTTCACCGGCGCAAAATCGGCGATATAGATTTGCAGCTCTGGCGCCAGCTCGTGGCGTCAATCCTCCGACGATCCGGCTGTTGTTGATCATCTCGCGCAACGTATCTCCCGGAAAGACACGCTCTGGACAATATGAGATGTCGATGGCCTCATATGGATCGAGGCCGACCTCCAACAACCGCGCTGCTATTACGTTAGCCAGAGTTCCGATCGGGCAAGTTGATTCGAGAATAATCAGGTTTCCTGCCCTGGCTACTTTGGCCACCGAACGAATAGCTGCGTCAAGGAAAGATAGGTCTGGGCTCTTGTCGCCCTTTACCGGCGTCGGCACACAGACGATGTAAGCGTCCGCGGCCTCGATCTCAGTACGTGCGAGCAGTTTCTTTGCGGCGAGGACCTCCTCCACGAGCATCTTGATTTCGGGCTCTGAATTGGGGCTTCTGCCGGCCTGTAGGGCTGACACGACCCGCTCATCGATATCCACGCCGATAACTTGAAGGCCCGCCCTAGCTAGCAACGCTGCGGTCGGCAAACCTACGTAGCCGAGGCCAACGACCGCCACCGATACAACTGATCCACCTTCTGGTTCCATTTTCCGACGCCCCCTTTGGCGGCTCAAGACCACTACGGGCCGGGTCCTCGAACCCGCGAATTACAAGACCTTTTGGCAGAGCCCCGCAGATGCAACGCATTGCGATCAGGGCTCGAGGTCGAGGCTTACCAACCCCAAGTGCCTTTTCTTGTTCGGTCATAATCGGCATAACCATGCCAATGAACACGTCCATTTGAATCCACGATTAATGCCCGTGGCCCAAACGAAGAACGGCTGATTGATACCGCATGCCAACGGATTCGCAGGTAGCCAGTGGTCTTGGTATGGCCACGTCGGAACCGGCTGACCCGGTTGTCGACGCATTGCCCCAGGAGGAAGTGCGCGACTTCCGGGCGCGGATGCGCGTCACGCCGCTCCGCCCAATGGAGGACCTTTCGGGCCGCGCTATGAGCATGGCCGAGGCGCAAGAAAAGGCACATGAAATACTAAGCTTGGGATGGACGCGCCGGGGCTATCCGACGGTCGATTTGGCGCAGTCGATTCCTTGGGAGGATTCGGCGCGCCGCAATCGGTCGTGGAGCTTCTATCTCCATAGCTGGGATCTGCTTGACGCGCTTCTGCTTGCCTACAGCAGCTCCGCTGATCGGGAGCTTCTCACCGCCAGCCTGCGGGTGGCGATGGAGTGGGTAAAACGCTTTTCAGCCACGGATGAGGACTCGTTGTTTGCCTGGTATGATATGGCGGTTGGGCTTCGTGCCGCACGCCTCGCATTTCTCATCGATGCCGCGGCGCGCATCGATGTATCTGACGATGACCTTCGTCTGCTGATCGACTCAGCGGAACGTCACCGAGCGTTCTTGGCGGATGACCGGAACATCGTCTTCCACAACAATCACGGCTTCTATCAGGCTGCCGGCCAGGCCGCATTGGCAAAAAGGCTTATGCTTCTTCCTCGTATGGCCGAAGGTTATCAACAGGCACTTGGCCGTCTCACGGTCATGCTCGACCGGCAGTTTGCCGAGGACGGCGTTCATAACGAACACTCACCCGACTATCATCGAATGGTCGTGCGGACTCTGGGTGCGCTCCTTGACAGCGGACTCCTGAGCGATGAGGAGCTGTCGCAGCGTTACCGTGTGTATGAGCGAGCGCTGGCGTGGTTCGTCTACCCAGATGGACGGATCGTGAATTTTGGGGACAGCGATGCCCGCGAAATGACGCTTGAAGTCTCAAGCGCCAAACGGGTCTGGCAGACAGAGGAGATGCGTTTCGGCGCGTCCATGGGTGCCATAGGTCTTCCGCCCGAGCAGGAGCACGAGTGGTTTCCGCGATCGGGATACTTTGTCGTACGGCGGCGCCACAACGCGGCCGCTCCGAGGCTGGACTCCTACCTGGCAGTGATGGGGGCGTACCATTCTCGCACGCACAAACATGCGGACGACCTCTCCTTGGTCTGGTTCGAGCGTGGCCGGCATATCCTGATCGATGCGGGGCGCTACGGATATCTAGATAAAGCCCCACCCGGCAGTAGGTTGTGGAAGGATGGGTTCTGGTACGCCAATCCCGCACGGGTTTTTTGCGAATCCACTCACGCGCATAATACCGTCGAGATCGATGATATGTCTTATCCGCGGCGGCAGGAAAAACCGTATGGCTCGGCAATTGTGCGCGCCGGTCAGGCTGAGGCTCTCTTTTTCTGCGAAGGGCACGTTCGCCATTTCAAGACTGTCCGACACGCCCGCACAATTGTTTTTGCCCCCGCTGAGTGGTTGCTGGTCGCTGATTGGCTTTGGGATACGGCAAAGCGCGACCACCGCTACACACAGTGGTGGCACTTCAGCCAGAGCGCTCGTATTAGTCCAATCGAGCAATGTGCTTGGCAGATTGACATAGCTGGCCTCGACCGGCCCGTTCACGTCAATCTGCTTAAGCCGGACGAGGCAGACGCAAGTATCGCAGAGGCGCAAAAGGAGCCGCGTTGGCAAGGATGGTGGTCACCTGCTGAAGAGGTCCTGGAACCGGCCCCCGCTCTTGGGCTGACAACGCGAATACCAAGCCCGAGCGCGACGATTCTGACGCTCTTCTCATTGGCAGGAAAAGCAGAAAACGCGGCGTCCAATGTGTCAACCAGTGGGCGTGAAATGAGTGTCGACTGGAGCGACGGAATAGGCAGACATCGCCTTTTGGTCGAGCGCCCACGCGACGCCGAACGCCCAATCCGGATAGAATACGTGCAAGACAAGCGCTAGCGGTTCCGGCAGCTCACAGGGCCACAGCTAGTTAGACGAAGTGGCGCCTGCCGTTAGCAGCGCACCGATTGTGTCGGACACGACGAATGCACTGACGCAATTTTCGATGCCCCGGTCGGCGCAAAATTGTTGGACTGCTCTTGAGGTTTGAGACCCATACATACCGTCCACGAACATCCGATAGCCGGCATCGCTTAGGAGTTGCTGAACGAGCATCACTACCTCCTTCTGAGGCAACCTCAGCATTTCAATCGCAACCGGTTCTGTACCCATCGTCTTTGCCGCTGCGAGCAAGTGTTTAACAATGGCTTTGCGCCCAGACGGCTCGCGATAGCTGTCGCCGGCGAACCTGACAAGCGCGAGGTGGGCTGGACCATGGCCGGCCGCGCTCGCCTGCTCGAAGTATTGGATCGCCTTCTCGCGGTCGCCTTCCTGCGCCCTCGCCAAGTAGAACTCCCCGAGCATGTTAGCGGGCGTCGCGATCTCGCCCGCAGCAATTGCGTGTTCCAGCAGTTCGACCGCGCTGTCTGGGGCGGCAGGCACGCCTTCTCCGTTCCATAGCATTTCGGCAAGTTTAGTTGTGGCGCCTGCGTTGCCGGCGTCGATCGCTTCTTCATAGGCTTCGATCGCTCGTGCGGGATCGTGCATTGGGCTCCGACCGCGATAGAGGTCGCCAAGGACTTCCTTAGCTTTGGCTTGCGCGCCCTGAGTGCTGGCGCGCTGCAACAACTGAAGTGCCCTATCGAGGTCGGCGGGAAGATCGCCATCGCCAGTCAACATCGCCGCGAGCGCAATCATTGAGTGGGACTCACCAGCGTCGACGCCCAATTGATACGCTTCTGCTGCCTTCGCAGAATCTCGGATCACCGCGTTCTTGGTGTAAAGGTCGCCAAGCAGCGGCGCAGCCGATTCAACCTCGCCGGCGGCAATCGCTTGCTCAAGTAGAGCCGCAGCACGCTGTGGATCAGCGGGAACACCATCTCCGAGCGACAGTATTCGTGCGAGGTCAAGCATTGCAGATGTGCTGCCCGCGTCGACGGCGATCTGGTAAGCAGCTGCGGCCTTGGCCGGATCGTTCAATGCGGTATCTCGTCGGTAGAGTTCCGCCAGTGCCTCGCCTGCCAACCGGCCCTCGCCGACTTCGATTGCCTGCTCCAGCAGGTCGACCGCCAGTTCCGGACGCGCCGCGATACCCTCGCCATTGGCCAGCATCTCGGCGAGCCTCACCATTGCGACGCCGCCACCAGCATCAACCCCCGCCTGATAGGCCTCAATGGCTTTCGCGGGATCCTGGAAGGGGACGTTCGACCGAAAGAGATCGCCCAATGCAACTGTACCGGTCTCCGTAGCGCCAGCACGAACGGCCTGCTCCAAGAGTTGGCGCGCCTCTTCCGGATCTGCAGCGACTCCCTCTCCGGCTACGAGCAACTTGGCAAGGCCGACCATTGCTTCAAGATTGCCGGCTTCCGCAGCCTGCCGGTAGGAAGCAGCCGCCTTGGCAGGGTCAAAGATCGAGGTGTCGGAAAGATAGAGGCGCCCCAATCTCAGTCCGGCCTCCGCAGCCTGGCCGGCGGCGGTCGCCTGCTGAAGCAACTTTGCCGCACGCGCCAGGTCCGCACGTGCTCCGTCTCCGTGCTCTAGGATGTCGGCAAGCTTGAACATCGCATCGGTGCTGCCGGCGTCAGCTGCGATTTGATACGCCTCCATGGCCTTTGCTGGATCATTGAGCGGCGTATCGGAAGTGTAGATCTCAATCAGGACACCGGCCGCGGGAATCGGCTTGTCGGCGGCGATTGCTTGCTCGAGCAGCTGGATCGCTCTTGGCGGATCGGCCTCGACGCCGTCACCCGCCAGAAGCATCCGGGCGAGCTTAATCATTGCCCAGCCGTTTCCGTGATCGGTAGATAGCTGGTAGGCCGACGCCGCCTTGCTAAAGTCCCGCAGGGGCGTATCCGCCACATACAGATCGCCGAGAGTCTCTGCCCCGTATTTCGCCTGTTCTGAAGCGATCGCCAAATCCAGAAGCGTGCGAGCTCGTTCGGGATCCGCCTCGATGCCATCGCCGTTTGCTGCCATCCGAGCCAGTTCGACCATCGCCCAACTGTTGCCTGCGTCAGCCGCCTTCTGGTACGCCTCCGCAGCCTTCAAAGGGTCGCGCAGGGGCGTATCGGCACGATAGAACACGGCAAGAGCCTCCGCGCCCGCGCTGACGTCTCCGGCGGCAATCGCCCGCTCTAGCAACTCCAAGGCATGGGTCGGGTTGGGTGGCATGTCGCCGCCGGTCGTCAGCATCTGGGCAAGCGTAATCATCGACGTGGTACTGCCGGCGTCAGCGGCATTCTCATAGGCTGCGGCCGCCAACTCCATATCGCGATGCGTCGAATCATTCATGTAAAGATCAGCAAGCATCTCGGCGGCAGGCAGGTTGTCGCCGGCTGCGACCGCAGCGTTCAGCACAGCGATCGCTCGATCGACGTTCGCGTCGATCCCATCGCCAGCGATCAGCAGTTTGGCAAGCTTGATCCTTGCGGAGGGGCTGCCTCCGTCAGCCGCCACCTGATAGGCTTCGACGGCTTTGGCAATATCCCTGACCGGCGTGTCCTCTTGATACAGATCGCCAAGGACTTCGCTGGCTGCCCCTCCGAGGCCCGCTGCGGCTGCGCTCTCTAGTGCCGCAGCCGCCCGTTCAGGATCGGCCGGGACCCCATCACCTTCAGCCAGAATACGGCCGAGCTGCATCAGAGCCATTGGATTGCCGGCGCTTCCGGACATTTGATAGGCGTCCACGGCCTTCGGCATGTCCTGCAAATCAGTGTCGGCGGAGTAGAGATCTCCCAGTGCCTTGGCGCCGTTTTGGACGTCGCCGGCGGCAACTGCCCGCATCAACAGCGACCGTGCCTGTTCGGGGTCGCGCTCAACGCCATCGCCGCTGACAAGCAGGTTGGCCAAGAGCACCATGGCGTCGGTGTTCCCGGTCTTGGCCGCCTCCCGGAGCATGATCGCTGCCGTGCCAGAGTCGCGCGCCCCTCCTTTGCTGGCAAGAAGCTGCTCCGCGCGCTCGACCAAAACGTTGGCGTAAGTTTCTGTGGCCGCTTGCGGGACTGAGCTTGCAGAATCACTCTGTTGAGCACGAGGTCCGTCGACCGTTGCGCAGACCCCTAGTACGGCGACAACCAAAAATCCAATGCCTGTCTTTGATGACATTTGGACGGTCCTACTCTTGCGGCAGCAGTCGGAGATCATTTCAAAGTTTCGAAATGCTGGCAAGGTTTGCGCTGAGCAGCAGACACTTGCATAGGCGTGACAGAAACGGAATTGTTCCGAAAACGGCGACTGTCTGCCGATGAAGAGCCAATCAGGGATTCAACAAGCCCGATGAGCTTGCTTTCCCACGCATCAATTGCAGCTACCTGCTCATCCCAGAACTGACGCCGTGATCGACCGCGACCACTAACCGCGCCTCAATTTTTCGGAGCCGGCGCACAGCAATCGGTTCCAGCCTGGATCGGGGGACACGGCACTGATCCATAGGAGCAGAACACGCAGCAATCGCTCGAAAGCGGTCGAAGCACCGCTCCACAGCCTTTGCAGTCATAATAGACCAAACAGGCATCCGGGGGCATCCGCTCGGTCGCCCTATGGCCGCAGTCCGGACACGTGATGGTCGATTCTTCGATCATGCTGACCGACCGGGCCAAGAGATTGGCGACGGTGGAGACATGCCAGCGTCCACCGCGAGCGGTTCGGATGCCTCGATTGTTGAGAGCGACCGCAAGTGCTCCGAGAGTCGAGACGCCGGTAGTTTTGATAGACTCGATGACAGGAAGAACGCTCGCGGCGAAGCGGTCTGCTTCCAAGATTTGCACCTCGCGGCCAAGCGTCCCGGAGGCGCTCGGCCTGCATCTCGGCAACGGCACGGGTCCGGCCGGTCATGCCGGCGTGCCGCTCCTCCAATCCTGCCAGACGGTCCTGTGCTTCGATCACCGCGCGATTGGCGGCGACGACCTGTTCGCCGATCGGCCGCTCGGTGAAGAGCGCGTTGTTGACGCTCTCGATCCCGCCCGCAATGCCTTCAAGGGCGGATCGGCTCGCACCGGCGACTCCGGTGATCTCGACGATCCCCTTCAGGAACTCGCCTACGGCGTCCTTGGCGCGATCGAAGGCGCCAGCAAGACCCGAGGCTTCCGCTTCCCCCGCGCCGCCGACCTGCTTCGCCAAGGTTTCGAGGATGAGCTTCTGCGCACCGGCCACGTCGCCGGCCTTGACCATCTCCTCGATCATCTCGCGCTGGGTGGCGTTGAAGGAGACGCCGATACGGCGGAGGGCGCTGATGCCCTGAATCGGGTCTTCCAGCGCCTTGCCGAGCTGGGTCACCGAAGAAGTGAGCGATTGGCCGAAGACCGCGGAATCGTTTGGCGTTCCCGGCGGAGCCAAAACGGCCCATTCTGTCGCCTCCAGCTTCGCTCATCCGGGGAATATCGGATTGACTATGGCCAAGCTGCGGACATCCCGGAATTCCCGAGAAACACCCCGACGTTCAACAAGCCGAGCTTCATCGGCAAGCGCACGCGCCCTTGCGCTTTTCTGCGGTCTCGCACTGGTTTCACCCTCACTAGCGGAGGAATCTTGGGAAGGCACGTGGGTCTATCAGCCTGACCACGCTGCAAAGTGTGCCGCAGATAGCTCCGCGGCGCCGTTCGAGATATTCGGAGACATGGCAGGTATCATAACCTCGCGTAACAACAATCGGGCCAGCTATTGGCAAGTAACCCCCGGCGGTAGAGAACAAACGCTTCACGGTGAAGAAGGGGCGATTCTCGGCCACCAAGGAGGGGAGGACTTCTGGGAATGCCGCATCGGCAAAGTCACAAGCTTCATCCAACTAGAAGCGTGGATACTCGATGTCGAGTGCGGTGGAGAGGGCACAATCTGGCAAACCCGGACGATGGTTATGCTCACGAAGAATCCGGATGGTATGGCAGCTTATAATCTCGGGTGGGATGGAGACTCGGGCGGGGCTCCATCGGTAACTCAGCTATATCGTTGCTCGCCGGCCGCGGAAGAGCCCAATCCCTGAGGTGAACTGTTCGGGCGGTTGCCATATGAATTGATCGGCCCGCCGTCCTTGCCGGTGTGCTCGGTGGTTGCGAGTTTTGGATGCACGTAGGGCGCCGCGGCTTTCGGCATCTCGTCGCCGTCACGCTGATCGTCTCGTCGCGCAAGATCTGCAGCATGTAGTCGAGCGGCGTTTAGCCTGAGGCAGCGATTGCTGCCCGCATCGCCGCTGTCGCCTTGGTCGGCGAGCCCTTTTTTCTCCCGCCGCGACGTTCTCCTGGAGCTGAGCCGCGTGGTCAGCCGATACCGAGCCGAGTGGCGAGAGCTTGCACTTCGGTCGCAACGCCTGCACCTTCGTCGGCGCGGAGAACCTCCATCGCAGTGTCGGACAGGTCGATCGAGCCTTGGTTTCGGATCGCCATCAACATGAGTCGAGCGGCTGCTTGCCGATCGGCGGCGGCGGCCATCAGACTTATCGCGGATGAGCGCTACGACAGCTTCCCTTGTATCGGGCTTGCGCTCTGAGACCTCCGCTGCCTCCTCTCCTCCTCTTGCCCTGGATGCCGGACGTGACGGTTGCGCGCGTGGGACCGCGGGGACAGGCGATAGGTTCGATCCGATCGATACGGGCGGCGTGCCGGCGATTTCTCGATGAGGGTCAGCACACCAATTTCCGTAACCTGGCTCCACGGTTCGGGGGTGTCCAGCAAGATTTCCGCGCGGTGGTGACGGGCGGAGCGACACTACTCGCGCGGGAGTGCCGTAGGGGTTAAGCTCCACGCCCGCATGCTTGGCGATTACTCCAGTCGATGCGCAAATCGAACCTCAGGGGTTTTTCAGATGTTTCGACTTCCATCGCCGTCACTCGCCATCTCCTTCGCTTCGCTCGTGATCGCTCTCGGTGGCGCCGGCTATTCGGCCACGGGAGGCAGCTTCATCCTCGGCGCGGCAAACAGCG
>CAYTTC010000060.1:0-20767 GCA_964440525.1 uncultured Propylenella sp. | reverse complement strand
CGGTGCACCGCGGGCACGCGCCCGCCCCCCGGCGCAGACCGATGGCCGTGAGCTCGCCGCCTATCGCGGCGAGGTGGTCGGGCTCGCCGGCCTGGGCGGCCAGGGTCAAACCGAAATGCTTCGCCGGCTCTTCGTCGCCGCGCAGCGCAAGAGCCGCGACGCGACGGTCGAGGAGCCGGTCGCGCTTGTGGCCGGCGACCGCCAGACGGACGGCATTTTTCCGCTCTGGTCGATCGCCCGGAACATCACCGTTGGATCGATGCGGAGGATGTTGCGCGGCATCCTGATCGATCCGCGCCGCGAGACGGAGATGGCAGAAACCTGGCGCGAGCGGATCAACATCCGCACGCCCGACGTCAACGGCAATATTCTCTCACTCTCCGGCGGAAACCAACAGAAGGCGCTTTTCGCCCGTGCGCTCGGCTCGGATGCCGGCATCGTGCTGATGGATGACCCGATGCGCGGCGTCGACATCGGCACCAAGCAGGAGGTCTACTCCATGATCCGCGCCGAGGCGGAGAATGGCCGCACCTTCATCTGGTACACGACCGAGATGGACGAGCTCAGGAACTGCGACCACGTCTACGTCTTCCGCAACCGACGCATCGTCGCCGATCTCGCCCGCCACGAGCTGACCGAGGAAAAGGTGCTGCACTCCTCCTTCGAGGAAGGCGCATGATCGAGGCGCTCGTCTCCCCGCGGTTTCTGCGTGCCATCCTGCCCGGACTCTCGCTCGCGATCCTGCTCGCTTTGATCTTCTATCTGAACCCGCGGACGATGAGCTATACGGGCCTCAATCTGATGCTCAATCTTGCGATCCCGATCGCGCTCGCGACGATCGCCCAGCTCTGCGTCATCACCGTCAACGACCTCGATCTTTCGATCGGCACCTATGTCGGCTTCGTCGTCTGCGTCGCGGCGACCTATCTGCAGCAGACGCCCGCGCTCGGTGTGCTCCTCCTCGTGGGCGGCATCCTCATCTACGCGGCGGTCGGCGCTCTGATCCATCTCCGGAACCTGCCGTCGATCGTGGTCACGCTCGGCATGTCGTTCGTCTGGCTCGGGCTCGCGGTGCTGGTGCTTCCGACGCCCGGCGGCAAATCGCCGGAATGGCTCGCCTGGCTGATGAAGCTGAAGCCCCCCTACATCCCCTTCCCCATCATCGCGGCGGCGGTGATCGCGGCCGTCGCGTGGTTCGCCTTGATGCGCACCTCCTATGGCTCGATCCTGCGCGGTTCCGGCGGCAACCCGAAGGCGATCGAACGTGCCGGCTGGTCGCTTCTGAAAACCAAAGTGACGATGTTCGCGCTCGCCGGATTTTTCGGCATGCTCGCCGGCCTGTCGTTGATCGGCCTCACCACGTCGGCGCAGGCGAATGTCGCAGAGCGCTACACGCTCTATTCGATCGCCGGCGTGATACTCGGCGGCGGTGACTTCGTCGGCGGGCGCGTCTCGCCGGTTGGCGCCGTCCTCGGCGCCATCACGCTGACGCTTTCCGCGCCGTTCCTCACCTTCATCAGCATCCCGCCCGACTGGCAGATCGGCGCGCAGGGCGCGATCCTGATCATCGTGCTCGCGCTTCGCGCCGTCATCGATCGCGTGGAGAAACGGCGATGAGCGCGCTCCGCCGACTGTTCGAAAAACCGTGGCTCTGGTCCTTCATCGCGGCTTTTCTCGTCTGGCTCGCGACCATGGCGTTTACGCGCGGCCAGGGTGGCGGCGAGCTGCTGACCGCCGCTCTCACCTTTGCGACCTTCTTCGTCATCGTCGGCATCGGCCAGATGTTCGTCATCACGCTCGGACCGGGGAATGTCGACCTTTCGATCCCGGCGACCATGACGCTCGCCGGTTCGGTCTCGATGAAGATCATGGATACGCAGGATCCAATGATCATCGTGGGCCTGCTCGTCGCGCTCGGCTGCGGCCTCGCGGTCGGCGTCTTCAACTATGCGCTGATCCTGATCCTTCGTATTCCGCCGATCATCGCCACGCTTTCGTCGAGCTTCGTGATCCTCTCGACGGCGATTGCCTATGGCCGCGGCCTGCGTATCAAGCCGCCGCCGCTGCTTGCGGAGTTCACGACGGCCCAGATCGCCGGCGTGCCGATACTCGCGATCTTCGTCACCCTCCTCGCAGCTCTGCTGGCGGTCGTCCTCCATCGCACCGTCTATGGCCGCTCGGTTGTTGCCATCGGCCAGAGTCAGCGCGCGGCGGGTTTTGCTGGCATCCGCGTCGAACGCATACGCTTCTTCACCTATGTGCTGAGCGCGCTGCTTGCCGCCCTTTGCGGCTATCTCTTCTCCGGCTTTTCGGGCGGCTCGTCGCTCTCGATGGGCGAGCAGTATCTTCTCGCTTCCATCGCCGTCGTCGTCATCGGCGGAACCTCGGTCGCCGGCGGCAACGGCAATCTGCCGGGCCTCTGGGGCGCGGCCTTGTTCTTGTTCCTGGTTCAGTCGATGCTGAACACCTATCAGCTCTCGGCGGGGCTTCGCTATCTCGCGACCGGGCTTATCATCATCGCGGTCATCACCGCCGCTGGCGGGCTGAAGGCGCCGCGCTAGAGTCAAACAGCGACTCCGACTGTAGAGGTGGTTCGCAATGGATCCAGGCGCGTTTCTCTCCAAAGTCCCGCTCTTTGCGGATGCGCTCGACGCCGAGCAGCTGCATTTCCTGGCATCGCAAAGCCGCCCAGCTTTTTTCCGCGCCGGCACGAGGCTCATGAGCCAGGGCGAATTCGGCGGCGCGATGTTCGTCATCGTGGAGGGACAGGTCTCGGTCGCCTTTGTCGACGAGGACGCACGCGAGCAGGTCGTCGCGACGCTCGGAGCCGGCGACATCGTGGGCGAGATGTCGCTCTTCACCGGCGACCGCCGGACCGCCACCGTCGGCGCCGTCACCAATGTCGACGCGATCGAGATCACCAAATGGTCGCTGGAGCGCGTCTTCGCCAAAGCGCCGGACCTGGTCGACAAGTTCGCCGCCGTGCTCGCCAAACGCCAAGCCGAGCTGAACGCCGTTTCGGGATCGCGGAGCGCGGATTCGCGTGAGAAGTTCACGCAGCAGGCGCGAAAGGTCTTCGCCGGGATTTTCGGCCGCGGCGCCTGAGGGCTCCACCGGCCGGCAGCCTCTGCTCAAGCTAGTCTATCGGTTCCAGCGTCGGTACAGGTCGTGTGGGCCGACATCCACAGCGGCGTAATGATCGTGCGTTATCTTACGCAAAATGATCCTGTCGCCGCCATGCGGGTCGATGATGAAATAGCCGACCGCGCCCGCCAGCGGCCGAAAGTCGAGGCTCGGCAGCCGCGGCTCAGTCTGGAATTTCGCCAGGGCGCGTATGGCTCCTCTTTTTCGGTTCGGTGGCAGTTTGTTCATCGCACGTTCGAAGCTCTTCTCGACCGTGATGCGCATTCTGCTAAGAGGCGATGGAGCTCAGGTAGCTCTTTAGATCGGCGGCGCTGCCAAACGTCTTGCCGCCTCGAGAGTCCGGGTCCAGCTCGGCGCGGCACGCGCGTAGAAAGAGAGCGAAGTCAAGCCGCTCCTCCAGCTCCCTCTCACGTGCCGCGAGGAGCCGGGAGTCAATTTCCTGAAGTACCGCCGCGGCATCTTTCGAAAGCTTCGCTGCCTGGCGCTGGTCACGGCGAAACGCCTTACGCATCCCGGCCAAATCCTTCGCATCTTCGAGCCGATTGCGTTCGAAGGATTCGATCAGGCTGGTAAGATGCGCGAGCGAGCGGGCGGAGGCCCGGTTCCCCTTGACCATCCGCCAAAACCGCTCCCGTTTGGCGCGGCCAGCCACAATCCATTTTTCCAGCTGCCGCTCGACATCTTTGATCTGGGCCAGTTGGCTTTCCCGAAAGGCATCGACGGCGTCTGGCAGCAGCGCGGCCTCACGCACGATGCTCCGTGGGCGCCATGCAAGGTGGCCCAGCAGATCGATGACCGTCGTGTCGAGTGGTACGAGATTTCCCATAGAGCCAATATAGCAATCGGCAGAGCCGGCGTCGCGTGGAAAGCCCTGCCTTGTGCGAAGCGTCCCTGCGCCATAGCGGCAGACCGGAATGGGCGCATGGCCTGAGGACCGGTTTCATGCCGCCACTCGGCTGACTTGCCGGCGGTCGATTTCTCTGCGCGACGCCGTCGCGGGACGCCTTGCCTTGCCCCTGGCCCCTCCCCGGCATAGCTTCGCGCCGCACTTTCGGGCCGGACCTCATGCCGATTGCGAACTCAGTTATCGATCTCATTGGAAAGACTCCGCTGATCCGCCTGAAGCGCGCGTCGGAGGCGACCGGCTGCACGATTCTCGGAAAGGCGGAGTTTTTGAACCCCGGGCAGTCAGTGAAGGACCGGGCGGCACTGTGGATCGTGCGGGCGGCCGAGCGTGACGGGTCGCTCAGGCCCGGCGGCACCATCGTCGAAGGCACGGCGGGAAATACCGGGATCGGACTTTCGCTCGTCGCCAAGGCGCTCGGCTACCGCTCCGTCATCGTCATTCCCGACACCCAGTCGGAGGAGAAGAAGCTCGCGCTTCGGCTCGGCGGCGCGGAGCTCATCGAAGTTCCGGCCGTTCCCTACAAGAACCCGAACAATTACGTGAAGCTTTCCGGGCGCGTGGCCGCTGAGCTCGCGAAGACGGAGAAAGGCGGCGCGATCTGGGCGAACCAGTTCGACAATGTCGCGAACCGCCAGGCACACCTCGAATCGACCGGCCCGGAGATCTGGGAGGCGACCGTCGGCAAGGTCGACGCCTTCGTGTCTGCGGTCGGCACCGGCGGCACGCTTGCCGGCGTCGGCATGTTCCTCAAGGGTAAGAAGCCAGCGATCAAAATCGGCCTTGCCGACGTACCGGGCGCCGCCCTTTATAACTACTATGCGCATGGGGAGCTTAAAGCCGAAGGTTCCTCCATCACCGAAGGCATCGGCCAGGGCCGCATCACCGCAAACCTCAAGGACGCACCGGTCGATCTCGCCTGGGAGATTCCCGACGCGGAATCGGTGGTGGAAGTCTTTGCGCTGGTGGAGGAAGGGCTGGTGATGGGGGGGTCCTCCGGCGTCAACGTTGCCGGCGCCATTCGCATGGCGGGCGAGCTCGGACCGGGCCACACGATCGTCACCCTCCTCTGCGACTACGGCAACCGCTACGCCTCAAAACTGTTCAACCCGGAATTCCTGCGCTCCAAGGATCTTCCGGTGCCCACTTGGCTCGCCAGGCGTCCGACGATCGACGTGCCGTTCGTGAAGGCTGATTGATGCCGTTCCAGACCCTGCAGCTTTTTCGCGACGACGCCTATCGGCGCGACTGCGAGGCGAGGATCGTAGCGCACAACGAGCGCGGCGGGATCATTCTGGACCGCACCGTCTTCTACGCCACGAGCGGCGGGCAGCCGGGCGACACCGGCCGGCTGGTGATCGCGGGAGGAGGCATCGTGCCGATCGCCGCGACCGTGCATGGCGAGGACAAGATCGAGGTCGTGCATGTGCCCGCTGGCACCGGCGAACTCCCCGCAATTGGACTGCCGGTTCTGGCCGAGATCGCCTGGGAGCGGCGGCATCGGCACATGCGCATGCATACGGCGCTGCACCTCCTCTGCTCGCTGATCCCCTTCCCCGTGACCGGCGGCTCGATCGGCGCCGAGGAGAGCCGGCTCGATTTCGACATCAGCGACGCCGGCGCCGTGGACAAGGATGACCTGACGGAGCGGCTCAGTGCGCTCGTCGCCGCCGACCACCCGGTTGCGAGCCGCTGGATTTCGGACGAGGAGCTTGCCGGCAACCCGGGCCTCATCCGCACCATGAGCGTGAAGCCGCCGACTGGGACCGGACGCGTGCGGCTCGTTTCGATCGGCGTCGACGACTCGGTCGACCTCCAGCCGTGCGGCGGCACGCATGTGCGTTCCACCGCCGAGATCGGCCGCCTCCTCATCACCAAGATCGAGAAGAAAGGCCGCCAGAACCGCCGCGTTCGCCTCGCCTTCGCGGACCCCGCATGACCGATCTCCTCGTCTCGCCGGAATGGCTCAGGGACCGCCTCGGCGATCCCAAGGTGAAAATCGTCGACGGATCCTGGTATCTCGCCGCGCAGAATCGCGATGCGAAGGCAGAATATCGCGGCGGCCATATCCCCGGCGCCGTTTTCTTCGACATCGACGCAATCGCGGATCATTCCGTCGATCTGCCGCACATGCTGCCGGACGAAGCGGCGTTCGCCGCGGCCGCAGGCGCGCTCGGCCTGTCCGACACCGACACGATTGTCGTCTATGACGGCGTTGGCCTCTTCTCCGCGCCGCGCGTCTGGTGGACGCTAAGAGTCTTCGGCGCGAAGGATGTCAGGATCTTGGACGGCGGTTTTCCGGCTTGGGATAAGGCAGGTTATGCGAAGGAGGCGGGCGAGGCGACACTGAAGCCAGCGCGCTTCGCGGCTTCACTCGCGGGAAGCAAGGTCCGCGATTTCGAAGAGGTGCGTGCCGCCCTTCAACGCGGCGAGACCGTAATCGACGCGCGCTCCGCCCCCCGCTTCCGGGGCGAGCTTCCGGAGCCGCGCCCCGGCCTCCCGTCGGGCCACATGCCGGGCGCGTCGAACCTGCACTATGAGAAGCTCTCCGACGCCGGCCGGCTTGTCCCGCCTGAAAAAATCCGCGAGCTCTTCCAGGAGGCTAAGGTCGATCTCTCATTGCCCGTGATAACCACCTGCGGGTCGGGGATCACGGCCGCGGTGCTGCTCTTCGCGCTGGCCGGGATCGGCAAGGACGATGTCGCGCTTTATGACGGCTCCTGGACCGGTTGGGCTTCGCGCCGCGACGCGCCCATCGCCAAGGGGCCGGCATGAGGACGAAGACGCTTGAAACCACGGTGACGTATCTCGCCATGGACGCGCGGCCGGCACATCTGCCGTCCATGCCCACGTCTCCCCGCCTCGCATTGATGAAGGCCGAGAGCATCCCGCTGCATTTCTACCGCTATCTCTACGGCGCCGTCGGCGGGAGCTGGCTCTGGGTCGAGCGCCTCGAGATCTCCGACAATGCGCTGGCGGAGAAGGTGCACCGGGAGGGGGTGGAGGTCTTCGTGCTCTACGTGAACGGCTCTCCAGGCGGCTACTACGAACTCGATTTTGCCGCTCCCAAGAGCACGCGGCTCGTCTATTTCGGGCTGATGGCGGAGTGGACGGGCATGCGGATCGGCCCGTGGCTGCTCGGCGCCGCCATAAGCGAATCGTTCTCCCGCGGCGCCGCCGAAATCCTTGTGAACACCTGCACGCTGGACCACCCGGCCGCGCTTCCGCTCTATCAGCGGCTCGGCTTCCGCCCGATCCGGCGGGAGAGCCGCCGGCTAAAGATTCCTGCGAGCGTGGCCGTGCCAGGCCATATTGCTGCCCGGATGACACCCTGAATACGGAACAATGAGGGCCGATTCACCCTTAAAGCCGCGACCGAGGGGGCTTGGTCAAAAGGAATATGCCATGAAACTACGATCGCTTTTGCTCGCCGGGACAGTTCTGCCGTTCGCGATGAGCTATCCCGCCCAAGCGCTTGACCGGGCTTCCTCGAATACGATCCCGTGGCAACTCGCCCAGGTCGAGGAAGTCTGTCCGGAAGGCGAAGTATGCCCGCCCGTCGAGGGGGCTTGTCCCGAAGGCGAAGTCTGCCCGCCAATCGAGGGGCAGCAGCCTGCTCCTGAGGCACCGGCGCCCGGTGTGGAGGCTGCTCCCGAGCCGGTGCCGCCCGAGCCCGAAATGGAAGCCACTCCACTGCCGGAGGAAACCATTATCGAGGAGGCGGCCCCCGAGCAGGTGTCACCCGCCCCCGAGATGGAAGCCCCTCCACTGCCGGAGGAGACTATTATCGAGGAGACGCCGCCCGAGCAGGTGCCGCCCACCCCCGAGGTGGAAACCGTTCCGCCGCCGGAAGAGATCATAATCGAGGAGGCACCGCCCGAGCAGGTGCCGCCCGCCCCCGAGATGGAAACCGCTCCGCCGCCGGAGGAAACCATCATCGAGGAGACGCCGCCCGAGCAGGTGCCGCCCGCCCCCGAGATGGAAACCGCTCCGCCGCCGGAGGAAACCATCATCGAGGAGACACCGCCCGAGCAGGTGCCGCCCGCGCCCGATATGGAAATCACGCCGCCGCCGGAGCAGGTGCCACCCACGGCCGATGAAACAGGAATGCCGCCGGTCGAGGAAACCACCACCGAGCAACAGCTCGAGGCCCAGGGCGACGACGAAGAGGCTGGCCGTGTCCGCAATCTGCGCAACCGGCTTTTGGAGCAGCTGGAGGACGTCCTAGTTCCGGGTGAACCCCGCAATCGCCGACGCGGCTACGACAACCGATATGACGAGGGCGACGTAGTCGACCGCCGCGGCGGCAGCGTCATCATCGATCTTGGCGGTGGCAACATCTATGTCGAGCCGGTCGTGCCCGACGACGGCGGCCGGCTGCTTTACGGGGCCGACAACATCGAAGTGCAGGAGCTTGAAGGCGGCCGCACGCGGACGATCGTCTACCGCCGCGACGGCGTGCAGATCGTGACGCTCCGCGACCGCTACGGCGACATCATTCGCCGTACGAAGATCCTGCCCAACGGCCGCGAGATCGTACTCATCGACAACCGCTTCCCCGAAGACTACGACGCGACGCGGCCGCCGATCCTCAGCGATCTGCCGCCGCCGATCATTGGGATTCCGGAGGATCAGTACATCGTCGATCTCGGCGTGGCATCTTACGACGACCTCAGGGGCGCACTTCTGGCGCCGCCGGTGCAGCCGGTGGAGCGTGCCTACACGCTCGACGAGGTGCTGCGGAATGAAGGGGTCCGGGCCTATTCGCCGCGCATCGACCTCGACTCGATCACCTTCGAGTTCGGCAGCTCCACGATCGCAAACGACCAGATGCGATCCCTCGCCGATCTCGGCCGGGCAATGGAAGACATCCTCGCCGAGCATCCCGACGAGGTCTACCTGATCGAGGGTCACACCGACGCGGTCGGCAGCGACTACGACAATTTGATCCTGTCGGATCGCCGCTCCGAGGCGGTCGCCGTCGCGCTGTCGCAGAACTTCAATATTCCGCCGGAGAATCTCATCACCCAAGGCTACGGCGAGCAATATCTGAAGGTGAACACGGACGGCCCCGAGCAGCGGAACCGGCGCGCGACCGTCCGTCGCGTGACGGAGCTTCTGCAAGCGCAGAACCAATAGCGCTCCGCACTGATGATCGAAGCCCGGGCGACAGCCCGGGCTTCTTCTTTACTGGCTGGTCAACCCGCGCTTGCGTTTGCGCGACCGCCTCGCTTACAGGCTTCGCCGATGCTTCAGATTACCGACCTCACGCTTCGGATTGCCGGACGCACGCTCATCGAGGGCGCGAGCCTCACGCTGCCCGAAGGGGCCAAGGCCGGTTTCATCGGCCGCAACGGTGCGGGAAAGACGACGCTCTTCCGCGCCATCGCCGGCGAGATTTCTCCAGACGCGGGGACGATTGCGCTGCCAAAAGGCGCGCGGATCGGCCACGTGGAGCAGGAGGCGCCGGGCGGACCGCAGACACTCATGGAGACCGTGCTCGCCGCGGACCGCGAGCGCGCCGAGCTTCTTCACGAGGCCGAGCGCGCGAGCGACCCCCATCGCATCGCAGAGCTGCACGCGCGGCTCTCCGATATCGGCGCTCATTCGGCGGAGGCGCGGGCCGCGCGGATCCTTGCCGGCCTCGGCTTCGACGCTGCGGCGCAGGCGCTGCCGTGCTCGGACTTTTCCGGCGGCTGGCGCATGCGCGTGGCGCTGGCAGCGCTTCTTTTCGCCGAGCCAGACCTGCTCCTCCTCGACGAGCCCACGAACTATCTCGACCTCGAAGGCACGCTCTGGCTCGAGCGTTATCTCTCCCGCTATCCCCACACGGTGATCGTGATCAGCCACGACCGCGACCTTCTCAATACCGCCGTCGATTCGATCGTTCATCTGATCGACCGCAAGCTGACCTATTGGCGGGGCGGCTACGATTCATTCGAGCGCCAATATCGCGAGCGAAAACTCCTGCAGGAAAAGCAGCGCGCCAAGCAGATGGCGGAGCGCAAGCACATGCAGGCCTATGTCGACCGCTTCCGCTACAAGGCCTCGAAAGCCCGGCAGGCGCAGTCGCGGCTGAAGGCGATCGCCAAGCTCCAGCCGATTGCTCAAATCACCGAAGAACATGCGATCCCGTTCCGCTTTTCCGATCCCGAGCGGCCGCTGTCGCCCCCGATCGTCCGCATGGAGGAGGTTTCGGTCGGCTACGAGCCCGGAAAACCGATCCTGACCGGCCTCGATCTTCGCATCGACGACGACGACCGGATCGCGCTTCTCGGCATGAACGGCAACGGCAAATCGACCTTCGCCAAGCTCGTAGCCGACGCGCTTAAGCCCGCGACAGGCGCGATCGTCCGGGCATCGAAGTTGAAGATCGGCTTTTTCGCCCAGCATCAGCTGGAATCTCTGAAGCCCTCCCACTCAGCCTACGACCACATACGGGCGCTGATGCCAGGAGCGCCGGAGGCGAAAGTTCGGTCACGCACCGCGCAGATAGGGCTTACCACCGAAAAGATGATGACCGCCGCGGCGAATCTTTCCGGCGGCGAAAAAGCTCGGTTGATGATGGGCCTCGCCGCGTTTGGGGGGCCGCAGCTCCTCATTCTCGACGAGCCAACCAACCATCTCGACATCGACAGCCGCGAGGCGCTCGTCCACGCGCTCAACGACTATTCCGGCGCCGTCATCCTCATTACCCACGACCGTCACCTGATCGAAGCCTGCGCCGACCGGCTTTGGCTGGTCGCCAACGGCACGGTCACGCCGTACGAAGGCGACATCGAGGATTATCGCCGCATGGTGCTCGGTATCGCACCCGGCCCGCACGATGCGCAGCCTGCTCCTGCTAAGCCACAGCAGGCGCCGGCTTCGCAAAAGGATGGCCGCCGAGAGGCTGCGCAGCGTCGTGAGGCGTTCGCGCCGCTTAGAAACAAGATCAAGGATTGCGAGGCTTTGATGGAAAGACTTCGGAAAGAGATCGAGACTCTCCAGCGCGAACTCGCCGAGCCCGGCCTCTATGCGAGCGACCCTGGGCGGGCTGCCTCGATTGCGAAAGCCCGCACCGAGCGCGTGCATGATTTTGCGCGCGCCGAGTCCGATTGGCTCGATCTGTCGCAGGAACTCGAAGCCCGCGAGGCAGGCGAGGCGCTCGCCAGCTGAATTCAGCAGCGGCAGCTAGCCCTGCTTGGTCCAGCGCCCGTTCTCGTCCTGCTTCCAATACGTCGCGTCGTGTTCCGCGCCGGCCGCTTTCCAGGCGGCACGCGCTTTGGTGATGGCGTCCTGGTCGGCGGCGTCGAACAGGAAGACGACGCGCTCGTAACCGGAAAAATCCGCTGCCTCGGCGCCATCCACCAGGAAGCGTACAGTGGCGTCGTTCGGATTGTCGTCGCCGGTCGTCAGCCATATGGGCTGCGCCTCCGCATGGCCGTCGGCAGCCGCGCCGTGCGGCAGGAACGAGGCGTCGTCGAAGGACCAGAGATGTGCGTTGAGCCCCTCGAGCCGCTCCTCGGAGCCGACCTTGACGACGACGCGCCAGCCGCGCTCGAGGCTCCGCTGCAAGAGCCCCGGCAGCGCACTTTCCAGCGGCTGCCGCTCGAGGTGATAGAATAGGATTTCGCTCATCCCTCCCTCTGGTTCTCGCCGAAGGGCGCGTGCCCCTCTCCCCCTTGTGGGGAGAGGCTGGGTGAGGGGTGTCAAACGTAGAGCGGTGGAGCCAACCCCTCCCCTAGCCCCTCCCCACAAGGGGGAGGGGAAGACTCACTTGCGCCGCTCGAAGCGGGCGCGCAGAAATTCATCGAGCAGCCTGACGCCCCAGCCCGATCCCCAGGATTGGTTGATCTCGTTCGTGGGCGACCCCATGGCAGTGCCGGCCACGTCGAGATGCGCCCAGGGCGTGTCCTTCTCCACGAAGCGCTGAATGAACTGCGCGCCGGTGATGGCGCCGGCGTTCCGTCCGCCGATATTCTTCATGTCGGCGATCTTGGAATCGATGAGCTTGTCGTATTCGCGGCCGAGCGGCATGCGCCAAACCTTCTCACCCGTCTCCCGTCCCGCATTCGTAAGCTCATCCGCCAATCCGTCGTTGTTGGCAAAAAGCCCCGCATGGTGGTTGCCGAGCGCCACGAGGATCGCGCCCGTCAAGGTGGCGAGGTCGATGATCGCGGCAGGCTGGTCGTTCTTCTGTACGTAGGTGAGAAGATCGGCGAGGACGAGCCGACCCTCCGCATCCGTATTGGCGACCTCGATCGTCTGTCCGGACATGGAAGTGACGACGTCGCCGGGCCGCTGTGCTTTGCCGTCCAGCATGTTCTCGACGAGGCCGACGATGCCGATGACATTCACCTTCGCTTGGCGGAGCGCGAGCGTGCGCATGAGCCCCGATACGGCAGCGCCGCCGCCCATGTCGCCCTTCATGTCCTCCATCCCGGCGGCCGGCTTGATGGAGATGCCGCCGCTATCGAAGACAACCCCCTTGCCGACGAAGGCAATCGGCTTGGCCTTGGCGCGGCCCCCCGACCAGCGCATGACGACGACGCGTGGTGGGCGTTCAGAACCTTGCGCCACGCCGAGGAGCGCGCCCATTTTCAGCCTGCGCAGCTCCGCCTCGCTGATGACCTTCACGTCGACCCCGAGCTTGGTAAGGCTCTTCAATTGCTCGGCAAACTCGACCGGGCCCAGCGCATTCGCCGGCTCGTTGACGAGGTCGCGAGCAAACGTCACGCCCTCGGCGACCGCCGAGGAAACGCTCCAGGCCTTCTCCGCTGCCGAGGGATTGGCGGTTGCGATGGTGAAGCGGCGCGGCTTCGGGGCTTCGTCATCGTCCTTTTTCTTCGTCTTGTATTTCTCGAAGCTGTATGTGCGGAGCGTAATTCCAAGCGCGACATCCGCCGCCTCCGCCGCCGTCACCCTCTCGCCGTCCGGCCGCTCCAGCATGACGGTCGCTTCAGTGGCGCCGCCAGCCGCCGCGGCGATGGCGCCACCGAGCTTCAGCCAATCCTGTTTCGTCAGCTTCGCCAGATCGCCGAGACCGACGAAAACGAGGCGCTCGAGATCGAGACCGGCGGGCGTCAGTAGCTGCAGGGACTTCATCGCCTTTCCCTTGAATTTCGCTGCTGCGGCGGCGCGCGCGAAACGGCCGCCGGCCGCCACATCGAGAGCAGCCGAGCGGGCCCCGAGCTTAAGACCCTGGTCGGCCAGGAGCACCGCCGAGCCCGAGTTCGGACCTGCAAGCTTTGCGAAGTTGATCTCTACGCGGTCGGCCATCGTCTCGCCTCATCTCCGGAAAGCCGGGGTCGGTTCGGAAAATCCGGGGATAGCAGGCCCGGGCACCTCGCGCTAAGTGCACCGCGTCGGCGGTTTTCTCAAGAGCCCCCGCACGGATGACGGACCCGGCGACTTGTCGCCTCGTCAGAACCGATAGCCGATACTGCCACCGATATGCGTCAGGCCGTCATTGTCGTTGCCGCAAAGATTCGTATGCGAGGAATGGTCGACCCCTCCGACCACCCGCCAGTGTTCTCCGAGTTTCAAGCCCAAGCCCAGGCTCTCGCGGAACAGGACACGGCAGCCGAGCGATATGGGCGCACCTTCCAACTCGCCGTCGTGGATCGTTCCGCCGAACGACGCTTCGAGAAAGAAGACCGAGACGATCGGAACCGTCCACGTCAGCCCGCCGAAGATCTGGTTCGTGCCGCTTCCCGTCGAGACGCTTGCCCCGAGGTGCGGCCGCGGCCGCAGCAGGATATCGAGGTAGCGATTGCTGAGCGGAGCGATGAAGGGATCGAACAGGACCTGGCCTGTGATGAAGGCGCCGTCCTCCGGCCCAGTGTCGCCGCGCTGCCAAAAAGTCGTCGCTCCGAGCCGCACCTCGTCGAAAATCCAGCCGGGGTTGGAGTAACCAGTACCCATGGCGGAAAGATCGTTCACCTGCGCAAGGGCGCCATCGCCCTCCACAGCAGGAGCCACATAAGCGGTCGCCGCAAGCGGAGGACCGGCGCGGGTCCAGGCACTGATCGGCTCGACGGCAAAAGCCGCCGAAGCGACCGGGGACGCCGCCAGGAAAATCAAAGCGATGCGTAAGGATTTGCGCACGAATTCCCCTCTCGCCGTGCGATATTGGAGCTTTGCGGAGGGAATCCACAATCGCGCCGATGTCGATGGCAGGTCGGCATGGTCGTTCTCAGGTCCGCTGTTGCCGGATGGACACGGCCGAACGCGGTGAATCCGGTAGTTGCCGCCCATATCGTGGCGTGCCATTTCAGCTTCAGCATGCCTGACTCGATCGCCAAGCCGGACTCGCCAGGCCGTGCCCTGACGCGGGTCAGGCGCGAGGCGCAGCATCGGCCGCTCGTCTGGGCGCTCGGGCTTCTGGCGCTCGTTTCGCTGATCTTCCTGCTCGCGCCAAATCTCGATCTCGCGGTCAGCAGCCTTTTCTACGAACCTGCGACCGGGTTCCTCGATGCGCGCAGCGCCATCATAGGGATCGTGCGTGAGACCGGCCGCATCGCCGAATGGGCATTCGCGATCGCCGTCGTCGCACCGCTTGTGACCAAAATCCTGTTTCCGCAAAGCCGCCTCCGGGTGCCGCCGCGCGCAAGCCTGTTCGTGCTGGCGACCTTTGCGCTTGGACCAGGGCTCATCGTGAACGGCACCCTGAAGGAATACTGGGGGCGTGCGCGGCCGCGCCAGATCATCGAATTCGGCGGCGAGGCGACATTCTCGCCGGTCTGGTGGATATCAGACCAGTGCGAGCGCAACTGCTCCTTCGTTTCCGGCGAGGCGGCTTCGGCATTCTGCCTCATTGCGCTCGTCTTTCTGGTCCGCAAGGATTGGAGGCCCGCCGTTGTGGTCGCCACCGTCGCTTTCGCCGCGGCGGTGTCCTTCACCCGCATCGCGGCGGGGGGGCATTTCCTGAGTGACGTGCTGATCGCCTGGCTGCTGACGCTCGGCGTCATGATTGCGCTGCACCGAGTGATGCTGAAGGGACTGCCGCCTGCGTTCGACCAAGCGGTCGAGGTGGGCGCTGCGCGGGCGGGAGAAGCTTTGCGCCGGCTATTACGGATGCGTGGTCGACCGCCGGTTCCGTAGCGAGTCGCGACAGTCAGCCACCGCAGCGCACAGCTGGATTCGGCCGGCCATCGTGCTGCCTTATGCTTGGTTCTGCTATGAATGCCGTCGCGAGCTAACAGCGCCAGAGCCGATCAACCAGGATCGATGGAATGCCACTTATCGAGCGCTACGTTTTCCGGCGCACAACGCAGGTCTTCCTGCTCACCCTTGGCGCACTGATCGGCGCTCTCTGGGTGACGCAGGTTCTGCGCGAGCTCGACGTCGTCACCGCCAAGGGCCAGGCGATTTCGGTGTTCCTGCTGATGACGGTGTTTGCCCTTCCGGCGCTGGTGCAGGTGGTCGCGCCAATTGCCTTTCTGGTCGCGACGATCGTGACCCTGAACAACCTCGGCAACGATGGTGAGCTTCCCGTCATTCCGGCGGCTGGCGCGTCGCCTAAGGCGGTCAACCGGCCGATAATCCTGCTCGGCGTGATCGTGATGCTCGCCGTTGCCGTTTCCCATCACGTGCTGGCGCCCGCGAGTCTTGCCAGTTTTCGGACGCTCCTTGGGCATGTGCGCGCTGATGTGATCGCAACGCTCGTGCAGGGTGGCGGGTTTCGCGCGGTGGACGAAGGCTTGACGATGCATTTTCGCGCCAAGGCGCCCGACGGCAGCTTTCGCGACATTTTCGTGAACGACGAGCGCGATCCGCGCGAATCCGTGACCTTTGCCGCGGCGCACGGGGCGCTTCTGCAGCATGCCGGCGGATCGTTCATCGTTCTACAAAATGGCGATCTCATTCGCAGCGATCACGTCGGCGGCGAGAGCAACGTCGTGAGCTTCGAGACCTATGCCCTGGATCTCAGCCAGCTCGGCACGCCGAATGCCGCCCCGGTCTACGAGGCCATGGAGCGTTCAACGCTGTTCCTGCTCGATCCCGAGGCCGCCGACACCTACTCACAGACCTTCCCGCAACGCGTACAGGCGGAGATTCACGAGCGCACCACCGCACCGCTTTTCACGCTCGCCTTCGGCCTTATCGCGCTTGCCTTCCTCGGGCAGCCGCACAGCAACCGCCAGAACCGTGGCGCCGCCATGGCCGCCGTCGTGGCACTCTGCCTTGCGCTCCGTGCCGCTGGCTTTGCAGCGACGGCACTTGGCCGCAATCTGAGCGAAGCCGTTCCCTTCATGTATGCCGTCCCGCTCACCGGCATCATTTTCGGCGTCTATGCCACCACGCGCGGAAGGCGCCTGCGGGCCCCCTCCATCGTGGCGGCGATGTGGGACGGGTTCGCCCGGTTCGGTCGGCGAGCAGCAGGGCGATACCTCACGCCGACGAGCGTAGTGGACGGCGATACTCCATGACGCCCCGCCTGCTCAGCTTCTACATCGCGCGGCGGTTCACGGCCACGCTGATGCTGATCATCTTCGCCGTCGGCCTCGTGATTTTTCTCGCCGACTATGTCGAGGTGCTGCGCCGCCGCAGCGACGATCAAGGTTTCACGGCACTGCTCGGGCTTCGTTTGGCCTTCATGCACGTGCCCATCCTGCTCGATACCGCGCTTCCGTTCGCCTTTCTCTTCGGCGCGCTCCTCAGTCTCCTCAGCCTGTCGCGCAAGCTCGAGCTCGTCGTCGCGCGCGCAAGCGGGGTCTCCGTCTGGGGCTTTCTCCGGGCGCCGTTCGCGGTTGCCCTTGTTTTCGGGGCGCTCGCCACAGCGATCCTCAATCCACTCGCCGTCGATCTGCAGGAACGCGCGGCAAATATCGAGGCTGAGCTTTCCGGAAAGGCCGCTTGGGGAAGCGGACACTGGTTCCGACAGGAAGGCAGCGCAGGACCCTCCATCGTTTATGCCGGCTCCGCCAACGTCGACAGTCTGAAGCTCTTTGGCGTGACGGCTTTCGTCTTTGACGAGGCAGGCAAGTTTCGTGAGAAGGTTGCGGCGCCGAGCGCCGAATATGGTCAGAGCCGGTGGATCCTGACCGATGCAGTTACAGTTTCCGCGACGCGTGCGCCCCACGGCGCTCGTCGCTACGAACTGCCGACCGATCTCACCGCGGCCGAGCTAAGACGCAGCTTCATTGAGCCGGAGGCCGTATCGGTTTGGTCGCTTCCCGGCTTCATCGCAACCGCGGGGCGCATGGGTCTCGACCCCGACCGCTTCCGCGTCGAATTTCACGCGCTGATCAACCGGCCCATCTTCTTCCTGGCCATGGTGATGATCGCGGCGACCGTCAGCCTCCGCCTCACCCGCTACGGCGGGACCTGGCGGCTCGTCCTCACTGGCGCGGCTATCGGCTTTCTGCTTTATGCTTTGAGTGAAATCGCACGCGATCTCGGAGGTAACGGCATCATCAATCCGGTGCTGGCGGCGTGGTTGCCACCGATTGTCGCGCTGACCTTCGGCGCCACCGCCCTGCTTTTTCAGGAGGACGGGTGAGTCTCTTTGTTGCGTGTCCGCGTCGGAAGCGCGCGTTCGGCCTCGCCAAAGGCAGCCGGACCTTCGTGGCGTGCATGGTTTCGCTGGCGCTGTCGGCGCCTGTCCCGGCCGCGCTTGCGCAGTCGCTCGATCCATTCGGCGCCCCGGCTGGCGCCTCCCCACCCAGTCTCCTCAGCAAGAAGCTGCTCCTCGAAGCCGACCAGCTGATCTACGACTTCGACCGCGAGACGGTCACCGCAATCGGCAACGTGCAGATCTACTACGACGGATACGTGCTCGACGCGGAGGCGGTGACCTACGACCAGAAATCCGGGCGGCTCATCGCCAGCGGGGGTGTCCGCATGCTGGAGCCAGGCGGCAATCTGGTAACCACCGACCGGCTCGACATAACCGACGACTTCCGCGATGCCTTCGTCGGCAGCCTGAACGTGGTCACCATCGACCGTGCGCGGTTTACCGCGCAGACCGCGGAGCGGCGCGACGACAACCTGACCATATTCCGCAGGGGCGTCTACACGGCCTGCGAACCGTGTCTCGAACATCCGGAACGGCCGCCGCTCTGGCAAATCAAGGCGGCGCGCATCATACACAACCGGGCCGAGCAGACCGTTTACTATGAGAATGCTCGTCTCGAATTCTTCGGCATACCGGTTGCTTACACGCCGGTCTTTTTCCACCCCGATCCCACCGTTCGCCGCAAGACCGGCTTCCTCACGCCATCCGCGTTGCAGAGCGACGCGATCGGCTTCGGCCTCACGGTGCCGTTCTACTGGAATCTGGCGCCGAGCTACGATGTCACCTTTTCGCCGACGCTGCTGAGCCGCCAGGGGCTTCTCATGCAAGCGCAATGGCGTCAGCGTTTGCTCAACGGATCCTACAGAATTCGCGCTGCCGGCATATTTCAACAGGACAAGGATGCATTCACCGACAGCGGCGTCCCGCTCAGCGGCGATCGCGATTTCCGTGGCGCTGTACGCACAGTTGGCGCCTTCGACATCAATGCCAACTGGGTATTTGGTTGGGAAGTCGACACCGCTACCGACCGAACCTTCAACCGCGACTATCAAATTCCCGACGCGACGGCCAAGGATCTGCCCTCCACCGTCTACCTGACCGGGATGAGCGAAAGAAACTACTTCGATCTCAGCGGCCACTATTTCCGCGTCCAGCGCGAAGATACCGAGGAAGACCTGCCCGACGACGGTGACCCGGCCACGACCGATATCTACGTGCACAACGATCAGGCCGAACAGGCATTCGTGCACCCGGTCCTCGACCACAATTTCATCGTCGACCACGCGGTGCTCGGCGGCGAGATGCGGTTCGACACGAACCTTGCGAGCGTGACGCGCGACGCGAGCGACATTCGCCATCCGCCCGCTCCGTTTGGCACGTATTATGCCGGCGTTGCCGGTACTTTCACGCGCGCCACAAGCCGCGCGAGCTGGAAGCGGCGGCTGATTGTCCCCGGCGGCCAGCTGGTCACGCCTTTCACCTACGTGCAGGCAGACGCGAATTGGATCGCCGCGGACGATCCGGGCGCGGGCATAGGGGCCGATGATGTTACCGGCCGCGTCATGCCGGCCGTCGGCGTCGAATACGAATGGCCGATTCTCGCCGCGCTCGGCTCCTCGGTTCACACCTTTGGACCCAAAGTTCAGCTCATTGCCCGGCCGAGTGAGTGGCATCCCGGCGCCTTGCCCAACGAAGATTCGCAGAGCCTCGTGTTCGACGACACGAGCCTTTTCCAATGGGACAAGTTTGCGGGCTACGATCGTCAGGAGGGCGGCACTCGCGCCAATCTGGGCTTCCTCTATCAGGGTCTCTTCGGTGGCGGCGCCACGATCGACGCTCTCGTCGGCCGCTCGTTCCAGCTCGCCGGCGAAAATTCCTTTGCCTTGCAGGATCACGCGTTGACCGGCGTGGGCTCTGGTCTGGAGACCGACAGCTCAGATTATCTGACCCGCGTCACAGTCAATACGGGGGCGGGAATCGGCATTACGGCGCGCGCGCGCCTCGACGACGACGACCTAACCCTCAATCGCGGCGAATTGAGCGCCATCGGCACCTACGGAGCGAGCACCGCTTCCCTCGACTATGCCTATATTCGTGAAAGCCCAGCCTCGGGTATTTTCGGCCTGCGCGAGGAATTGACCGCCGCCGCCTCCGTCGAGTTCGTGGACAATTGGTCGGTGCTGGGATCGTTGACCTTCGACCTTCACAACGACAGCCGCGTCGCGCAGAGCCTCGGGCTCGCTTACGCGGGTCAGTGCTTCGCGATCTCCGGCACCTATTCGGAAACGACCGACCCCTATTCGGACCTCGCTTCCGAACGACTTTTCTTTCTCCGCGTGAGCCTCCGGACGCTCGCCGACAGCGAGTTCAAATCGCAACTTAACAACGATTATGCCAGAACCGACTCCGTCCAATGAGGCTGCCAGCGGAAAAGCCGGAATTTCGACAGATTGACCGGTAGACTGCCGGCTGAACTCAGCACGGCGCACGAAAGCTTCGGATGATGTCCTCGAATTCCTCGTTCGCGACCCGCGCGGCCAAATTCGCCTCCGCGGCACTCCTCGTTGCGGCGTTGCTGTGGCTCGCCGCCGCGCCTGCCCTCGCCCAAAGCGCCATACGCGTCCTGGTCAATGACGAGCCGATCACCAGCTACGATATTCAGCAGCGCGCCAAGATGATGAACGTTTTCAGCCGCGGCCAGCAGGGCGAGAAACAGGCGATCGAGCAGCTCATCGAAGAGCGTCTCATGCTGCAGGAGGCGAAGCTCAGGAACGTCAACATCGGCGACGAAGAGGTCGAGCAGGAGTTCGCCAATCGCGCACGCGGTGCCAAGCTGACGGCCGATCGGTTCACCCAGGCCCTGCGCCAGGCTGGGATCGATCCGCGGACCTTCAAGGACTTCCTGCGCGCCAACCTGGCCTGGACGCAGATCGTGCGCGCCCGCTTCCGCGCAACCATCAATGTAACGGATCAGGATGTCGCCGCGGCGCTCACGGAGCAGGAGCCGACCGCCGAAGCACAGACGGCGTTGGAGTATCGGATTCAGCAGATCATCTTCATCGTGCCGGCAGGAGCCGCCGCCGGCGTGGAGGCGCAGCAGCGTAGCGCAGCGGATGCTTTCCGCAGCGCCTTTCAGGGTTGCGAACAGAGCCTCCAGCAGGCCGCTAGCGCGCCTGGCATTGTGGTGAAGCCGCAGGTGCGACGCGAGGCGGGGCAGC
>CAYTTC010000059.1:0-20796 GCA_964440525.1 uncultured Propylenella sp. | reverse complement strand
CGAGCGAAACAGCGCCATAGGCCCCTGAATAGTTGGCGGCATAGGCGAAATAGCCTCGTCTTCGCGGCCGCGAAAACATGGCGCCGCCTGAAGGGCGAAAACCAGTTGCCGAAAGTCGTGCGAGGCGTCAAATTCCAGAACGGCGTCGAGGTCATCGAGATGCCGGCTCACAACGCCGCCTGATCGACCTCGTCACCCAAAATCCGGCATAGCTCAACTTGGAGCAAGGCCGAGTGGCCGTCGAAAGCCGATTATTTGCCTTGGGCAGGGCGCATGATCTGTTGCTTGAAGTAACTTGGACGCGCGCGAAGTTGACCGATGTCATTCGCGCTGCCATCGAACCGTTCGAGAACCATGACGCTCGGCGGTTTGTCGTTCAAGATCCCCCTATCGAGATCGGTCCAGGGGCGATACTGCCCCTCACCATGTTTCTCAACGAACTATGCACGAATGCCGTCAAGTACGGCGCGTTGTCCAATGCCGGGGGGCGTGTGGAAATCACCCCTACCGTTGATGAAAAGGCGCAGCTGTTCAAGTTGACGTGGACTGAGAAAGGCGGCCCCGCGGTCCAGGAGCCAATGCGACATAGTTTTGGGACGCGCCTCATTGGTCGTCTTGCCGATCAGCTTCATGGTGAGATTCGACTGAGATATGAGCCGGCGGGGGTCGTGTACGAACTCGAAATTCCTTTGCCCGTCCTGCAAGCGAGCCCGGCCAATTAAGACAACGCCGAGCCTCCTCGATTTAATTCTTAATTTTGACCTGAGCAGATTGAACATCGCCTTTACGTCTGATCGTGCAGGGAGGGCGTTTAGGCAAACAGACATTACCTCTTTTGAGAGATTGCGGCAGGCTCGTCCAGCCCAGGAGGATCCTGAAGGTTCTCCGGCTGCACCCGATGGGACATCCATATGCGCGCCCTTGAAGAAAAATCCTTTTTGCTTTTGATCACTGCGGTGTCGCTGGCCTTCGCGTGGATCGTCTGGCCATTTTCTGGCGCCATTCTGTGGGGAACGGTCGCGGCAATATTATTTGCTCCCCTATATCGCCGACTTTTGAAGTCAATGAGGCAGCGGTGCAACCTTGCTGCCTTCTCTACCGTCATGATCATCGTAGCGATAGTGATTCTCCCACTGATGCTGATTGGAGCGTTGTTGACGCAAGAAGCGACCCGCCTTTACGGAAGGGTCCAGTCGGGAGAGCTGGACCTCGTCAGGATTCTTCAGCAGCTTTTTGACGTGTTGCCTGCATGGGCGACCAATCTGCTGGATCACTTCGGCCTGGCGAGTGTCAGCGGGGTGCAGGAGCAGCTATCCAGCGGCCTCATGAAGGGCAGCCAATTCCTGGCCAAACAGGCCCTTAACGTTGGTCAGACCACGTTCGAGTTCATCGTGAACCTGTTCGTCATGTTGTACTTGTTGTTCTTCCTGCTCCGCGACGGAGACGTTCTTTCTAAACGTGTTAGAAATGCAATTCCGCTGCGGGCCAATCAGCGGCAGGCTCTCATTCAGAAATTCACGACCGTCATTCGCGCCACGGTCAAGGGCGACATGCTTGTCGCCCTCCTGCAAGGAACGCTCGGTGGCCTGATATTCTGGGCCCTCGGAATTAATGCCCCGCTTTTGTGGGCGGTGGTGATGGCCTTCTTTTCGTTGCTGCCCGCCGTAGGCGCAGGCCTGATCTGGATTCCCGTAGCCATCTATCTTCTTGCGACCGGTGCCATCTGGCAAAGCGTGGTTTTGGTTGCGTACGGCGCGCTCGTCATCGGCCTCGTAGATAACTTCTTGCGCCCGATCCTGGTGGGCAAAGACACCAAGATGCCGGACTACGTTGTGCTTATCTCGACGCTGGGCGGAATTGCGACTTTCGGAATTAGCGGATTTGTCATCGGTCCGGTGATCGCAGCCATGTTCATCGCTGTTTGGGACCTATTCACTGCATCGAGGCGGAGCGCCGAGATCGATGGCGACAATGGCGGGAATGACATGGCCCTTGCGAAGTCAGGCGCGCGAGGAACTCCTCTCGATCCAGAACAGGACCAGACTGCACGCCCATAACACGGCCATGACTAGCAGGACCCATTTGAAGTCTGAGTTGATTACAAAGTTCACGGCGGCCATCCAGCCTATCGACGCGACTCCGCCGATCAGAGCGCCGATGGCCGCACCCTGGTGATGCGCGCGGAACGAGGTGGCAGCAAGCGTGATCGTCAGCACTCCGGTCGCGAGCACGTAGCCGCCCATCACCTTGAATACGTAGAAAAGCCATGACTCGAGTTGCGGCTTGACCGCATCGAGTTGCGCCGCTGTCAGCGCCATGTAGCGCACATCCTCGGGTAGCAACGGCGGACGCAGCAAGATGAAATACAGCCCCGCGCCGACCAGTGCGACTCCTGCCAGGGCCAGAACGATCGATGAGAGCGTCCAAGGGTTGCTTTCAGGCTTCATGATCGATTCTCCAAGGAGAGCAGGCCTTGCTCACGTGGGTTGCGGGAATCTTTGAGCCAACCAATCGAAGAAAGTCGCATGCCAGAGCGTGACAGCGCCGAGCTGACAATGTTCGGCTCCGCCGGACTCGCGGTCGTAGATGACAGAGGTAACGCTGCGGGCCTGGGTCAGACTGCTTTCAAATTGTTTGACCTGCTCGGCCGGCACAAAGTGGTCGTCCTTGCCGGCGAGGATAAGCACATCACCCTTTATGCGCTGCGCCACGTGCTGAAGCGTATAGGCGCGAAGGGCTTCAGCAGTCTCAAGCAGACCGCGCGTACCCATCACCCACATGCTATTCTGCAGCGCCCATTTTAGGCTCGGAGAAAGGGCAGCCTTGATTCTTATAATGGTGTTCAACAACAAGCCGAGCCCGTGACGACCGAGCCAGAAGGCTATGGGTGGCACGGAACGCGAAGAGATAGCGCCGAAATCAAAGAAAACGTCGAACGCAACAACGCCGTCGATGCGCTCGTCGAAAGCGGCCGCTCGCGGCGCGAGAAATCCACCCATACTCATTCCGACGAGAACGATCTTCGTTGGGGGTGGATGTGTCCGTAGATATTCGTCCAGAACGACTGCTGTCGGCTTTTCCCATTCATGAGTGAAACAGAGACCTTGTTCGCGAATGATCGATCCCTGTCCCGGTCCTTCGTAGGCGAGAACCGAGTAGCCGCGTTCCAGTCCAGCAGCGACCAGAACGAAGTAGAGCTCCTCCAGCGTTGAATCAAAACCGCCGCAGATCACGATTAGCGGCCGCTTCTCTGACCCTTGCGGGCCAGGGAAGTAGAGAGCGTTGAGATGGTGCGCGCCATAGGGCGCGCTGATCCGCTCGTACCTCACACCCAACGTATTGAGGCCCTTGTAGAATGTTTCGATATTCTTCTTCCACGAGACGAGCCGCCGCGGATCGTGAGGCGCCAGGAGAAACTCCGCGGTCCGGTAGTAGTTGTGCGCTCGAAGAAGGGCGCGGCCCCGGCTGATCGGGTCTTTTGTGCGACGGGCGAGCTCGGAAACTCGGTCACCAGTGTGCTCCCACGCCGCGTACCAGCTGTCGGCATTTCCCACCTTGATGTGCTTGATTGTCTCCAGGACCTCTGAGGTATCTGCTCCGCCATAGGAAATGTCGTTTAACGCCCGCAGCGTCTGAAAGTGGTAGAGCTGATCGCCGAAATATCTCGAACGGGTCACCATGGCATCTCAACCAGCTATTGGCGAAGGTCCGGGCGCGGGTCTACCTGTCGCGGCTGCATCCGGTGCGTCGACATAAGGCGGCCACCGTTGTGAATGGTTTCTTCGTTTTGTTTCCTGGCCACGAGCAGGTTTGGGAGTCGCAGGCTCACCAGGATACTCAAAACGATCAGCACGGCCATGAGCAGGAACGAAGCGCCCGGTATCGCCGCCACATCGAACAAGAGGCCTCCGGCTGCCGAACCGACGGCAATGCCGAGGCTTGCTGCGGCCGTTTGCTTGCCGAGTTCGGCTCCCTGAGCCTTGCCGGCCTTGCTTGATATCCAGTAGGTCAGGATCGGCGAGAGGATACCGGCGCTCGCCGCCACCGCTCCGATCACCACGAGCATCAGCGTGAAGTCGGTAGCGCGAGGCACAAGAAACAATCCCGCTGCCAGCACGGCGAGGGCTGGTGCAATGAACCAGCGCGTTGTTGCGGGCTTGACCCAAGGGGAAAAGACGATGGACTGGACGACGAACATCACCAGGCTACATTCAGTGAACATCAGCGCGATCTGGTATTGCGTCAGCCCGAGTTCCTGCTTGCCCCGGAGTGCCAATCCAACTTCGAATACGCCCACCCCGGCAGAGACTATGAACGCCAGAAAGAGCAGTCTGGGGACGAGCCAAGGGACACTCTCGGACGCGGCTAGGTCGCGCTTTGCGGAAGCGTCGTACTGCTTCCCTCCCGAGACCGTCATCCCGACGCCGACAGCTGCCAGAAGAGCCAGGACGGCGGTGCCCGCCAGCGGGAGAGTCAGTGACCCCGCTGCGCTGACTATTGGGAGCGTGTTGGCTGCGCCCCGGGCGATGAAGACGCCCAGCATGGGTCCAAGCAAGAACCCGCTGATCCCGGCAAGACTGACAAAGGTGAGCCGGCGCGCCCGTCCTTCCTCGGTTACCGCGAGATCCCCGATCGCGGCCAGCGCTACCGGCGTGACCGCTGCGGCGAACATACCGCTCAAAAAGCGCTCGGCGTAAACCGCTGGCAGGTTCTCGATGAAGGCGAAGGTCAACATGCTCGCGCTGAATCCGGTCAGCCCGATCAGAAGAATGGGGCGGCGTCCAAACCGGTCAGACAAGCTTCCCCATGCGGGCGCGAAGAGAAACAGCGACAGGGTGTAAAGACCGGTGAGGAGACCAGTTGCGCGGGAAACTTGTGCCGCATCGCCACCTGTGCCGAGCAACCGCTCGATCAGATATGGAAGCAGCGGCAGCAATACGCCGTAACCCATCGACACCGTGAAAACCGACAGCATCAGCACGGCCATTGTGCTTCGCGGTACGCCTGTGGCGGCGGCGTGGCCAGTCAAGATGTCGCCGCCACCGGGGAGGAAGGCTCTGCCGTGCTCTGACGACGGATGCCCGCCAGCTTTGTGCGCTTCAGCATCAGGGCGTTGATGGCGACTATGAGGGTACTGCCCGACATTGACAGCGCTGCGACCTCCGGACTCAATACAAACGGGTATAAAACGCCAGCAGCGAGGGGGAACGCGATCACGTTGTATCCGACCGCCCACCAAAGATTCTGATGCATTTTTCGCACAGTTGCACGCGACAGTTCGATTGCGCCCACGATGTCATATGGGTCGCTCTTCACGCCGCTCATCTTCGCCTACGCAAGCGTCGAAACGCTGCCAGCGTAAACGGTGATAAGTGCTGGCAACGTGCCGCACTGACCAAGTTCATTTTTTGGGCGACAGACGACGCAGGGATGGTGGTGAGGCACGTCGGGACAGTATCTAACGTCTAGCGCGCCATTAGGTTCCGAGCCGTGGAACCGCGTTTAGCTTATTTCGCCTGACACCGCGTTCCAAAGCACGATGGCTGAATGGTGGTCGGGAAGATTGTGCTCGTAGCCTAGAATGCTGATCGACGCCGTACTGAGAAGAAAAGGCTGTGCTTGCCTTACCGACAATCCAATCCAACGCGCGGCCAAGACGCGCCCGAAGTGGCCATGCGAGAAGGTCGCAATATTATCCTCCAGCGCCCGAAGCCGAGCAATCAGTCGATCCGCGCGTTCGGCAATTTGGTCGGGGGATTCACCGCGCGGACATCCGTCTCGAAAGATATTCCAGTCCGGCCGTGCCTCCCGAATTTCCAGCGGACGCAGTCCCTCGTAATCGCCGTAGTCCCACTCCGTCAGGTCCGGTTCGATTTCGGCAACCTTATTCAGCCCGGCCAACTCGCACGTTCGCAAGGCGCGCTGAAGCGGACTCGAGAACACGCGGCTGAAGCTTACAGCGCGCAGTCGATTTGCCAGCTTGCGGGCGTCCTGTTCGCCTTGTTCTGTCAGCGGAATGTCGGTCCGACCTGTATGCTGGCCAGACAGCGACCAAGCCGTCTCTCCGTGACGTACGAGATATTGTCTGGAGAGCTTCGCCACGATTTAGGTCTTTGCGCTCCACTGCCAATTTCGGATTTTCGGCATGTCTGCGCCGTGCTCGTGAATGTAGCGTTTGTGTTCGATCATCTTTTCGCTAACAGCCTCATTTACCTCGGCCACGTGTGGGCGGAGTCTGGGCACTTGATTAACAACGGCGGCCAAAAGGTGAAAGCGGTCGAGTTCGTTCATCACTACCAGGTCGAACGGGGTAGTGATCGTACCTTCTTCGTTATAGCCGTGAACATGAATGTTCTGGTGGTTGGTGCGGTTATACGTGAGCTTGTGAACCAATGTGGGATAACCATGGTAGGCAAAAATGACGGGCTTGTCTGACGTGAAGAGCGCATCGAAATCCCTGTCACTCAAACCGTGCGGGTGTTCGCTCTCCGGCTGGAGCTTCATCAAGTCAACCACGTTGATCACACGGACCTTCAATTCGGGGAACTGCTTCCACAACAACTCGACCGCCGCCAAGGTTTCCATAGTGGGTACGTCGCCGCAGCACGCCATGACAACGTCCGGTTCGCCGCCTTGATCGTTGCTTGCCCAAAGCATGCGACCTGAGGCAATGTAGGATGGCGTTTTCCGAACCATTGCGCTCGCTTGTATTAGGCATTTCCGTCTCAACGAGCCCCTACTAATCGCAGGCCGGTTGGCGGAGCCGCTGCACCAGGCGCGCGTCGCCTTGCGGCGGCTTCGCTCGGCGCTCTCCTTGTTCGAGGTTGTTGTGACCGACAAAAAATACATGCGGCTCAAACGCCGGCTGCGTGATGTATCCCGCCAGCTCGGAGAGGCTCGCAATCTCGACGTCTATCTCGCCAACACCACCCTGCCGACTGGCGGGAAGAACCGCGATTTGCACTCATTAACGTTGAACGACGCGCGAGTCCGAGCCGAGCGGAGCCTCGCCTATCTTAACCGATCGAAAGCACCGTAAGCGATACAAGGCATTCACCGACGCCCTCAAAGACTTGCAAGTTTGCCTTGGGGACCTCAATGATATCCAGACCGGGCACAAGATCGTAGCTGGTCTGGCACGTTCCGAAGGGGCGCCGGCTAACGGATCTGGTACGGTAGATCCCGCGGCAATTTATCTTGACGAGGATGACAAGCGCATCGTCAAGCTGCTCAGCTCAGCCGCAGAGGCGCATCAACGGGTTTTGAGCGCCAAGCCATTTTGGAAAGACTGACTCGCTATCGAAGATGTAATCACGTCTGGACGACAAAGACCGGTCCTGCCCGGCCTTTGCGGGTCAAAGACGCTGGCTCGGCTGAGGGCCGAAAAATCGGTGGCACGGGCGGTCTGCCGCTTTTATTGGGAGCCCCAGTATCCGAGCGCAATCAGAACGACGATCGCGATCATTGGCACGCAGCACGCAGCCATCCAAAGCCACATCTTCCAGCTGCGGGCTTTTCCATCGCCCGGTTCGTGTTGCATGGTGGTGACGGTCCTAACCGTGGGCTTCTGGCTGCGTGGTGTTCCAGCCAAGCCGGTTATACAGAGGGCAATACCCGCGAATGCCGGTGACAACAAAATCTACACCCAGCGCAATCAGCGCGACATACACCAGTCGCCAAATTAAATCGCCAGCGCCGAAGACCAGCACCAACCCCCAGATGGCTAGGCTTCCGCCCAGCGCGACGCGTAGGACTCGCTCCATCGTTCCCAGATTTTTCATATTCCTATCACCCATTGTTCCGGATTAATTGCGCAATGATGATGCCAACTGAAGGGTTGGATCGTGCTTTGCGTTCCGTTGTTTTGGTCGTTCAAACGCGGCCCCAGCGCCGATGCAGCCAGTTGTAGATCGGACAATAAACCAAGCCGGCATAGGCGCCGTACAGGAAGCTTTCCACGAGACCGAGCAGAAACCCCCACCACGTGAGCCATTTAAACGCGGGCAGCACCAATTCGAGAAACGTGCTCATGTGCAGGCTCTGCGGCGCCACTAAGCCATAGATCACGCAAAGCACGAAGGTGACGGCCGCCCAAATTCCAAGTGCCCAAGTGACCAGTCTCGTGTTCAACATCGCATCCTCCATTCAATTGCACATTCAGGCGAGCTTCTTTGGCCACGAGCCGACAGCGTTCCGGACCATGGGCCAGCTAGTGCTGGTGGCCTGCCGGTCTGTCCTCCTCGCGTTTATCGGAAGGCCGACGCCCCCCACTCGGGTCACTTTCGCCCCGACCGCCATGGCCACCGTGGCCACCATGTCCGAACATGTGCATCGCGACGAAGGCAACGCCGATCAGTATCCAGATCCAGTTCGCGTATACCCAGTTCATGGCCCGGCCCTTTCATTTGTCGTACACGACCGCAAGAGAAGCGCCTCCGGCCCTCGGTCAACGAGCGACACGCCGCGGCCCTGGTGGACAGTGGCTGCTCCCATCGATCCGATCACCCGGCCAGGTCCCGCGACGGTTCCCATCTGGACCTCGACCGCTGTCACGGAAAAGTCCTCCGGGATTAGAGACATCGCCTCAAGCAAGCTGCCCGCAATAACGAACCACGTCCGCCGGGCGCGTGCTTCTCCCGGCTCTTTCTCAGCGTGAACGTGAAAAAAGTTCATTGGGGCCTCCCGGAGGATCTCGCGGAGGATCTCGCGGAGGATCTCGCGGAGGATCTCGCCTTTTGACTTCTATTATTTCTCGTCCGGGTTGATGTGGCATTGATTTGGATCAAGCAACTGTCCGGCGAGCATGTAATTGGGCTTGCTGCCGAATGCTTTCCAAAGGATTTGCCAGTGTAGATGTCCTTAACTTGGGCTCGGCCTGTGTTCCTTCTTAAGCCGCGTTGCGAATCCCAACTTTTTGCGAACTCTTGCTGGTCCGTTCGCCATTCGGGAGCGTTCGAGGCTGCACGCCGGATCGAGCCTATAATTCGGTCACAGGTTTTGATCCGTATCAAAGACTGCGGCCACAGCAACCGTCTTCTTCGCCTGCGCGGAGCTAAAAATAAGCATCCAAGCCGACCACTCTTCGTTCATTACCCCCGAAAGCCTCGGGTTGATTGGGAATGGCAGCGGTAGAACGAGCCCAGGCCGTTCGCTCAAGAATGTTGGAACGAACGCGGGCATGCTCCTACTGTGCGGCCTGTTTCGGCAGATCTTCCGCAAAGGCTCATTGACCGTTATTGCCCCAGACGGCCGTTCCCATCATATCGGCAGTGGTACCTCGACCGTGGCTGTCCGCATTGTGGACTCGTCCGTCATTTGGCGACTGCTCTTGAATCCGGACCTCGCCGTAGGCGAGGCCTACATGGATGGTGCGCTGGTCGTTGAGGATGGCGACATCTACAGTTTTCTCGATCTCTGCCTTGCGAATCTGGGCTGGAGCAATGGACGAGGGTTGAGGCGCGTTCGTGGGGCCTTCAAGCACCTTGTTCGACGGGTTGCGCAGCACAATTCCCTTTCGACTGCCCGAACCAATGTCGCGCATCATTACGATCTCTCCGATACACTCTATGAGCTATTCCTCGACGCAGACCGTCAGTACTCTTGCGCTTATTTCGTCTCACCTGACGATACATTGGAGCGCGCGCAAGAACAGAAGAAGCGGCACCTCGCCGCAAAACTTCTGTTGCGTCCTGGTCAACGCGTCCTCGATATCGGATCGGGGTGGGGCGGGCTCGCCTGCTACCTCGCCGATGTTGCCGCGGTCGACGTGACAGGCGTGACCTTGTCGACGGAGCAACACTCCTACGCCCAGAAACGTGCCAACGAGATCGGTCTAGGCGACCAGGTGAGATTCTTGTTGAAAGACTATCGCCAAGAAAACAGCCGGTACGACCGCATCGTGTCAGTGGGCATGTTCGAGCACGTGGGAGTCGGCCATTATCGGGAATATTTCCAAAAGGTCAGGGACCTCTTGGATGATGACGGTGTGGCATTGATCCATACGATCGGACGCGCCGATGGTCCGGGTGCCGCGAATCAATGGATTAACAAATACATCTTTCCAGGCGGATACGTTCCGGCCTTGTCCGAGATCCTTCCGGCCATCGAGCAGGCCGGCCTCTACGTAACGGACGTCGAGGTGCTGCGGCTGCACTATGCCGAAACACTAAAGGCGTGGCGCCATCGCTTCAACGCGAACAGAGGTCGTGTTGCGGAACTCTACGACGAACGGTTCTGTCGCATGTGGGAGTTCTATCTTGCCGGCTGCGAGGCGGCATTCCGTCACGGCAGTCTGGTAAACTTCCAGATCCAATTGACCAAGCGCGTCGACGCCCTGTCGCTGACACGAAACTACATCGGCGAATGGGAGCGGTCTCGTGATCCGGGATGTCACGTCTAGAGACGTGACTCCTGGTTCGCCACGCTGCCGTGAAGAGTGGAGACCAGAGTGACCATCATTCGTTCTATCGTCTTCGATGTCACATTCTACCTTTGGACAGTGCTGATCTCCATCGTGTCGCTACCGGCGCTATTGGTTTCGCAGCGCGCAACGATCTGGATTTCTAGGTTATGGGCCACCGTGTCCCTCTTGCTGCTGCGGTTAGTCGTTGGACTTTCCTATGAAGTGCGAGGCGGGAACAACCTTCCCAAGGGCGCGGTGGTCGTCGCCCTTAAGCACCAGTCAGCCTGGGATACCATCGCGCTCTGGGTCCTGCTCGAAAATCCGGCGATCGTTCTGAAACGGAGCCTCGCGAGGATCCCAGTGTTTGGCTGGTATATGAAAAGAGGCAAGGCCATCGTGATCGACCGCGAGGCTGGGGCAAAGGCCTTGAGGCCAATGGTCGCTGCGGCGCGCTCAGCGGTGGCCGAGGGGCGTCCCATCGCGATCTTTCCTGAGGGCACCCGCACGCCAGTAGGCGCTCGCCAGCCTTATCATCCGGGTGTGGCAGCACTTTACACGCAGCTAGGCCTGCCGCTCGTACCGGTGGCACTCAACTCCGGTCTGTTCTGGGGCCGTCGTTCCTTCGTGAAGCGACCCGGCCGAATTCTTGTCGAGTTTCTTCCGGCAATCGCGCCCGGGCTCAACCGACGACATGTCATGGCCGAACTTGAAAACCGCATCGAGCAAGCAACCGCCAACCTGGTGGCCGAAAGCCGTAGCGCGGAGGAGGTCCAGCACGCAAAACCTGTCAAGGCTGCAAGCTACTATGCCAACCGATTTGCTCAGCTGCGCACTCCGCGAGTGTTCGGTGACCAACCGCATTGAGCTCGCCAGTTAGTAACATTCATGAAAGGACTACACATGACCAAGCACAACGCCGCTGTTGCGGTTTTCGAACGTCATCATCAAGCGGAGGATGCTGTGAAGAAGCTGAGCGAGGCCGGCTTTGATATCACCAAGGTCAATATTGTTGGCAAGGGTTGCCACACCGAGGAGAAGGTGGTCGGCTTCTACAACGCTGGTGACCGGGTCATGTTCTGGGGCAGGTACGGTGCGTTCTGGGGCGGCCTGTGGGGCTTGTTCGTCGGTGGTTTATTCATGACCGTCCCCGTCGTTGGGCCGATCGTTGTGCTGGGCCATCTTGGCGCGATAGTCCTGGGTGCCGTGGAAGGCGCCGCTTTGGGCGGGGGCTTGAGCGCCCTTGGTGCTGCCCTCTTCAGCATCGGAATCCCCAAGAACAGTGTCATCGATTACGAAGCCGCGATCAGAACCGACAGTTTTCTGGTCATGGTCAACGGGGCGCCCGCGGAGGTGGACCGTGCCAAGACGATCCTCGCAGCAGCGCAACCCTCGCGGCTGGATGTTCACGAAGGGGTCAGTGCGCCAACCGGTCACACCACGCACCTTGCAGCTTAACACTGCGCAGCGGCTCGCGTTTGAATGGCTTTGCTGCTGATCTCGGCCGTCGCGCGCTTCAAGCTGCTTGATCTCTGACCAACAAGCCGGCCACCGTAATGTGCTCGCAAGGAATCGGGCAGGTGAATTGGATCATCTCGGCTCTTAAACCGGGAAGAACAGAAACAGCCGGAGCCCCTTCCGGCCGGTGAAATGGCCATTACGGCCCGGGGAGGCCTACGGTCAGTGGGACACGAGGGAGCAACGGTCCTCCGCACGCAGCAGAACATCGCGGGTGACGCCGCCGAGCGCCCATTCGCGTAGGCGGCTGTGCCCATAGGCGCCAGCGACGATGACGTCGGCACGCTGTTCCGCAGCAATGGCGTTTAGCTGGGCTGCGTCGTCGCCGGTTGAAGGCGACGCAAGGGACGTCGCCACAATGCCATGCCGCTTGAGCCAGCCGAGCACACCCTCAAGACGAGCCCCGGCCGCAGCAAGTTCCCCCTCGGCGGCAATCTCGACAACCGCTATGTGAGTGGCTTTTTTCAGCAGTGGCAAAGCGTCGAAAGCCGCGCGGCGTGTTTCGCGCGTATCCTTCCAGCCGACAACCACACGGTCCAGTTTCAGGTGGTTTGCGGCGGCCGGGACGATCAGGACGGGTCTTCCCACCTGCATGACCAGGTCGCCTAGATTCACGCGCCGCGACGCATCATCCACCGCGCCGGAAGTGACGCTTGTAATGACGACGTCCGCGCTACGCGCTTCGTCCGCGATGTAATCGGAGAGCGCCCCAAACGTCACCATCGAGCGCCACTCGAGGGTTGCTACACGCGTCTGAAGTGCGCTCCGGAATTCCGCCTCGGCGTCCTTGATTTGCTTTGCGATTTCCTCGCGGTCCAACTCGATGAGGTCACTGGGAATATAGACTTCACCGTAGATGATCTGCATGGGCTGGCGCGCCGCGATCCCAATCACGCCGCTATCGAAGCGCTCCGCGAGATCTCCCGCAATCTGCAGCAGACCCGCATTTGAATGCCCGAGTTCAAGATGCACCATCAAGGTCGCGTAGGTCACGAGTCGCCTCCCCGGAGAAATTTGCCCACCCACGAAACCGAGGCGTAGCGCGCGTGCGCGGGAGAGGATCGTAACGGCGTCCTCGAGACGGCCGATCGCGGCCGGGTGGCCGGTCGCGGCGGCGAAGCTCGTCGCCGCCTCGACCTTCGGGCCAATCGAGCCGGACGCGAATTGATCGGCCGTCAGCGCCGCCGCACCGGCGCGCTTTATTCGCCGCGCCTGTGGAGTGCCGAAATCGAGATAGACGGCATCGACGTCCGTTAGCAGCAGAAGCATGTCGGCACCGAGCTGGCGGGCAAGAAGGGCACTCGCCAAGTCCTTGTCGATGACCGCTTCGATCCCGACGAGGCTGCCGTCCTCGCGCGCAACGACCGGGATGCCCCCGCCGCCGGCGCAGATCACGACGACGCCGCGCTCGACCAGCATCGAGACGACGCGGGCTTCGAGGATTTTGAGCGGCTTCGGTGAGGCGACGACCCGCCGCCATTTGTCGCCGTGACGAACGAATTGCCAGCCGCGTTCCGCTTCGATCCGCCGCGCGGTCACCTCGTCATAGACCGGGCCGATCGGCTTGGTCGGATGGCGGAAACCCGGGTCGAACGGGTCGACGCGTATCTGGGTCAGAAGCGTCGCCAGCAGTACGCTGGGGGCAGGAGGTTGTCGAGTTCCTGCTCGATCAGATAGCCGATCATCCCTTCGCTCTCGGCGCCAAGGACGTCGAGCCGGCCGAGTTCGGATGGTGTTCACCTCAACCCCCGCCCGGCGGAGCAGCGTGTTGGTGTAGCGCTGCTCTCGGTTCGGGCCCGCGCGGCCTCTCCTCGGAGGTTGCCGCAAAGCGGCTTCACGCTGCTGCTTGACAGCCCGCATTTCGCAGTCGACCCAGCCGCTTGCTGTTGTGCATCACCGCCGTGATGTGCGCCGCGGCTCTCGCTACGCCTTTCCTTGGACCGCTTTCGTCGGTGTTTGGGTTCGCGCCGCTATCCGGGTCGGAGATCGCCGCCATCTTTGCAATCGTGATCGGCTACATCGCGGCGACGGAAGGCGCGAAAGCATGGTTCTACCGCGAGCGTAGCACGCCGGCCGGGTGAACGGATCGTTCGGCTCCCGATCGACAATCGTTGACGCATATCAATGTTCGGACGCCGGAGTCGGGGTCGACTGCACGGAGTTCCCTGCGCGTCGCTTGGAACGATTTTGGGAGTGCAAGACATGACGGCGGATGCGGACGCGGCGAAGGCCAAGCTCGATACCTCAAGCCGCGCCGGGACCGAGTCCTGGTCCGCTTACAAGGCGGCACTGGCGGCAACGCGCGCTGCGTTCGATCGCGCCAATCAGGCTGCGCAGCACGCGTTCAATTGGGCGGCGTGACGGCGCGCAGCGATGCGATCCAGACAGAAGACGGCAGCGCCTTCCTTCGCGTACATCTATGTGATGCAAGCGCGAGACGCTGAACAATACGTGATCGAGCGGACGGGTCTCTGGTTCAGCGTGACCATATCCCTTGGAGGAACGGAATGACCGCCCCCCGCGACATGACGCCAAGCGTCGATCTCACCCGTCACCTGGGGGCGGGACCGGTGCGCAGCCACCGGCCAGTCTATGTCGATCTTCTGCCGCCGTGCAACGTGGCCTGCCCGGCCGGCGAGAACATCCAGGCGTGGCTCGGGCTCGCGCAAGCGGGCAAGTTCCGCGAGGCTTGGGAAGCACTCATCCGTGATAACCCGATGCCGGCGGTTCACGGGCGGGTTTGCTACCACCCGTGCGAGACGAGCTGCAATCGCAAGGAACTCGACAGCGCCGTCGGGATCCATGCGGTCGAGCGGTTCCTAGGCGATCTCGCAGCCGGGGAAGACTGGCCGATGCCCACCAGCGCGCCAGCTACCGGCAAGCGCGTGCTAATCGTCGGAGCCGGTCCGAGCGGCCTCTCCGCCGCCTATCACCTGACCCGACTCGGTCATCACGTTGAGATTCACGAGGCCGGACCGCTGCCCGGCGGCATGCTGCATTTCGGCATTCCCGCCTATCGCCTGCCGCGCGAGGATCTCATGAAGGAGATCCGCCGTATTGAGAGCATGGGCGTCAGGATTGTCCTCAATCACAAGGTCGATGATGTGCTCGCCGAGCAGGAAGCGGGGCGGTTCGACGCGGTCTTCATCGCCATCGGTGCCCATCTCTCCAAGCGGGTCGACATCCCGGCCCGCGATGCGGTCAAGGTGCTCGACGCTGTGTCGCTGTTGCGCGACGTCGAAACCGGGCAGGCCCCGTTGCTCGGCCGTCGCGTCATCGTCTATGGCGGCGGTAACACTGCCATGGACGCCGCACGTACCGCGCGCCGCCTCGGGGCCGAAGAAACGATGATCGTCTACCGGCGCGACCGCGCACACATGCCCGCCCACGAATTCGAAGCGGACGAGGCGCTGGCAGAAGGCGTCAAGATCAAGTGGCTGACTTCGATCAAGGCGATCGATGGCGGCGATCTTACCGTCGAGATGATGCGGATCGACGAGAACGGCCGGGCGCAGCTGACCGGACAATTCGAAACGCTGAAGGCCGACGCCGTTGTGCTCGCCCTCGGCCAGGACGCCGATAGCGGGTTCCTGCGCAAGATCCCCGAGATCGTCCACGAGGCCGACGGCACGGTGGTTGTCGGCCCGGACATGATGACCGGGCGGCCGGGAGTTTTCGCCGGCGGCGACATGGTGCCGGCCCAGCGGTCTGTCACGATTGCCACCGGCCACGGCAAGAAAGCGGCGCGCCATATCGATGCCTGGCTCGGCGGCACGAGCTACAGCCGCCCGGTCAAGCATCCGGTCATCGATTTCGCTGGCCTCAACCTGCCGATCTATTCCGACGCGCTCCGCTCCGCCGAACACGAATTGCCGATCGAGACGCGGGGTAAGGGATTCGATGAGGTTGTCGCCGGTTTGAGCGAAGTCGAGGCGCTGCACGAGGCGAGGCGCTGCCTCTCCTGCGGCAACTGCTTCGAATGCGACAATTGCTTCGCCGCCTGTCCGGAGGACGCCATCGCGAAGCTCGGTCCGGGGCGTCGCTACGAGATCGACTACGCGCTCTGCACCGGCTGCGAAGTGTGCGTGGAGCAATGTCCCTGCCACGCCATGGAAATGGTCGCCGAGCCCGCCTGAGACGACCGGCAACCGCTAGAGGGAGAAAGCGCGATGGGCACCAGAACGACGATGGACGGCAATACCGCCGTTGCCCATGTCGCTTATCGCGTCAATGAGGTCTGCGCGATCTATCCGATCACTCCGTCCTCCACCATGGCGGAACTCGCCGACGAATGGTCGGCGGAAGGCGTCCCGAACATCTGGGGCAACGTCCCTGTAGTGCTGGAGATGCAGAGCGAAGGCGGTGCCGCAGGCGCCGTGCATGGTGCGTTGCAGTCCGGGGCAATGACGACGACATTCACAGCCTCTCAGGGCTTGATGTTGATGCTGCCCAACATGCTGAAGATCGCTGGCGAATTGACCGCTACGGTGTTTCACGTGGCGGCGCGCTCGCTCGCCACGTCGGCGCTGTCCATCTTCGGCGACCATTCGGACGTGATGACCGTGCGCACCACGGGCTTCGCGCTAATCTCGTCGGCGAACGTGCAAGAAGCCCACGACACCGCACTGATCGCCCAGGCAGCCACGCTGCAATCGCGCGTGCCGTTCCTGCACTTCTTCGACGGTTTCCGCACATCGCACGAGTTGAACACGCTGTCGCTGCTTAGCAATGACGACATCAAATCCATGATTTCCAACGATTTGGTGCGCGCCCACCGCGCCCGCGGGCTCAACCCCGAGCATCCGTTCATCCGCGGCACGGCGCACAATCCCGATACTTTCTTCCAGGCGCGTGAGGCCGTCAGTCCGTTCTATGCCGCCGCGCCCGGCATCGTCGCCAACGCCATGGAACGGTTCGGGGCGCTCACAGGGCGCCGCTACAGCCTATTCGAGTACGAAGGCGCGCCCGACGCCGAGCGCATGCTTATCCTGATGGGCTCCGGGGCGGAGACCGCGCGCGAGACGGTAAAGGTTCTGGTCTCGCGCGGCGAGAAGGTTGGCGTGCTGCAAGTGCGCCTCTACCGGCCATTCTCGGCGATCCACTTCCTTGCCGCCTTGCCCGCTTCGGCCACAGCGATCGGGGTCCTGGAGCAGACAAAGGAGCCGGGTGCGCCGGGCGAACCGCTCTACCTCGACGTTTTCACCACGATTGCCGAGGCCTATGGCCGAGGCGAGCGCGCTGCGATGCCGCGCGTCGTCGGGGGCCGCTACGGCATCTCATCCAAGGATTTCACGCCGGCGATGGTGAAAGCGGCGTTTGACGAACTCTCGAAGAGGGATGGCGAGGGGCGCTTCGCCGCGCGGAACGGCTTCACCGTCGGTATCAACGACGATGTCTCGCATACCAGCCTCGAAGTCGACCCGACCTTCTCCATCGAACGCGACAGCGTCACCCGCGCCGTCTTCTACGGCCTTGGTGCCGATGGCACGGTTGGCGCCAACAAGAACAGCGTCAAGATCATCGCCGAAGATGCCGGCCGCTATGCCCAAGGCTATTTCGTCTACGACTCGCATAAGTCTGGCGCCCAGACGATCTCGCATCTGCGTTTCGGTCCGGAGCCGATCCGGGCGCCGTATCTCATCGCCGAGGCCAGTTTCGTCGCCTGTCACCAATTCGGCTTTCTTGCGCGCCAGGATGTGTTGCGGATGGCGGCGCCGGGTGGAGTGTTCCTTCTCAACAGCCCGTATGGACCAGACGAGGTGTGGGACCGGCTACCGCGTCCCGTGCAGAGCCAGATCATCGAAAAGCGCCTGCGCTTCTTCGTCATCGATGCGTCCAAGGTCGCCCGCGATGTCGGTCTCGGCGCGCGCACCAACACGGTGCTTCAGACCTGCTTCTTCGCGATTTCCGGCGTGCTGCCGCGCGAAGCGGCAATCGCGCACATCAAGGAATCGATTCGCAAAACCTATGGCCGTAAGGGCGAGACCGTGGTCGCGAAGAACTTTGCCGCGGTCGACGGAACGCTGGAGCGCCTCTTCGAGGTCAAGGTTTCGGCATCGGTGACGAGCCCCCACGACCGGCCAGCCGTGGTGCCCGCGGCCGCGCCCGACTTCGTGCGCCAGGTGACCGCGCTGATGATGGTGGGACGCGGCGACGACATTCCTGTCAGCTTGGTTCCGGCCGACGGCACCTTTCCCTCGGGCACCAGCGCCTACGAAAAACGCAACATCGCCGACGAAGTGCCGGTCTGGAAAGAGGATCTCTGCATCCAGTGCGGGCAGTGCAGCTTCGTCTGTCCGCACAGCGTCATTCGATCGCGCTTCTACCACGAGGATCTCCTCGCCGGCGCGCCCGCCTCGTTCAAGTCGGCGCCGGTCAATGCGCGCGGCTACCCGGAGGCGCGCTTCACGCTGCAGTTCTATGTCGAGGACTGCACCGGCTGCGGTCTTTGCGTCGAGGCGTGCCCGGCGGTCAGCCCGCGCGAGCCGGGTCTCAAGGCGATCAACATGGCGGACAAGGAACCGCTGATCGCAGCCGAACGGACCAACATCGCCTTCTTCGAGAAGCTCCCGGTCAATGACCGCGCCCGCGTCGATTTCGCAAATGTGCGCGGCGTGCAGTTCCTCGAACCCTTGTTCGAGTTCTCCGGCGCGTGCGCCGGGTGCGGCGAGACGCCTTACCTGAAACTCTTGTCGCAACTGTTCGGCGACCGCGCGCAGATCGCCAACGCAACGGGCTGTTCGTCGATCTACGGGGCCAACCAGCCGGTGACTTCCTGGACTAAGGACCGGGAGGGGCGGGGCCCGGCATGGTCGAATTCGCTGTTCGAGGACAATGCCGAGTTCGGCCTGGGCTTTCGCTTGGCCGCCGACAAGCATCTCGACCTCGCCCGCACGCTGCTCCGTCAGCTCGCCCCGGTGGTCGGCGAGGAACTCGCTGCCGGTATTCTCAATGCACCACAGATCCAGGAATCGGAGATCCGCGCCCAGCGTGTCCGCGTCGCCGAATTGAAGACCCAGCTCCTCAAGCAGGACAGCGAGGCCGCGCGTGATCTCCTGTCGGTGGTCGACCATCTGGTCCGGCGCAGCATCTGGATCGTCGGCGGCGACGGTTGGGCCTACGACATCGGCTATGGCGGCCTCGATCATGTGCTGGCGACCGGACGAGACGTCAACATCCTGGTGCTCGACACGGAGGTCTATTCCAATACCGGCGGCCAGGCGTCGAAGGCGACGCCGCTCGGCGCCGTAGCGAAGTTCGCGAGCGCCGGGAAACGCGTCGCGCGCAAGGACCTCGCTCTCCAAGCAATCGCGTATGGCAATGTCTACGTTGCGCAGGTCGCCATGGGCGCCAACCCGCAACACACACTCGACGCGTTCCGCGAGGCCGAAGCTTACGAAGGGACGTCCCTGATCCTCGCCTATAGCCAGTGCATTGCCCACGGCATCGACATGCGCCTCGGCATGAAGCAGCAGGATCTTGCGGTCGCCAGCGGCTACTGGCCGTTGCTGCGCTTCAATCCCGCGATGCGGTCGATTGGAGAAAACCCGTTCCGGCTTGATTCGCCGCGCCCGACCATCCCGTTCAAGGACTACGCTTACAACGAGATCCGCTATTCCTCGCTCGCCAGCACGCGGCCGGATGAAGCGGCGACGCTTCTTGCGTCCGCCCAAGCGGCGGTGGCGGAGAAATACCGCCAGTACGAGGACCTCGCGGCGCTCGATGGGAGCCGGTTTCAGCCGGGCGTCGGCGGCCTGACCAAGACAGCGCCATAGCGGATCGCCAGCAAGCCGTTAAGAGAGGATCAGATGGATTTGACGACACGCTACATGGGGCTCGAACTCAAGAATCCGCTGGTAGCGTCCGCCTCGCCGCTGAACACCGACATAGGCAACCTCCGCCAGCTTGAGGACGCCGGAGCTGGTGCGGTCGTGCTGCCCTCTCTGTTCGAAGAGCAGATCCAGGCCGAGGCGGCACGCTACGATCATCTGACCAGCGCCAATGCCGAGAGTTTTGCCGAGGCGCTCAGCTATTTCCCTGAGCCGGCGGACTACAAGGTCGGACCGCACGCCTATCTCGATCTCGTGCGGCGGGCGAGCGAAGCGGTCGACATTCCGGTGATCGCGAGCCTCAACGGCACGACCGACGAGGGGTGGATTTCCTACGCCCGGTCAATCGAGGAAGCCGGCGCCAAGGGTCTGGAACTCAACATCTATTTCATCCCCGCCGATCTTTCGCTGACCGGAGCACAAGTCGAGCAGCGCTATCTCGACATCCTGAGGCATGTGCGGGCGACGGTATCCATTCCGGTTGCGGTGAAGCTCAGTCCCTATTTCAGCGCGGTCGGGAACATGGCGCTGGCGCTCGAGGGAGCGGGCGCCGATGCCTTAGTGTTGTTCAACCGGTTCTACCAGCCCGACGTCGACCTCGGGCAACTCAGGCTGTTGACCGATCTGCGACTCAGTGAGCCGAACGAGATTCGCTTGCCGCTTCTCTGGCTCGCCTTGCTGTCCGGCCGGGTAAGAGCCTCGCTTGCTGCGACGACCGGTGTCGCCACCGCCGATGAGGTCATCAAATATCTTCTGGTGGGGGCGGATGTGGTGATGACCACCTCGGCGCTCCTGCGGGAAGGATTGGGCTATGTGGCCGTGCTGCTGCAAGGGCTGGAGGCCTGGCTGTCGGCGCGGGGTTTCTCATCGCTGCAGCAGGTTCGCGGCATCATGAGCCAGCAGAAGTTGCAGGACCCGCAGGCCTTCGAGCGGGCCAACTACATCAAGATATTGCAGGGGTATCGCGGCTGATTGATCGGCATGCTTATGCCGGTACTGGTGTCGGATTGAGCACCGACGCTCAGCTTACGAAGGCCTGCGTGTCCAAAT
>CAYTTC010000058.1:0-21427 GCA_964440525.1 uncultured Propylenella sp. | reverse complement strand
GCTGCCCGCCGGAGAGCCGCGAGACCGGCCGCTCGACGAGGCCGGGCAGATGCACCAGCGCCAGAAGCTCGTCGACGCGCGCCGCCTGCTCGGCTTTCGGCGCGCCGCGGATGCGGAGCGGATAGGCGATGTTCTCGCCGACGGTCAGATGCGGGAAGAGGGCGAGCGACTGAAAAACCATGCCGAAGTCGCGCTGATGCGCGTCGAGGCGGGTGATGTCGGTTCCTTCGATGAGGATGCGACCCTCGGAAGGCTCCTCGAGCCCGGCGATCATTCGAAGCAGCGTGGTCTTCCCACAGCCGGAGGGCCCGAGCAGACACACGAAGGTGCCGTGCGCAACCGAAAGCGTGACGTCCTCGACCGCCGTGATCGGGCCGAAGCGCTTCGTCAGATGGTCGAGGACGAGGCCGGACATGGGGTCACCGCCGCTCACCCTCTCCCAGAGGGAGAGGGTGGCTGCGGAGCAGCCGGGTGAGGGGATGCGACGGCAGAGGTTGGCGCCAGCTGTGAAGCGCCGCACCCCCTCATCCGCCCGCTTCGCGGGCACCTTCTCCCCATGGGAGAAGGCTCGCCCACGTCCCAGCTCATCCGGCGACGATCAGCTCTGTCCACTTCTCGTTCAGCCAGTCGGACTTGGTCTGGTAGATATCGTAGCGCGGGATGATCGGCGGGATGTCGGAGGAGACGGCGCCGAACTCCTCGTCCGTCAGATCGGTCGACTCGCGGTTTACGGTGGGCGAAGTGCCGACCTTGCGCGAGAGGGTCGCCTGCGTCGCCGGCATCGACATGAAGTCGATGAAGGCATGCGCTTCCTCCAGCTTGTCAGACGCCTTGGAGACGACCCAGGAGCCGCCATCGTTGACGCCGCCCTCCTTGGGGAAAGTGGAGCGCACGGGGTGGCCGTCGGCGACGGCGAGGCCGGTCACGTCGTGGTAGTACTCGCCCATCGGGATCTCGCCCGATTTCAGCGCCTGCTCGAACTGCGCCTCGTCGCGATACCAGAGTTTTACGTTCGGCTTCAGCTCGGCGATTTTGTCCATCACCTTGAGGATGCCGTCGTCGGTGTCGAGCGCCGACGTGTCGCCGCCGAAGAAGGTTTTCGACGTGATCTCCAGCAGGAAGGAGTTGGAGACGAGCGCCAGGAGCCCGAGCTTGTCCGCGTTCGACGGGTCCCACATGAAGCCCCACGAATCCGGCGCTTGCGGATAGGAATTCGTGTTGGAGACGAGCGTGATGTACCAGGTCACCGCACCGACGCCCGAGACGCGTCCATCCGGATATTTGTTGATGAACTCTGGCTTCACGTTGACGGAGTTCGGCATCTTGGAGAGGTCAAGCGGCGCCCAGAGGTCGACCGCCATGCCCTTTAGCGTCGCGACCTGCGACATCATGGAGACGTCGGCTGGAGCGACACCCGCCTGCGACGCCTGCTGTAGCTGCACCAGCCAGGCCTCGCCGGTCGGCTCGGCGACGGATTCGACCGCGATACCGCTTGCCTCCGTGAAAGCCGGAAAGATGTGCTTGTCGAAGGAATCCTTGAAGTAGCCGCCATAGACGCCGATTTTCAGGCTCTTGTCCTGCGCCCGCACGATGTTCGGCATTGCGAGCGCCGCGGCGCCGGTGGCGCCATAGCCGAGGACCGCACGCCGGCTGACGCCGGATTTCATGAGATTGGTCATCCTACCCTCCACGACCGCCTCCCAGACGACGGAAGCGGAAATCATTCCACGTCTCAAAGCACCAAGCAAATACGGTGCCGGTCGCCCGGCCCGAGCTAACGGCGCACTAGCCTGACAAGAGCCAGTCCGAGGCACATGGCCCCGACCGTGGCCGGCAATCCTTCCACGCCGATCGCATCCATCATCGCTCCCCCCGCGGGCGGGCCGACTATGCCGCCGACGCCCCACATCATTGCGAAGGCGGCATTCCCTGCCACCAGCATCGCGCCGGAATAGCGCGCGCCAAGCTCCGCCAGCGCCAGGGTGTAGATGCCGTAGGCCAACGCGCCCCAGATGAACACGAAGGGCCATATCGCGATCGTGTCGATTGCCATGGGCAGGCCGAAACTACCGACGCCGAAGCCGGCCGCGCACACGATGAGGACGATCCGCGGGCTCCAGCGCTCCGCCAGAAGGCCGAGCGGCATCTGCAGCGCAATGCTCCCCGACACCAGCACGGTCAGGATCGCCGACATCTCGCCCGCCGTGGTGGCGTGGCTCAACCCATAGACCGGTAGGAGCGAGAAGAGCGCCTGCTCCACCGCCGCCGCGACCGCAACGGAGAGCAACAGCGCTGGCGCCACGAGGACGAACCGGACCACCGACGCCGGCTCGCCGGCTTCATGCAGGACGGGCAGGCGCGGCAGGGTCGCCGCCAGAATTGCGAAACACGCCGCGAAGGCCAGGATGCCGACCAGAAAGGGCGGCCAGCCTTCCGTTCCGACGATCGTCAGGCTGAGCGGGCCGAGCGCGAAGCCCGCCGAGATGATGGATGCATAGATTCCCAGGATGCGACCGCGGCGGTGAGGCGGCGCGAGCGCGATGATCCAGACCTCGCTGATCACGTAGAGCGGGCCGATCGCCGCTCCCACCAGGAAGCGCAGGGGGAACCAGGCAGCGACCATATCCTGCGTCCAGCCGATCAAGATCAGGAGGATCCCGGCCGAGGCCGCGCATGTGAGAGCCACGGCCCCGCCGCCGAAGCGGCGAACCAGCGGCGGAATGAGCGCGGAGGAGGCGATGAGGCCGACCGGCATCATCGCGGCCGAAAGGCCGATCGCCGCGGCTGAATGCCCCTTCCGCTCCAGGATGAAGCTGAGAAGCGGATAGCTCAGGCCTTGCGCGATGGCGAAGACCGAGACGGTGGCGATGATACCGGCAAGCGGAATCCAGGGAATTCGAGCCCTCGCGCCATCCTGATCGACCGATCCATCCATCACGCGACTCGCGGCGTTCGAGGCGAAGGCTTTGCCGAACTGGCACAAGTAACCTCCCCCTTGAGCGGGGTCGAGATTCGAAGCGTCCGAGTGAAGCGAGGATGCGTGCGAATCTCGGGAGGGGTAGCGAAGTTGCAACCCCGTCCCGGAATTTGCCCGCCTTTGGCTTGTAGATTTCGACCTCCCCTAAGGAGGAGGTCACACGGCCCTACGGCGCCTGCGTTTTCCCGACACTCGGGCTGAACACCATGAGGCTGGCGATCTCGAACAGCATCTGCGCCCCCGCATGCGCGGTGTTGGTGGTCGCGTCGTATTGCGGCGCCACCTCCACGACATCGCCGCCGACTAGGTTGACGCCCTTCAGGCCGCGCAGGATCGCCTGCGCCTCGCGCGTCGTCAGGCCGCCGATCTCCGGCGTGCCGGTGCCGGGCGCGAAGGCCGGGTCGAGGCTGTCGATGTCGAAGCTGAGATAGGTCGGGCCGCCGCCCACCACCTTCAGCGCAGTCCGTACGATGGCATCTATACCGAGCCGCTCGATCTCCTCGGCGTGGATCACCGTCATCCCGGAATCGTAAGAGAATTCCCAGAGATATTCGGCCGAGCCGCGGATGCCGATTTGTACCGTGCGCCGAGGGTCGAGCACGCCGTCGAGCACGGCCTGGCGGAACGGCCCGCCGTGGTGGAATTTTGTCATCTCGTAGGGGCCCGACGTGTCGCAATGCGCATCGATATGAACCATGCCGACCGGCCCGTGCCTCCCGCCGGCGCGGCCGACGGCTTTCAGAATCGGCAAGGTCATCGAATGGTCGCCGCCGACCGAAAGCGGCGCCACGCCCGCCTCCACGATAAGGCCGATATGCCGCTCGATATCCTCGTGTGAGCTTTCCAGGCTGAAGCGGCTGCGGAAGGGGATGTCGCCGATGTCGGCGAGCTTCAGGTCGAAGACTGGCGCGCATTCCAGCACGTGATTGTAAGGACCGGTCCGCTCGATCGTGCGGACGGCGCGCGGGCCGAAGCGCGAGCCGTTGCGATTGGTCACGCCGAGATCCATCGGAATGCCCACGGCCGCGACCTGCAGGTCGCCGAAGTCCGGGTTTTTCCAGTCGATGGCGCGGATCGGCGCGGCGAGGAAAGTCGGGATGCCGGCATAGGGGGCGACGCGCGTGCCCCTAGGATCGAAAATCTTCTCGGCGACTTTTCGGAATTTTGGGTCGCGCACCGAGCCGCCGCCGGCCTCGCCATACTCGGCCCGGAGCCGCTTCAGGTTTTCCTCGAAATCCATCGCCTATCTCTAACCGCGGCCGACCGAAGCGCCGTGCCGCCGAACGGGCGCGGACTTCAGCGTCAATCGCACCGGGATTTGTGCAATCTCCGAGGCATCCACATTGGCGAATGCGACGCGAAGGAACCCATCCTGCCCCGGCCCGAAATAGGAGCCGGGAAGGCAGAGGATGCCGCGCTCCGCCGCGAGCCAGGCGCAGACCTCCGCGTCGTCGCGGTCGGCAAAGGGGTGCGCCACATAGGCAAAATAGGCGCCGATCGAGCCGATCGACCAGCCGTCGAGCCCGGCAACCGCGCTTCTGAACGTCTGCGCCCGCCGGAGAATCTCCTCGCAGTTCGCCGCGCGCCACTCGCGCAGCGCAGTGATCGCCCAGGGGAGCACGAGCTGCGGAATTCGCGGTGCACAGATTTGCAACGTGTCGAGGATCTTGGCGATCTCGGCGACGATCGCTGCGTCGGCAACTAGTGCCCCGGCGCGGTGGCCCGGAATGCAATACGCCTTGGAGAAGCTGTAGAGCTGGATCACGGTTTTCGCCCAGTCGCGCCCCCTGAAGGCACCGTGCGGCGCCGCGTCGGCGCCGATGAAGTCGCGATAGGTCTCGTCGAGGACGAGCGCGATCCCGCGCTCCGCGCAGAGCGCCTTGAAGGATGCGATCGTGGCGGCTGGGTAGACCGCTCCGGTCGGGTTGTTCGGCGTGACGAGCACGATCGCGCGGGTGCGCTCGGTCAAGAAGAGCCGTGCATCCGCGACGTTCGGCACGAAGCCGCTCTCCGCGCGACACGGGAGCGGCACCGCCTCGATGCCGAGCATGTCGAGCGCCATCTTATGATTGAAGTACCAGGGCGTCGGCAGCATCACCGCGTCACCCGTCTTGGCGAGCGCCATGACGGCCACGAAGAAGGCCTGATTGCATCCCGCGGTTATGGCGACATGCTCAGCGCCGATGCGTGCGCCGCAGAGCGCCGAGACGTGCTCAGCGTAGGCAGCGCGGAGCGCAGCGTCGCCAAGGATATCGCCGTAAGCGGCCGCATCTTTCGTCGACGCTGCCCGGCCAAGTCGCTCCAAGAACTCCGGATGTGGCGGATAGCCGGGAACCGCCTGGGCAAGATCGATCAGCGGACCCGCGGAGCCGTCATATCGCTCGGCCCAGGATTTCGCCTCAGCAATCGGCGGAGACGCCGTTCGAGAGAGGAGCGAATTCAGGATCAACTCTGTCGACCTTGTGCCGTCCCATCCCTGCGGCTGATGGTGCGCTCCAAATACACGCTCCGGCCGATGCGGCAAAGGAGATTGGAGGTTTCCCCGATGAGGCGGCTCGGCAGGCCTCGAGCTGGCAATCGGTTGGGCAGCACGGCACCAACGGCATGGACAATCGGTTCCGCATGGCGAAGATCGCTGGTCGTGATCCCGCAAATGCGCACCGAAAGATGACCTTCGCGCCGCTTCCCGGCTCGCCTTCCACCTTGCTTGGGGGCGCGTTCCGTGGGGAGAATGTGCTGGCAAGGCTGCTGCGGCGGCCGTTCGCGGTATTCGGACTCGTTGTGATCGCGCTTATCGCCTCAATCGCAGTCTTGGCGCCGATCGTCGCCCCCTATGATCCGGCCGAGCAGTTTTTCGAGGGCCTGACCCTCGAGGGCGCGCCATTGCCGCCCGACACGAGCTTCCTTCTTGGCACTGACCTCCTCGGGCGCGATCTCCTGTCACGCCTCATATACGGTGCGCGGACGTCGCTCATCATCGGAATCATCGCCAACGGCGTGGCACTTGCGCTCGGCGCGCTGGTCGGCATCACGGCTGGCTTTTTCCGTGGCTGGATCGGGACGATCCTGATGCGCTTTACCGATCTGATGATGGCCTTTCCAGCGCTGCTGCTTGCAATCGTGCTCGCGGCGCTGTTCAGGCCTAGCCTCTGGATCGTAGCGATGGTGATTGCGCTGGTGAATTGGGTGCAGGTGGCTCGCATCATCTATACGGAAACGCGGTCGCTCGCGGAGCGCGAGTTCATCGATGCGGAGCGCGCGATCGGCGCCGGGAAATTGCGTATCCTCTTCCGCCACATCCTGCCGCATCTCGTGCCGACCATCATCGTCTGGGGCACGCTCGGCATCTCCACGACCGTGCTCCTCGAAGCGACGCTTTCCTTCCTCGGCATCGGAGTGCGCCCGCCGATGCCCTCCTGGGGCAACATCATTTTCGAGAACCAGACCTATTTCATCTCCGCGCCGTGGCTCGTCTTCCTGCCGGGCCTGTGCATCATCGCGCTCGCGCTTGCATTCAATCTGGTCGGTGACGCCTTGCGCGAAATCCTCGATCCGACGCAGAAGGGACGCTACTGATGGCGGCCTACCTCGCGCGGCGGTTTCTGCAATCGGCGCTGATCCTCGTCGGCATCACGCTGGTCACCTTTTTCCTCCTCTTCGTCCTGCCCGCCGATCCAGCACGCCAGATCGCAGGCAGGGGCGTTGCCACGCCCGCGATGGTCGAGGCCATCCGGCACCAGCTCGGCCTCGATTTGCCTTTTCACCAGCAATACTGGCGCTATCTGGCGCGCCTCGCGCACGGCGATCTCGGCCGTTCCTACCTGCAGAAGAGCGAAGTTTCGGAGCTCATCGCCTCGCGGCTCCCGGCGACTCTTCTCCTCATGGTTGGGGCGATTGCAACGGAGCTTGCGCTGGGGCTCACCATGGGCACGATCGCCGCGCTGAAGCGCGGGCGCGTGGCCGACCAGGCCCTGATGCTCATCTCCTTCACGGCGGTGTCGGCGCCGCAATTCGTGGTTGGAATTTTGCTTCTTTACGTCTTTGCCGTGAAGCTCGGCTGGTTTCCGATCGGCGGATACGGGACATTCGCCCATCTCGTGCTGCCGTCGCTCACGCTCGGCGTGCTCGGAGCGGGCTGGTATGCGCGCATGATGCGCTCCGCGATGCTCGACGTGCTGCGCCAGGACTATGTCAGAACGGCCCACGCCAAGGGCCTGTCGAGACTGCATGTCATCCTCGGCCACGTGCTGCCGAATGCGCTGCTGCCGATCGTCGCCATGATCGGCCTCGACATCGGCATCTTTATGAGCGGCATCGTGGTGGTGGAGAGCGTGTTCGGCTGGCCGGGCATCGGCCAGCTCGCCTGGCAGGCGATCCAGCGCATCGATATACCGATCATCATGGGGGTGACGCTAGTCTCGGCGGTCGCCATCGTAATCGGCAATCTTCTCGCGGACTTGATCGCACCAATGATTGATCCGCGCATCAAGCTCCGGTGAAACAGGGTCGGCTGACCCCGGATTTCGCTGGCGCTCCATCCGGGCTACGATATTTTAGGGTTGAAACTCCAAGCAGGAGAGGGGAAGGGTCATGAGAAAACTGCTTTTCGCCGGCGTCGCCGTTCTGGCGCTCGCCGCAGTCTCGTCGGCACTGGCGCAGGAAGCCAAGCCCGGCGGCGAGGTCGTCATCACCTACCAGAACGACGTGGCGACGCTCGACCCGGCCATCGGCTACGACTGGCAGAACTGGTCGATGATCAAGAGCCTGTTCGACGGGCTGATGGACTACGAGCCGGGCACTGCGACGCTCCGCACCGACCTCGCCGAGAGCTATGAGATTTCCCCGGACGGGCTGACCTTTACCTTCAAGCTCCAACCCGGCGTGAAATTCCACAACGGGCGGGAGCTGACTGCCGACGACGTGAAATATTCGATCGAGCGCGTGCTCGACCCGGCCACGCAGAGCCCCGGCGCGGGCTTCTTCGGTTCGATCAAGACGATCAGTGTTGTCGACCCGCTGACGATCAAGTTCGAGCTGTCGCGGCCGGATGCGACGTTCCTGCATGTGATGGCGATCAATTTCGCGCATGTCGTGCCGAAGGAGGCGGTGGACGAGTTCGGCGCTGATTTCGGCAAGCATCCGGTCGGCACCGGCGCCTACAAGCTCGCCGAATGGACGCTCGGCCAGCGCGTGGTTTTCGAGAAGAACTCGGATTACTGGCGTGATGGCGTGCCCTATCTCGACAAGATCACCTTCGAGATCGGCGTCGAACCGACGGTGGCGCTCCTCAGGCTGCAGCAGGGTGAGGTGGACGTGCTCGGCGACGGCATTCCGCCGGCGCAGTTCCTGCAGGTAAAGGACGATCCGCAATACAAAGGCTGGATCGTCGAGGGCGGCCAGCTCCACACCGGCTATGTCACCATGAACGTAAAGACGCCGCCTTTCGACAAAGCGCAGGTGCGGCAGGCGGTGAACATGGCGATCAACAAGGATCGCATCGTGCGTATCATCAACAACCGCGCGGTGCCGGCGAACCAACCGCTACCGCCGTCGATGCCCGGCTACGACACGAGCTACGCCGGCTATGCCTACGATCCGGAGAAGGCGAAGGCGTTGCTCGCGGAAGCGGGCCACGCCGACGGCTTTACGACGGAACTCTATGCGATGAACACGGACCCCAACCCGCGCATCGCGCAGGCGATCCAGCAGGATCTGGCGGCAATCGGGATTACGGCGGAGCTCAAGTCGCTCGCGCAGGCAAACGTCATCGAGGCCGGCGGCAACGGTTCGGCGCCGATGATTTGGTCGGGCGGCATGGCCTGGATCGCCGATTTTCCCGATCCGTCCAACTTCTACGGCCCGATTCTCGGCTGCGGCGGCGCCATCCAGGGTGGCTGGAACTGGTCATGGTACTGCAACGAGGCGGCGGACAAGCAGGCCGCTGAGGCAGATGCCATGGTCGACCCCGCGAAGAAAGCCGACCGCGAGAAGCTTTGGGGCGAGATCTTCGTCAAGATCATGGGCGATGCGCCTTGGGCGCCGGTCTTCAACGAGCAGCGCTTCACCATGCATTCCCCGCGCATGGGCGGCGATCCCTCGCTCTACGTCGACCCGGTGCACATTCCGATCGCCTACGACTACGTGTTCGTGACCGATGCCGAGTAGCGGCCATACGATTCACGGCCGCCATCATCACTTCGGGTGGGATAATTCAATCCCACCCGTCGCGAGGGTAAGTCCGGGCTCGACGCTAGAATTCGAATGCGTCGACGCCGGTGGCGGGCAGCTGTCGAAAGACAGCACGCTTGCCGACGTGGCCGCGCTCGACTTCGCCAAGGTCAATCCCGTGACCGGGCCGATCTATGTCGATGGCGCCAAGCCGGGCGACGTGCTGAAGGTGACGTTCGAGGGTTTCAGGCCGTCCGGCTTCGGCTGGACGGCGAACATACCGGGCTTCGGGCTGCTCGCCGACCAGTTCCCCGACCCGGCACTCAAAATCTGGTCGTACGACCCGGGCGGCTCGAAGCCGGCGATGTTTTCTGCTGCTGCGAAGGTTCCGCTAAAACCCTTCGCAGGAACCGTCGGCGTGGCGCTCGCCGAGCCGGGGCTTCACTCGGTCGTGCCGCCGCGACGCGTCGGCGGGAATCTCGACATCCGCGACCTGTCCGCTTGCTCGGTGCTTTATTTGCCGATCGAGGTGGAGGGAGCGCTCTTCTCCATCGGAGACGGGCACGCGGCGCAGGGCGACGGGGAGGTCGGCGGTACGGCCATCGAAACCCCGATGAACGTCGTGCTGAGGCTCGACATCGACCGGAACCTCAAGCTCAAGACTCCGTGCTTCACGACGCCTGGCCCGGTCACCAGCCACTTCGATAGTAAGGGCTACGAGGTCTCCACCGGTATCGGCCCGGACCTCATGGAGGCGGCGCGCGGGGCGGTCAGTCAGATGATCGACATTCTCGGCGCGCATCACGGACTTTCCGCGATCGACGCCTACATGCTCTCATCGGTCTGCGCGGATCTCAGGATCAGCGAGATCGTCGACCAGCCGAATTGGGTGGTGTCGTTCTATTTTCCGCGCGTGGTGTTTGAGTGATACTCCCCACCCCCCGGTTTAACCGGGGGGCTCCCCCGAGAGGGGGGAGGGAGTCGGTCGAGTCCATCCTCTCCGTCCGCAATCTCACGACCGAGGTCGCGACGCCGGAGGGCTCGCGCGTCGTCGTCGAAAACCTCTCGTTCGAGCTTGCGGCGGGCGAAACGCTTTGCATTGCCGGCGAGTCGGGCTCGGGCAAGTCGATGACGGCACTCTCCATCATGCGGCTGCTGCCGGAGCCGATGGCGCGGATCGGCGGCGGGTCGATCCGACTGAGCGGGCGCGAGCTGACCACGCTCCCCGAGCCGGCGATGCGGCGGGTGCGCGGCGGCGACATCGCCATGATCTTTCAGGAGCCGATGACCTCGCTCAATCCGGTGCTTTCGGTCGGGCGCCAGCTCGTGGAAGCGATCGAGGCTCACCGCGACCTGGGCAGGGTCGAGGCGCGTGTGGCCGCCGTCGAGGCGCTCACCGCCGTCCGCATCCCCGAGCCGGAGCGGCGGTTGAAGCAATATCCGCACGAGCTCTCCGGCGGCATGCGGCAGCGCGTCATGATTGCCATGGCGCTCGCCGGCCGGCCGAAGGTGCTGATCGCCGACGAGCCGACTACCGCGCTCGACGTCACCGTGCAGGCGCAGATCCTCGATCTGATCCGTGGCATCCAGCGCGATTTCGGGACGGCGGTCATCCTGATCACGCACGACATGGGCGTCGTCGCCGAGATGGCCGACCGGGTGCTGCTGATGCAGGAGGGCCGGTACGTCGAGAGCGGGCCGGTGGAGCGGATTTTTGCTGCTCCGGCAGAGGCTTACACGCGCATGTTGCTCGACGCGGTGCCACGGCTCGGCTCGATGGCGCGGCAGTCGCAACCCCTGCGCAGCCGCGACGTAAGTGCCGTCGTGGCAAGCGCTCCACAGCCGGTACTCGCTGTCAGCGATCTCACGGTGCGCTTCGACATCAAGGGGGGCGTGCTGCAGCGCTGCGTGGCGCAGGTGCATGCGGTCGAGGGGATTTCGTTCGAAATCCGGGCGGGCGAGACGCTGGCGCTCGTCGGCGAATCCGGCTGCGGCAAATCAACCACCGGCAAGGCGTTGCTCGGGCTCGTCAACTGGGAGGGCGAGATTCGGGTCGCCGGGCAGGCCACCCGCGGCGCCCGCGCGGGATCGATGAAAGCGATCCGGCGTAACATCCAGATGGTTTTTCAGGATCCGTACGGCTCGCTCGACCCGCGTATGAATGTCGGCGATCTCGTGGCCGAGCCGCTGATCGTGCATGGTGTCGCGCTTGCGGAGATCGATGCCCGCGTCTCCGAGCTGTTCCGGCGTGTCGGCCTCACGCCGGAGCAGATGCGGCGGCACCCGCACGAATTTTCCGGCGGACAGCGTCAGCGTATCGCGATCGCCCGCGCTCTCGCTCTGTCGCCGAAGGTGATCGTGGCTGACGAGAGCGTTTCGGCGCTCGACGTTTCGGTCCGGGCGCGCGTGCTGGATCTCCTGCAGGAGCTGCAGGACGAGCTCGGCGTCGCTTATCTCTTCATCACGCACGACATGGCGGTAGTGGAGCAGATCGCACACCGCGTCGCCGTCATGTATCAGGGGCAGATCGTGGAGATGGGCACCCGCCGGCACGTTTTCGAAGATCCGCGGCACGGCTACACGCGACGGCTGCTCGACGCGGTGCCGATCGCCGATCCGGCGCTGCGGCGGGAACGGCCGCCCGAGCCAGCGGGCGAGCTGACAAGCGTCATCCGCCCGATCGGTTCGGTCGTGCAGCGGGCAATACTCAAGGACGTGGGCGGCGGCCATTTCGTGGCCGCCTGAGCTCCGCCCCGGTATCGCCTGGCGAGACTGCGCTCAGCAGACATAGTAGAGTGGCCCATCGTCTGGCTGGCCCGCCCGGTTGCATGGTGGGGGCTCCGGCGAGGGAGCGTGGATGTACCAGCCGCCGCATCACCGCGAAGAGCGCCTCGATGTCCAGCACGCGCTGATCCGCGCGCATCCGCTCGGCGCATTGATCACCTTTGGTGCGGACGGGCTCTCCGCCAACCTCATTCCCTTCATCCTCGACGCAGCAGCGTCGCCGAAGGGCACGTTGAAGGGGCATCTCGCGCGGGCAAACCGGCAATGGCGGGACTTCGATCCTTCGGTTGAGGCGCTCGTCATCTTCCAGGGGGTCGAGAGCTATATCACGCCGTCTTGGTACGCGGCGAAGCAGGAGCACGGAAAAGTGGTTCCGACCTGGAACTACGCGACCGTCCAGGTCCATGGCCCGCTGCGGGCGATCGAGGACCGCGACTGGCTCGCCGGCCAGATCGCCGCCCTGACTGGAGAGAACGAAGGGAAGCGCTCGGAGCCCTGGTCGGTGACCGATGCGCCGGAACAATTCGTTGCGGCGCAGATCAAAGGCATCGTCGGGATCGAGATCCCGATTAGCCGCATCGAAGGGAAGTGGAAGGTGAGCCAGAATCGGCCGGAAGCCGACCGCGAGGGCGTGATCGACGGCCTCCGCGAAGCCGGCGACGAAAGCGCCGACGCGATGGCCGCGCTCGTCGCGACTTTCGGTCCACAGAAGCAGGGCTGAAGCTAAAGAACTATCGTCATCCCATGGCTTGACCATGGGATCCATTCCGTGGCGATGAAGTAAGTCCCGACCGCCACGGAATGGATTGCCGGGTCAAGCCCGGCAATGACGACAAATGTGGAGGCTTGCGGTCGACCGCTCTCAATAGAGCTCCAGGTATTCATTCACCTCCCAGTCGGTCACGTGCGAATGGAAGCGCCCGAGCTCGAAGCGTTTCACCGCCGCGAACACGCGCACGAAATCCTCGCCGAGGATTTTTCGCATCTCCTTGTCGGCCTCGAGCGCGTCGAGCGCAGTATCGAGGGTCTGCGGAAATTTCTGCAGCGACGGATTATCCTCGCTGGTCGAGGCGCGGGACTGCTCACGAAGCTTCGCCTTGACCTTCAAGCCGAGGAGCCCCGCCGCGAGCACGGCCGAGGCTAGGAGATACGGATTGCTCGCCGCCGAGCCGCCGCGCATCTCCAGATGCGTGCTCTCGTCGCCGGTCGCCTTCAGCCTCACCAACGCCGAGCGGTCCTGCACGCCCCAGCTCACGTTGGAAGGCGCGAAGGTGTAGGGCTTGACCCGGTGATAGCAATTTGGCGTCGGGTTGATGAGTGGCATCATTGCGGGCGCATGCGCGAGCAGGCCCTCGGCAAACGAAGCGCCAAGCGCCGAGAGCCCGTTCTCGCCCGCCGGATCGAAAAAGGCGTTCTTTTTGGTGCGGCGGTTGATCAGGCTCACGTGCAGATGGCAGCCGCTCCCCGAGAGGCCGGCAAAAGGCTTCGCCATGAAGCTCGCGATGTAGCCGTGCCGGTGCGCCAGCTCCTTCATGCCGTTCTTGAAGGCAAAAGCCTTGTCGGCGGCGCCGACATTCACCCCCGGCCCGTAGACAGTCTCGTATTGCGAGCCGGCATATTCGCAATTGTGGGTGATGACGTCGATGCCGTAGGCGCGGAGCGTCGGGACGAGCTGGTCGAGGAACGGCGCGTAGTGGTTCCGGATCGTGTGGAAGATATGGATGCCCTCGAAGAGGCGCTGCTTCGTCTCGGCGGAGAGCAGGAAGTATTCGTATTCGTGCCCCATCACGATGTCGTAGCCGAGCGTGTTCGCCTGCTTCACGAGCTCCGAGAAGACCCAGCGCGGCGCTGAGCGCTGGGGCTCGCCGTCATATTCATAGCCGAGGCAGACGACGCTCGCGGTCTTCTCCAGCCACGGTATGACCCGAAAAGAGTCCGGATCGGGATAGAGCGCCTGGTCGGCGTAGTTCCGTTGCGTGTGAAGGGCGCTCGCCGGCACGACATTCGACGAGGTGTCGAGGCCCTGGATGCCGCCGTAGAAGTTCAGGCCGTCGCGGGCGTAGCCTTCGACCTTGTCGATGGGCACCGTCTTCGAACGCGAGGTTCCGTGCATGTCCGGCAGCTCGAAGCGCAGATATTCGATGCCATGCTGCTTCAGCTTGGCCAACAGGGCGGAAACGCCCGGATCCTTTTTCGCCATGTCGTGCCCCCCGCGCGTTCCCTGAGAAGCGCGTCGCATGAAAGAGCGGGAGACGGCTTTTCCGCCTCCCGCCGTGTTCGGTCAGGGCGCCGGGATGTAGCTCGGCATGACCTCTTCGGCGAGGAAGAGCTTCTCGTCCTTCACGCCGATCATCGCCACCGACTTCGCCGGTACGCGGATGTCGGGCGGGAAGGTGATGGTGCCGGTGACGCCGGCATAGCCGCTGGTCGCGGCGATCGCGTCGCGGATTGCCTTCGGATCCTCCGACCCGGCCCGCGTGATCGCGTCGGCGATGAGGCCGAGCGTGTCGTAGCCGAGCGCGGCGAAGGCGTTCTCCGGCGGCGTGCCGTAGGCGGCCTGATAATCCTTGTAGAATTTTTGGATCGCTGGCGTGGAATCCTCGGCCATATAGGCGTGGGTCGTGAAGTAAACATCGTTCGAGGCCTCGCCACCGACCTCGATCAGCAGCGGGGTGTCATAGCCGTCGCCGCCGACGATCGGCTGCGTGACGCCCGCCTGCCGCATCTGCTTCACGATGAGGCCGATCTCGTCGGGCATGGCCGAGACGTAAAGCACGTCGGGCATGGGCGAGGAGGCCTTCAGCTTGGTGATCTGCGCCGTGAAGGTCTTGTCGCCGGTCGTGTAGTCGTCGCGAAGCGTGATCTGTCCGCCTGCCTTGGTGAAGGCATCGTCGAAATATTGCGCGAGCAGCGTCGTGTACTCGGCGCCGTTGTCGCGCAGGAGATAGACCGACTTGCCGTTCAGCTTCTTCGTTACGAAGTCGGCGCCCGCTGCCGCCTGCACGTTGTCGCCGAAGCAGGCGAGGAAGATCATATCGCCAACCTGGTCAGGCAGCTTCGGCGACGTTGCGCCCGGCGTTACGAAGGGTACGCCGGCCTCTTGGAAGATCGGGCCGAGAGCGAGCACCGAATCGGAATCAGTGAAGCCCATGGCTACCGGCACCTTGTCCTGGTTGATGAGCTGGCTTGCGGTTGATGCAATCACCGTCGGATCGGTCTTCGTGTCGTAAATGACGAGCTCGATCATCTTGCCATTGACGCCGCCGGCGGCATTGATCTCCTCCATCTTCAGCTTGGCGCCGTTCAACGCCGGGGCGTCGAGCGAGGAGAGCGCTCCGGTGACGTTGAAGGGCGCGCCGATCTTGATCGTCTCCTGCGCCAAGGCGCTGGTCGAGACGGCGAGGCCGGCCGCCAAGGCGAGCCCCGTCGTATGCATTGACTTGAATCTCATGACTACACTCCTTCTCCCGTTTTTCGACTCCCAGTGGCAAAGCGCCCGAACGTCAATTCGCGATCGCCCATGATACCGCTCGGGCGGAAGATCATGACAAGAATGAAGATAATGCCGAGCACGATCTGGCTCGCCCCGTAGAGCGGCGGCACGGCGAACGCGCCGAAGTCGATGCCGCGCTCCAGATTGCGCAATACCTCGCTCGCCAGCGTGACCAGGACCACGCCGAGAACGGCGCCGGTCAGGCTCTGCATGCCGCCGATGACGAGCATCGAGATCAGCGCGAATGTGTATGCCATGTAGAAGCTATGCGGGGAGAACGAGCCGAGATAGTGGCCGTAGAGCGAACCGCCGACGCCAGCAAAGAAGGCGCCCAGCATGTAGGCTGAAAGCCGCGACCGGAGCACCGAGATGCCGATTGCCTGCGCCGCGATCGTATCCTCGCGAACCGACCGATAGCGCCGCCCTGTTGGAGAATAGACGACGCGGGCGAGGATCACGAGTGTGACCACGAGCCAGCCCATTGCCCAGGGTAGCGTCGTCTCCAGCGGTACGCTCGTGAAGGTGCGCGCGCCACGCGTGAAGTCGATGGCGTTGATCAGCACGATGTTGACGATGATGAGGAAACCGAGCGTCGCAACCGAGACGAAATGACCCGAGAGCCGCATCAGCGGCGCTCCGACGAAAAACGCGACGACGACGCAAAGGAGCCCCGCGGCGATCGTCGCCGGGAGGAAGGAGAGCGTGATCGAAGCAAGCCAATCCGGCAGGTCCGGCAGATAAGAGGCCTTGGATTTCTCGGACAGCGAGAGGATGCCCGAGGCGTAGGCGCCGACCGCGACGAAGCCGACATGGCCGAGTGAGAAGACGCCGGTGAAGCCGTTCGCGATCGCGAGCGAGGCGACCAGGACCGCATTGATGCACATCACGATCACGACGCGGACGAAATAGTCGTTGATGAAAAGAGGCAGATACCAGGTGACGAGAGCCAGTACGGCGAGCCCGGCAACTGCCACAGCCAGAGAAGCCGTCCTGGTCAAAGCTTCACCTCCTGCGTGCGGTTCATGAGCCCATTCGGCCGGAGGAGCAGGAAAGCGATCAGGAGCGCGAACACGATGGCGTCGCGATAAGGCGAAACCGCCGACGGCATAAACGCGACGATGAAGACTTCCAGCGCTCCCAGGACGTAGCCGCCAAGGAGCGCCCCGGCGATCGAGCCGAAGCCACCGATGATCGCCGCGACGAAGGCTTTCAGGAGCGGCGTGAAGCCCATATCGGGCTCGACGATGCCCGCCTGCGCCGCCCATAGAACGCCCGCGAGCCCCGCGAAGCCGGATGCGATCGCGAAGGCGACGATGATGAGCCGATTCACGTCGAGCCCGACAAGCTGTGCGGCGCCGAGGTCCTCGGCCGCGGCGCGCATGCCGAGGCCGGCATTCGTGCGCGTCACGAACCACCCGAGAAAGGCCAGCGCTACGCCTGTGAGCACGACCGTCATGACATTGATCTGGGTGAAGGTGATCTGCCCATCGTAGAACTGAATGGCCTCGTTCATCCAGTCGGGAAGCGGGAAGTTCTTGGGCGAGCTGGTGAAGATCAGGATTCCCAGGTTTTCCAGGATGTAGGTGACGGCGAAGCTCGTGAGGAGAAGCGTCACATCAGGCGCGCCGCGCACCGGGCGGTAGGCGGTCCGCTCGACGATCACGCCGGCGAGTGCGCCGGCGGCGATTCCGGCGAGCGCCGCAACCCAGAAGGGCAGGCCGAGCGCCCCCGTGACGAGCGTGGCGAAAGCGCCGACCATCATCATGTCGCCGTGCGCGAAGTTCGCCATGCGGAGGATGCCGAACACCATCGACAGGCCAATCGCGACGAGCGCGTAGAGGCTGCCAAGCGCGATTGCGTTGATAAGCTGTTGAGTGATGTAGAGCGACGGGCTCATTGCCGCGTTCCGAGATAGGCGGCCGCCACCCGCTCGTAGTCCGCCTTCAGCCCCTCCGCCGAGCCGGCAAGGCTGACCTCGCCGGTGCGCAGCACATAGGCGCGGTCGGCAAGCCCGAGCGCAAGCGAGATGCTCTGCTCTACGAGGAGTATGGCGACGCCCGTCGCCTTGAGTTCGGCGAGCGTGCGAAAAATCGACTGGACGACGATCGGGGCGAGGCCGAGCGACGGCTCGTCGAGGAGAAGGAGTTTTGGCCGCGCCATCATGGCGCGGGCGAGAGCGAGCATCTGCTGCTCGCCGCCCGAGAGCGTGCCGGCCGATTGGTGCAGGCGCTCGCGAAGGATCGGAAAAAGCTCGAACATCCGCTCCCGGTCCTGGGCGACTGAGCTCTGGTTGGAGCGCGTTGCCGCGCCCAGGCGCAGATTTTCTACGACGGTGAGCGATCCGAAGACCCGCCGCCCCTCCGGGCAATGCGCGATGCCGATCCGCACGATGCGCGAGGGCGGCAACCGGTCGATCCGCTCGCCTTCGAAGCGGATCGCGCCGCTTTTCGCCCGGATCAGCCCGGAAATGGTGCGAAGCGTCGTGCTCTTCCCAGCGCCGTTCGCGCCCAGCAGCGCGACGACTTCGCCCGGCCCGACGGAGAGCGTGACACCCCTGATCGCGCTGATTGGGCCATAGCTCACGCGAAGATCGTCGACCGCGAGGAGCGGCGCGGCCGACGCCGTTTCCGGCACGAGCAAGGCCGGCTCAAGCTTGGCCAAGATAGACTTCCCTGACCCGCGGATGCGCCTGCACCTCCGCCGGCGCCCCCTCGAAGATCCGTTCGCCGTGGGCAAGCACCTGGATGCGCTCGCAGAGATTCATGATGAGATCCATGTCGTGCTCGACCACGATGACGGCGAGCTTGTAGCGGTGGCGGACCTCGTCGATCAGTTGAAGCAGCGCTTTCGTCGCCGCCGCATCCATGCCGGCCGCCGGCTCGTCGAGCATGAGGAGCCGCGGGCGGGTCGCGAGCGCCCGCACGAGCTCAAGCCGCCGCTGGTCGCCGTAGGGAAGCTCGCTTGCCCGCATGTCAGCGCGGCCCGCCAGGCCAACGAGATCTAGGAGCTCCGCGGTGATCGCTTCGACTGCGGCCTCGTTCCGCCGAAGTTTTGGCGTGCCGAGCACCGCATCGGCCATGTTGGTTGGATGGCGGAGCTGCGCTGCGGCGCGAACGTTCTCGGCGACGGAGAGCCGCGGAAAGAGGCGGGTGCCCTGAAACGTCCGCGCGATGCCGAGCCGCACGATTGCCGAAGCGGAAAGCCGCTCGATCGGCTGGCCGTCGAAGAAAATGGCGCCGCTGTCGGCGCGCTGGAAGCCGCTCACCACGTTGAAGAAGGTGCTTTTGCCGGAGCCGTTCGGGCCGATCACCCCGACGATTTCGCCCTCGCGGACGGCGATCTCGTGGTTCTTCAGCGCGACCAGACTGCGGAACGATTTGGTGAGCCCGCTCGTACGGAGCAGCGGCTCTGCGCCTATAGCGCTATCGATCGCCGCCATGCGCCGCCCCGACCCCAAACTCCAACCGGACACTCAACCTTCACCACGGTGAATTCCAAGTCAAACCTGCAATGAAGATGCCAATCTAGGGCGAGGCCAAGCTATTGACCCGGCAAGGCGCCCATGGCGAAGCTTCAAGACCCGACCGCCCGCGTCCTGGAGCCAGGCATGCTTCGCGAGAAGCTGATCATCGTCTGCACCTGCGAAATCGCGGGCCGCGTGCGCGGCAAGGGATTTCCCGCGAGCGAGCTCAAATCGCGTCTCGTCCACGGCGTCGGCTGGTAGTCGAGACCGCGGTCGCGTCCGTCGCGCGTAAGGTTCTCGATGACCGTGTAGATGATCTCCAGGCCGCGGCTCCGGCCCGACGCAATCAACTTCACCAGATTGGGGATGACGACGTCGCGGGCGACGGCGAAGAACTCTGGACGAATTTCCCGCTGCGCGTCATTGAAAGTCGCGTTCTGTACGTCGACGATAAGGAGAGCCGTGCGTTTGGGATCGAAAGCACGGTCGCGGGAGAAGTTTCCGTCCTTCGCGCGCGACGGGCCCGATCCGAGAGTCATGAGTCCAATCTCCGAGCGAATGGCAGCCGATGACTTCCGATAGCATGCCCGAAGCGACCCCTTTCAGCCTCCTTTCGGAGGACGAGCCGGAACCGGTCGTCGTCAATCGCGCCGACGCCGTATCGCCTTTCTTCCTCACCTGCGACCACGCTGGCAACCGCATTCCGAAAGGCCTCGGCCGACTTGGCGTGCCGGAAAGCGAACTCGGCCGGCACATTGGCTGGGATATCGGGATCGCCGCGGTGTCGGAGCGTGTGGCCGCTGCCCTCGACGCCACGGTCGTCATGCAGATCTATTCGCGGCTCGTCATCGATTGCAACCGCGATCCGCTGGTGCCGAGCTCGATCTCCGAAATCTCCGAATCGACGCCCATTCCCGGCAACATGAACCTCGACCCGGTGGAGCGTCGCGCTCGTCAGAAGGAGATTCTGGAACCCTATCACGCGCGGATCGCGAGCGAGCTCGACCGGCGTGAAAAAGCCGGAAGGCCGACGGTGATCGTGGCGATGCACAGCTTCACGCCGGTCTTCAAAGAGGTCGTGCGACCCTGGCACGTCGGCGTGCTCTACAATCGCGAAGCGGCGTTCGCCAAGATCGTGCTCGACCTTTTTCGGCGCGAGGGCGATCTCGTCGTCGGCGAGAACGAACCCTATTTCATCAGCGACGCGACGGACTATACGATCCCCGTCCACGGCGAGCGCCGTGCTCTGCCGCATGTGGAGCTCGAGATCCGGCAGGACCTGATCACCCAAGAAGATGGCCAGCGCGAATGGGCGGACCACCTGATCCGCATTTTGCCTGAAGCCTGGAGGATCTTCGGCAGCGGAAGCCCGACCAAGAGGAAAAGCCAATCGCCATGACACATCTCACCACCCGCGACGTCCCGGTCGAGATCCCCCACACCACGCTTCTCTTCATAGACGTCCAGAATTTTTGCGCGGTCCGCAACGGCAGCGAGTTCAAGGATCTCTCGCCGCAGCAGTTCGAGGCGGCGCACGGCTACTTCTTCGACGAGCTGGAGAAACGCGTGGTGCCGAACATGCGGCGCCTGCAGGTTGGCTGCCGCGCGGCGGGGATCGAGGTCATGTACACGCTGATCCGCAACCTCACGCAAGACGGCCGCGACCGCAGCCTCGACTACAAGATCACCGGCTTCAGCGTGCCGCCCGGCTCCTGGGACGGCGAGGTGATCGACGCCATCAAGCCGCTCGACGACGAGATCGTAATCCCGAAGACGGCGTCAAACGTCTTCTGCTCGACCAACATCGACTACATTCTCAGAAATCTCGGCACTAAATACCTGGTCCTCAGCGGCGTCGTCACCGACCAATGCGTAGAGGGGGCGGTGCGCTCGGCCTGCGACATTGGCTATTTGGTGACTCTCGTCACCGATGCCTGCGCGACCGGCAGCCGCGAGCGCCACGAGAATTCGCTCCGCGCCATCAAGGGCTATTGCCGCCAGCGCACGACCGATGAATTTCTGGCGGAAATCGGTGCGTTGGCAGGCGCGAAGAGGTCTCGCGCCCGCGCCTAAGGTTCTCAAGCGGTTGTGGGGGGATTCCCTGGTAGGAAGTGTCGGCGCGCAAGGCCTTGCCTTGTCTGCCCGTGCAGGAACGTTCTACAAATCACGTCGGAGCATTCGGATGGCGGGTATCGGTTCGATTCCCCGCGTGCATCCCACGCTCTTGAAACCGTGATAATGACGGTCTGCGACCTCGAAATAGCGATTCCGGCGCGACGGACGCGCAGAGGATGAGCCGAACAGTACAAGGGGAGGAATATGAAGAGACTTACACACGTTACCACCGTAGCGGCCTTGTTGGCTGTTGCTTCCGGCTTGTCTGCTCACGCTACGCCGAAGACGAACATGCTGCATCAATGGGCGACCGGCTCCGACGCCGCGGCAATCGCCAAGCTCGGCGAGATGTTTACCGCAGCCGGCGGCGTTTGGGAGCAGACGGCGATTGCCGGCCACACGGCGAATACACTAGCCAAGCTCCGCG
>CAYTTC010000057.1:7772-21549 GCA_964440525.1 uncultured Propylenella sp. | reverse complement strand
CCCGGCGGCTGGCAAGCACCAGCGCCGCGGCGAGGTCTTCGCCGTATTCGCGGCCGGACCGCTCAAGCTCAGCCATCGGTGTATGCAGCGCAATCGACATGATACCCTCAACTCTTCGGCCCGCCATAGCGTTCCATACGGCCGTCAGCATGCACGTAGGCTTTTCGTGTTTCGCGCGTGTTGCATCGGGGCGAGCGAATGATTTCGTGCGCGGCTGATGATCGCGGAGAACAGAGCTCCCTTTCTCAACTAGCGTCTTACTACCCCAGGTTCAAATTGATGTATCTGCTGCTGGCAAACCGAGTTACCCGAATGTTAATGAGTATTAGGCGGCTGAGTTTGTTGGATTGGAGTAGCCAGCATGCCTGAGAGGCGCTGGGATCCGACCCAGCGCTTGCGCGCGGCAAGCGCGAGTCCCCTTATGGTAAAAGGCGAAACGACCCAGCGGCTCTGAGCCCATGCGCGTTGACGGTAAGGATTTTCGCACGATCTGGCTGAACGCCGACGGCGTCGGCGTCGACGTGATCGACCAGACCAAGCTACCGCATCGGTTCGAGGTACTGAAGCTGAGATCTGCCGCGGAGGCGGCGGATGCGATCAAGCGCATGGTGGTCCGGGGTGCACCGCTCATCGGCGCGACGGCGGCTTATGGGATGGCGCTCGCCGCGGCCGAGGATTCGAGCGAGGCGGGGCTTGGCCGCGCCTTCGAGCTCCTCATCAAGAGCCGGCCGACGGCGGTCAATCTTCGCTGGGCGCTCGAGCGCATGCGGGCGCGGCTCTTGCCGCTTCCCGCTTCCGAACGCGCGGCGGCGGCCTATCGTGAAGCGGCGGAGATCGCCGACGAGGACGTCGCGGTCTGCGCCTCGATCGGAGAGAACGGCGCGGCGCTGATCGAGGACATCGCGAAGAAGCGCAGCAAGGGCGCGCCCGTCAACGTACTCACCCATTGCAATGCCGGGTGGCTCGCCACTGTGGATTGGGGGACGGCGCTGGCGCCAATCTTCAAGGCGCACCGGGCGGGGATTCCCGTGCATGTCTGGGTGGACGAGACGCGGCCGAGGAATCAGGGCGCGAGCCTGACCGCCTGGGAGCTCAACAAGGAGGGGGTGCCCCACACCGTAATCGCCGACAATACGGGCGGCCACCTCATGCAGCACGGCATGGTCGATCTCTGCGTGGTCGGCACCGACCGAACGACGCGTTCGGGCGACGTCGCCAACAAGATCGGCACCTATCTGAAGGCGCTCGCGGCGGACGACAATCGCGTGCCTTTCTATGTGGCGCTCCCCTCCTCCACCATCGACTGGCGGGTGCGCGACGGGGTGAAGGAGATTCCGATCGAACAGCGGAGCGCCGAGGAGGTGACGCATCTTTCCGGCGCCACGGCGGACGGAGGGATCGAGACCATCCGCATCACGCCGGTGGGGAGCCCGGCGGCGAATTACGCATTCGACGTGACGCCGGCGAGGCTCGTCACCGGGCTCATCACCGAGCGCGGCATCTGCAAAGCGTCGGAGACGGGGCTCATGGGGCTGTTCCCGGAGGCGGAAGTGGCGTGAAGGCGGCGGGGCGCAGAGGAGCGCTGACCCTTAGATTCCGCCCACCGCCCTTGTCGTCATCCCACGGCTTGACCGTGGGATCCATTCCGTAGCGCGCGAATCCGACCGCAACGGAATGGGTTGCCGGGTCAAGCCCGGCAATGACGACAATGTTGCGACCTCCGGCGACCAAAGATTCGCGTCAGTCGCTGAAATCGCTGTTGATCACGGTCGCCGACGCGGGCTCGACCGGCGCGACCAGGATGCGGTCGACGCGGCGGCCGTCCATGTCGACGATCTCGAAGCGCAGCCCATCCCATTCGAAATGATCGCCGATCTGTGGAATGCGCGCGAGGCGGGCGAGCACGAAACCCGCGAGCGTCTCGAAATCCTCGTCGCCGCGCATGTCCTTGCGCTCCAGCAGCCGCTCCGCCTCATGGATGCCGAGCATGCCGTCCATCAGCCATGAACCTTCGTCGCGGCGGACCGCGGCAGGTTCGTCCAAATCCGAGAGGTGCTCCGGCAATTCGCCGGCGATGGCGGTCAGGATATCGGTCGGCGTCACGATCCCTTCCAGGACTCCGTACTCATCGACCACGACCGCCATGTGGACCGGGTTCTCGCGGAACATTTCCAGGAGCCCGAGAACGGGCGTTGCCTCGTGCACGACCAGCGGGGGGCGGAGCGAGGCCGCAATGTCGAAGCGGCCGGTGCGGGCAACCTGGTCGAAGAGATGCTTGGTGTGGATGATGCCTTCGAGCTCGTCGAGGCCCTTGCGGCCAGCCGGGTAGCGCGAATGGCCGCTCTCGGCGATTTCGCGGCGGTTCGTCTCGGGTGGGTCGTCGAGGTCGATCCACACCACCTCCACGCGCGGCGTCATGACGCTTCTGACCGAGCGGTCGGCGAGGCGGAGCACCCCATTAATCATGTCGCGCTCCACCACGTGGAAAATCCCCGTCCGGGTGCCCTCGGCGATCAGCCGCTTCACCTCCTCCTCCGTGACCGGGTTGTCTGGTTTGTCCGGTATCCGGAGGAGCTTCACCAACGCGTCGGTGGAGAGCCGCAGCAGATAGATGACCGGGGCGCCGGCGACCGAGAGCCGCGCCATGAATGGCGCGACAGCCGCGGCAACCCGCTCCGGATTGTTGAAGGCGATCCGCTTCGGCACCAGCTCGCCGACGACGAGCGAGAGATAGGTGATCCCGATAACCACGGTCGCGATTGCGACAGGGTAGGCGTATGAGCCGAAGGCGTCCGACAGGACCTGACTGAGCGGCCCGGCAAGCGTGGCGCCGGAATAGGCGCCGGCGAAGACGCCGACGAGGGTGATGCCGACCTGCACGGTCGACAGGAAGCGGGTCGGATCCTCGAGCAGCCGCAGCGCCGCCCGCGCGCCGCGCACCCCCTCCTCAGCCATGTGCTCCAGCCGCGCGCGGCGGGAGGACATCACTGCCAGCTCCGACATGGCGAAGTACCCGTTCAGAACAATCAGCAAGGCAATGACGAGCAGGTCCCAAACGGGCATCTGAAAAAGTGGCCTCCGCGGTGATCGCCTTAGCCTAGCGGAAACGGCCGTGAAATGCGCCTACCCCGCGAGAGGGCAGGCTAAGTGCCGGTCGCATTTAAGAAAAAGGCCGGGCTTCAGTCCGGCCTCCAATTCCGTTGCTGAATCGGATCAGCGGGTGATCCGCAGCGTCGTCAGGTCCTCGCCGATGTCCTTGAAGGCGGTCTCCAGGGCGGACGCCTCCGGGACGTAGTAATAGAGCGGCTCGCCTTCATTGTCCTTCGAGGCGCAGTTGCGGAAAAGGTCCTGCGTCCGCTGGAAGTCGACCTGGAAGAGGATCGTGTAGACGCGGATGCCCTTCGCCTTGATGTTCTCGCAGACGCGGGCGACCTTCTGATCCACATTCCGTTCGGCAACGAGGTAGTTGTTCGTGCTGCCGAGCCGGCCGTCGGCGAGATAGCCGAAGGAGGTGTAGTCCGACTCCGTGATCTCGCCGTTCGGGACGATCTGGTTACGGCCGTCGCTGAGAAGCACCAGCACCTTGTTGGTCTCCTCATCCTCGTACGACACGCCCTGTTCGAAGGGGGCATCGTTCGAAAGCACCCGCCACCCCCAGACCAGTCCCTGCGCGACATTGGTGCCGGAATTGTTGCCGCCGGACTCGTTGTGCGGCTTCATCAGGCGGATCTCGCTCTTCATCAGCTCGGTGTCGTTGGTGAGCGGAACGAGCGCGCGCGGGCAGGCGGCGTTCGGACCCTCGTTCGTCGTATCGGTCACACGCGTGCCGCGGGGCACATCGTATTTCCCGATGTCGCGTAGCCGGTCGAGATCGTCGCCGGTTCCGCTGTCGGTCAGGTAGTCGTTGCCGTAGCCGCTGTCATCCGGTTCGTCCGGCCACAGATACGGCACCCAGCGCGTCGCCGCGGTGGTCGGCGGAGTGTCGTCCTCGTCGTTCTCGGCCCGCGCTTCGACGCAGCCCGCCCAGTCGACGTCCGCGCCCATCTTGTCGAAGAGCTCGAGACGGTCGACCGGCTCGCTGAAATTGCCGTGGTAGTAGGCGGCGGAACCGACGGGATCGATCCAGGACAGATTGAAGCCCGCGTCGTCGGCCTTGATGTTGACCGCCGTCACGAAGGGGACGAGCGCCATCTTCACGCGATCGCTGGTCCCGTCCTCGCGATAGAGGTCGTCCACGAGCTGCTCGGCGGCGTCGCGCAGCGCTTCGATGCGGCCGAAATTCCGCATCGAGCCGGTGTTGTCGAGGGCAAGGGCGATCTCGTATTTGCCGCCCGTGGTCAGCACTTCTGTCTCCAGATCGAGCGCCATTTCGCTGATGCCGACGACCGGCATGAAGGCGGTGTCCATGTATCCGTCCGAGACGACGCGGTAGCCGCCTTCGATCTCGATGGCGTCGAAGCGGTTCATGTGGAGCATCCGGTCGCGGCCATCGCCAGGCATCATCGTCGCGACGTACCTGTTGACGAAGGCGTCGGCATCGGCGTCATTCCTGGCGCCCTGGCGAACCAGCGCGATCGCCGCCGCGTCCATGGCGTTCAGAAGCTCGGTCTTGTAGCGGTGATGGCGGGTCACATCGACGGCGCCTCCGAGCAGGCCGATCAACGGAACAGCGGTGAAAGCGAAGAGAATGGCGACGTTGCCGCGTTGATCTTTGACAAAGCAATCCCGCGCCCGGAAGAGCACTTTCCACATAACGGCCTCCTAGATGTCCTCGTTTTTCGGCGGCCTCCGCACGACCGCCTTAACTCGCTGGTGACATACCTTAACGGCCGTTAACCCGTGTTAATTTCGGACAAGTTTTTGGGCTATTTTGCTGTTAATTCTAAGGATTTACGGTAAACGACTAGGCTCGGCGGAAGGCCCCTGCGCGGCCTGCGCCCGTCGCGGCAAGGTGATGAAGCGCGTCAAGCTGACACTGGAAATCGCCCGGCATTCGGGCCTAATAAGGATCGCATCGGCGGGAGCAGCGGATGTTTGATTACAAATCGCACTTCGAAAGCGCCCTCAACGCGCTGCGTGCCGAGCGGCGCTATCGCATTTTCGCCGATCTCGAACGGCAGGTCGGCCGCTTTCCCCGCGCAGTAATGCGGCGCGAGGGAGCGACGCGCGAAATCGTCATCTGGTGCTCAAACGACTATCTCGGCATGGGCCACCATCCCAAGGTCATCGCCGCGCTTAGCGAAACGGCTGCCCGGATGGGCGCCGGCGCCGGCGGCACGCGCAACATTTCCGGCACCAACCGCCCGCTGGTGGAATTGGAGGCGGAGCTCGCCGATCTGCACGGAAAAGATGCGGCGCTCGTCTTCACCTCCGGATTCGTCTCCAACGAGGCGGCAATCTCGACCATCGCCAAGCTCCTGCCCGATTGCCTGATCCTCTCCGATCAGCTGAACCATGCCTCGATGATCGAGGGCGCGCGACGCTCGGGCGGGCAGAAGCAGATCTGGCGGCACAACGACCTGGCGCATCTGGAGGACCTGCTCAAGGCTGCCGGCCCCGAGCGCCCCAAGCTGATCGTTTTCGAATCCGTCTATTCGATGGACGGCGACGTGGCCCCGGTCGGGGCGATCGCCGACCTCGCCGAAGCCTACGGCGCCATGACCTTTATCGATGAGGTGCATGCGGTCGGCATGTACGGGCCGCGCGGCGCCGGCATCTGCGAACGCGACGGCGTGATGCACCGCATCGACGTGATCGAAGGCACGCTCGCCAAGGGGTTTGGCGTGCTCGGCGGCTATATCGCCGGGTCGAGCGTGGTGGTGGATGCGGTGCGCTCCTATGCGCCGGGCTTCATTTTCACCACCGCGCTGCCACCGGGACTGGCGGCGGCGGCTGTCGCCTCGATCCGCCACCTGAAGACCTCGTCGGTCGAGCGCGCGGCGCTCGAGCGGCAGATCGCCGTCACGCGCGAGCGGCTTACCGCCGCGCGCTTGCCACTCATGTCGTCGGAAACGCAGATTCTTCCGATCCTCGTCGGCGATTCGCAATCCTGCAAGGCGGCGAGCGATCGTCTTCTGGACAAGCACGGCATCTATATCCAGCCGATCAACTATCCGACGGTGCCGCGCGGCACCGAGCGGCTCAGAATCACAGCCACGCCGTTCCACACCGACGAGCTTATCGAAGAGCTCGTGGATGCGCTGGTGGAGACGTGGAAGGCACTCGAGCTCCCGCTCGACGGCCCGGCGACGGTGGAGCACGTCGCCCGCCGCGCGGAGATTTTTGCAGCGGCTGGCGGGTAAGCCCGGGACGAACTAGGCACCGCGTCTTCAACGTTGTCATCCCGGTTCGGCCCCTCGGGTCTGGCCTTCGGCCAGCCCAAGGACAGGCTCCGGCCGAGACCGGGACCCATGAACACCCTCAATTGGAGACATCCGAGGCGGCGCGGTGCGTACCTTCAAGGCTCGGCGTTCATGGGTCCCGGACTGGCGCTCCGCGCCATCCGGGATGACAAGCTTAGAGGTCGAGCGCTACGCGTTCCGCGCGAGCCAGCGCGCCAGGATCGGCATTGCGATGACGAGCGCCACGAAGCGGACCACGTGGTGCGCGGCGACGTAGGCCGGATCGATATTCATCTGATAGGCAAGCACGGTCAGTCCCTCGAGCGCGCCCGGCGCAAAGGCGAGCAGCGTCTGAATGATGTTGACGCCGAAGATCAGCGTTACGGCACTGGCACCGACCGTTGAGAACAAGACCGCTATGGCAAAGGCGCCGAGCGCCGGCCCGGCGATGCGTGGCAGGATTGCAAGGTCGCCCGGACGGAAGCGGCTCCCGGCGATTGCGCCAAGCGCGATCGAACAGGGCACGACAAGAAAAGCCGGAAGCCGCTCCTCGACGACGCCGGAAAGCAACAGCGCGGCGCTCGCGAACAGTCCCCCTAGTATCCAGCCGCCCGGCAGTTTCAGGCGATTCATCACGAGCGAGGCCGCGGTCCCTGCGACGAAGAGAATTGCCAGATCGATCGGTCCAGCGACCGGACGGCCGACCAGGGCCGGCGATGACGTTGGATGCCCGACGAGGAGCGCGACGAGCGGGACCGCTTCGATCAGGATGATGAGCCGCAAACTCTGGGCGATCGCCACCTTCTTCATGTCGGCTCGGAGGTTTTCGGCGGCGGCGATGACGAAGGAGAGAGCACCGGGAAGCGAGGCGAGGAGCGCATCGTTTTTCGCCCAGCCGCAACGGCCGTTCAGCCACCAGTAGGAGCCGGCGACGAGGCCGATGAGCGAGAGCCCGAGGATGGCGAAGCTCGCCGGCCAGGTCTGCATCTGATTGAGCGTGTCGTGCGTGACGCCGGTTCCCGAATAGATGCCGAGCACGAGAAAGACCGGCGCATTCCAGGGGCGTGGAAATTCGGTGTTGACGCCGGCGAGCGAGGCGACCGCGACGGCAAGCAGGCCGCCGGCAATCCAGCCCGCCGGCATGCCGAGAGACTGCGCCAGAAATCCGCCTAAGGCGCTTATGCCGAGCGTGACCGCAATGCGCGTCAGACCGAGGCGCGAGCGCCACCCAGGCACCGTGGTCTCAGCCTTCGAGCCAGGCGCGAAGCCGCCGAGTCGCCTCGCGCAAGTCATCCGCCTTGCGCAGAAAGCAAAGCCGCATGAAGGGCGCGCCACCCTCGCCGAACGCCGTTCCCGGGGCCATGCCGACATTCGCTTCGTCGACCAGCTTGAGCCCGAGGTTGGCGGTCTCTTCCAGCCCGTCGATGGTGAAGAAAAGATAGAAGGCTCCGTCGGGCCAGGCGAAGCGGACGCGGTTGGAGCCGGAGAGGCCGCCACATACGATCTCGCGGCCGGCGCGGGCGCGTTCGACCTGCAGGCGGACGAAGTCCTCACCATCTTCGAGCGCCGCGACGGCGCCGCGCTGCATGAACGCGGCGACGCCGGAAGTGGAGTACTGGATCAAGTTCTCGATCACCGAGCCGAGCGCCTCGGGCGCCGAGATCCAGCCGATGCGCCAGCCCGTCATCGCCCAGTTTTTGGAGAAGGTGTTGACGAAGATGACGCGGTCGTCCTCCTGCATGACATCGTAGAAGGAGGGCGCGCGTTCGTGCCCGTTGAAGACGAAGCGGCTGTAGACCTCGTCGGCGATGATCCAGAGACCGCGGGCGCGGGCGAAGGCGAGGATGGCGCGCAGCTCTTCCTCGGTCGCCGTCCACCCGGTTGGGTTCGAGGGCGAGTTGATGAAGATCGCGCGTGTCGCGGGGCCCGCCGCGGCGCTGAGCCGGTCGAGGTCGAGGTTCCAGCGGGCACCATCGAAATCGAGCGGCACTGCGACAGGCCGAGCTCCAGAGATGCCGGCGGCGGCAGCGAAGTTCGGCCAGGCCGGCGTCAGCAGCATCACCTCGGCGCCGGTTCCAGCGGTCGCGGCAATTGCGATCTGGATCGCCTGCATCCCCCCGCCGGTCACGAAAAAGCGCTCCGGGGAGAAGTCGCGGCGGAACTGACGCGTGTGGTAACGGGCGAGCGCGGCGCGAAGCTCGGGTATCCCCCGCTGCCACGTGTAAAAGGTCTCGCCGGCCGCCAGCGAGCGGTTGGTCGCGTCGGCAATGAATTCCGGCGTCGGGAGATCGCCTTCGCCTGCCCAAAGCGGGATCAACCCGGCGCGCCCACGGCCATAGTTGAAGACTTCGACAATGCCCGAATCCGGCGCTTCGCGGGCTTCGCGCCGCAGCGCGGAAAGGACAAGCTGATTCATCCCGGCTCCCTAGCGCAAGTCGGATGCGGCGGGAAACACCTAACTGGCCGGCGCGCCCAAGTCGCGCCGAACTTCCTGATGCATGCGATCAAAGGCGTTGACCGGTTGCGCCTAAGCACCACGCTTGGCGAGGAGATCGCGGATCTCGCGCAACAGCACGACGTCTTCGGACGGCTTCGGCGCGTCCGGCGCCTTCGCCTCCTGCTTGCGGGTCAGCCTATTGATCGCCTTGACCAGGAGAAAGACGGCGAAAGCGACGATCAGGAACTTGATCACCGCATTGATGAAGAGGCCGATATTCCAGGAGACGGCGCCCGCCTCTTTCGCCTGCGCCACGGTGTTGTAGGAACCGTCACCCTTCAGCACTACGAAGAGCTGCGAAAAATCAACGCCGCCGGTGATGAGCCCGATCGGTGGCATGATGATGTCGTCGACGAGCGAGGAGACGATTGCCGTGAACGCCGCGCCGATGATGATGCCGATGGCAAGATCGACGACGTTGCCCTTCAGCGCGAATTCCTTGAACTCCTTCAGCATCGCGGCGCCTCCCTCCAAGGCGGCCTTTTCACCGCCCAAGTTACGTCCGATGCTGACTTCGCTGCAGCCGCCGCGCAAGGGTGGCGGCCTCATAGCGTGGGTGCTGTGCATTCCGAGGTCGGGGCGCTAGACTTTGACCCGGAAGGACAGGATTGGGCCGTGCCGGTCGGCCGGGTCGCGGTTTTCTCGGCGATCGGCTATTTCGCTAGGCTGTTCGGTTTGGTCCGGGTGCGGTTGCGTTGGGAGTAGGGGATGGCGAGGCTGTTGCCGCCTGAGCGGGATATCGGTGTGCTCACCGCGCCCGTGCGGTCCTGTCTGGCGTTGACCGGCATATTCCTGACCGTCCTTCTTGCCCTGGGGTTGCTCGAACGGATCGGAGTCGAACCCGGCGCCGCGCTGATTGCCGTTGTCGGCGCCGCCTTCGCGCTTTTCGCGCTCGCGGCACTTCTGTCGCACAGTCGGCGGGCCGCTGACTTCTATGTTGCCGACCGAAAGATTTCCAGCGCTTTTGGAGGCCTCGCGGGCGCTGGGAGCTTCGCCGGCCTCATCGCAATCGGCCTGGCCGGCGGCGCTTATGGCTCCGAGGCGGAGTTCCTGGTTGCGGCGGCCGGTCTCGCTGTCGGCTATCTCATTCTGGCAGCGGTCATCGCGCCAGGCCTCAGGAGTTTTGGCGCCTATACGCCCGGAGACTTTTTGGCAACGCGCTTCGGCGGAGTCTGGACACGTCCTGCATGGGCGGCCATCGCGTTCTCAGTGTCGTTTCTCCTATTCGTCGCACATCTGAAGATCGCGGGCCCGCTCCTGGAGTTGCTGCTCCGCATCACGCCGGAGCATGCCTTCTACGCAGCCGCGGGGCTGAGTGTAATTGCGGCGCTGCCGGGAGGAATGCGCTCGCTCACCTGGACGCAGGCGATCCAGTATTTCGTGATCGCGCTCGCTTGCCTCGTGCCGGTTGGCTACCTCACACTCAGCGAGCCAAGTGCGGAGAGCGCCATCGCGCAGGATTTCGGCGCCCTCCTCATCCTCAACCTCCCCGCCTGGAGCGGCATCGCCGCAGCGCATTGGGCGCTTCCCGCACTTCTTGCCGCCATCGGGGCAGCATCGCTTCCGCATCTCATGGCGCGAGCACTGACGGCGCCGTCCCCGCGGGAAGCCGGCACCTCGATGATTTGGGGGGTGCTTTTCTCCGGCATGCTGGTCATGGCAGGCCTTGTCCTCGCGGGGATTCTTGTCGAAGCGGCGGGCCCGGAACCTGTCGGCGCCGGCCTTTCTCAGCTTGCCGCACTGCTGTCGACGCTCCCCGCCGTCCTTTCCGGCCTTGTCCTCGCCGGCGCGCTCGCCGCACTCTTTGCGCTCGGTCAGGCGGCCCTATTCTCCGCGGCGAGCGCCCTTAGCCACGATGTCTTCGACGAGATCGTGGACAGAAGGGGGCCGGAGGGGCGGCGCATCGTCGTTGCGCGGCTCATTCTGGTCGGCGTCGCAGCCGGAGCAGCCGCGCTCGCCCCCCTCTGGCGGGCGGAGGCACCGGTTCTGCTCGAATGGGCGCTGGCGCTTGCGGCGGCGGGAAGTTTTGCGCCGCTCGTCCTCGGGCTCTGGTGGCGCCGCTGCAGCGAGATCGGCGCGCTCGGCGGGATGGTTGTGGGCTTCGGCTTCACCGGCTTCGTTTTTCTGATGGAGCAAAACATCATTCCGGCGGCAATGATATCAAGCGGCTGGGCGGAGGTTGGCGCGCCGGTCGCGGCGATGGCTGGATTGCTGGCGTCGGTCGCGGTCACGGTCGGCCTGTCGCTGGTGACGCCGGCGCAGCAGGCTGTGTCGCAGAACCTGAACGGCGCCGGAAACGGCCGCGGTGGGCCCCCGATCCGCGAACGGCCGGCCTAGAGCTCGTCGCCCCCGATGTCGTCCTTCACCGCGCGGACCGCGCCGACAAAATGGCGCATCATCTGCGCGGCGAGAACCTTGACGCGGTCCATCGCCGCTTCGTCGGCACTATCGACCGCTTCGCGCTCGCGCGCTTCGAGCGCGGCGACACGCGCATCGAGGGCGGAGACATGCGCCCCGAGGTCCGCAATCTTGGCCTCGAGCTTCGCTCGCTCCCCGACCGTCAGGCGAATATTCTCCGACACCCGCGTGCAGACCGTCGCGCCGTTACCGACAACGCAGAGCGAGACCTCACCCGTTTCGGTGTCGAGCCGAAGCGCGCCAGCCGCGACCGGAACGAATGCGTAGCGCCCAGCCACGGTTTCAGTCTCGCCAGCGACCGCCGGAGGGGCGAGAGCGAGAAGCAGGGCGAGAACGACAGAGCGCAGCATGCGTCCTTCCTCTCGAAGGACAAAGCATAGGCCCGGACGGAGACAAGCGGAAGCAGGCTTGCCCGCCGACCGGGGGCATTTATCTTGGCCCCCTAATGTCCCAACCGATCTACAAGATCTGTCCGCGGGCGCTGTGGCGGGAGGCCGAGAAGGCCGGCCGCTTCGACGGCGCGCCGATTGACCGCGCCGATGGCTATATCCATTTCTCCACGGGCACACAGGTCCGCGAGACGGCGGCGCGGCATTTTTCGGGCGAGAGCGGCCTGCTCCTCATCACCGTCGATGCCGAGGCGCTCGGCGAGCAGCTTCGCTGGGAACCTTCGCGCGGCGGCGCGCTCTTTCCGCATCTCTATGGCAGCCTGCCGATGTCGGCCGTGCGCCACGTCGCGCCGCTGCCCATGAGTCCCGACGGCGGCCATAACTTTCCGGCAGAAATTCCATGACGATCGCCGATCGCGCGACCGCGATCCTCAGGCTTTTCGAGCCTGAGCGGGCGCACCGTGTGGCCATCAGTGCGGCGCGAGGCGGGCGCTCGCGTGCGCCAGCTCATACACGCGATGCGCGGCTCGCCGTGCGTGTGCTGGGGCTCGACTTCCCCAATCCGATCGGGCTCGCGGCAGGACTCGACAAGGACGCTCTGGTTCCGGACGCCATGCTCGGCCTCGGCTTCGGGTCGGTGGAGATCGGGACGCTGACGCCGCTGCCGCAGGCGGGCAATCCCCCGCCGCGGCTCTTCCGGCTTGCGGCCGATCGCGCGCTCATCAACCGGCTCGGCTTCAACAACGAGGGCCACGAAGCCGGACTCGATCGGCTCGACCGGCGCGCCGGCCGCCCGGGGATAATCGGAGTGAATATCGGGGCGAACCGCGAGAGCGAGGACCGGCTCTTCGACTATTACGCCGGCGTGCGGCTTTTCGCGCCGATGGCCTCCTACATGACCATCAATGTCTCCTCGCCGAACACGCCGGGCCTGCGCGAATTGCAAACCGGCGAGGCGCTGGCTGAGCTCTTGTGCCGGATCGGCGAGGCGCGCGCCGCGGCGCAAGAGGAATGCGGCCGGCGCACACCGCTCCTTCTCAAGATCGCGCCCGACCTCGAAGACAGTGAGCTCGGCAGCCTGATCGAGATCACGATGCGAAACGGCGTCGACGGCCTCATCATCGCCAATACGACGGTCAAGCGACCGGCACTGAAATCGCGGCGGCACGTCCAGGAGCTCGGCGGGCTCTCCGGGCGCCCACTTTTCGAAACCTCGACGGCGATGCTCGCCCGCGCGCGCCAGCTTGCCGGGCCAGATCTCGTGCTCGTCGGGACAGGCGGCGTCGACGGCGCCGCGGCGGCCTGGTCCAAGATCGCCGCGGGCGCCGATCTGGTGCAGCTCTACACAGCGCTCGTCTATGAGGGCCCGTCGCTGCCGAGGCGCATTGCAAGCGACCTCCTCAAGCGGCTCGAAGAGCGCAACATCCGCAGTATCCGCGACGTGCGCGGCATCGAAACCGAGCGCTGGGCGGCGGCCTGGCCGCGCTAGCAACGAGACGGGATCATTCCCACGCTGCGCTCGATGGCCTCGCAGTAGCGATTCTTTTTGAATAGTTTGGATTGCCGCCATGCACCGTGTTATCCCGCCGCGTCAGCAGATGAAGCCAGGGTTCGCGAATCTCCGAGGAGCGTCGGATGGCTTGGATGGAACCGCTCTATGAGAGGTTCGGCGGCCTGGAGGCGGTCGCCCGGCTGGTCTTTGCTTTCTATGATCGGGTCCTGCAGTCAAAGCAGCTCGCACCCTACTTCGCCGGCGTCGACATGCGTCGACTCATCGACCACCAGGTGAAGTTCCTGTCGTCCGCAATGGGCGGCCCGGCAAGCCACACGAACGCTCAGCTCAGCGCGGTGCACGCACGCCTTCGGATCGACGATCCCGCTTTCGACGAAATGATTGGCCTTCTTGGGGAGACGCTGCGGACGTTCGGCCTTGCCGAGGCAGATATGGATCTCGTCTTGTCCAACGTCCGCGCTCACCGCGCGCAAATTATCGGCTCCGCCGAGATCGACGCGGGGTCGTGAGCGAGGCCAGCGATGTGCGGCGGGTAGAGCGGCCAACGGTCCAGCCGTAGCGACTTTAGGTGGCAGGGAACGTGCGCGGCACGAGGTTTCGCATGCGCCAGTAGAGCGTG
>CAYTTC010000057.1:0-7672 GCA_964440525.1 uncultured Propylenella sp. | reverse complement strand
TTAGGTGGCAGGGAACGTGCGCGGCACGAGGTTTCGCATGCGCCAGTAGAGCGTGATGCTGCGGGCACTCAGGAAAAAGAGAAGCGCGATCCAGAGCCCGTGATTGCCGTAGAGCGGCGCAAGGCAAGCCCAAGCGACGAGATAGATTAGCACCGACAGGAGCATCATGTTGCGCATGTCGCGCGACCATGTGGCGCCGATGAAGATGCCGTCGAACTGATAGGCGAGCGTACCGACGATCGGAAAGAGCGCCGCCCAGACGAGGAATACTCGCGCGGCTTGGCGAACGTTTTCGTTCGTCGTCATCGCATCGACGATCGCCGGACCGGCGAACCAGAGAAGCAGGCTGACCGCGACCGCGACTCCAAGTCCCCACATCACGACCAGACGGAAGGAGCGTTCGAATGCCGGGCGATAGCGCGCGCCGACGGCACGGCCGGCAAGCTGTTCCGCCGCTGCCGCGAGTCCGTCGAGGAAGAAGGCGGCGACGATCGTCAGATTCAGCAGGATCTCGTTCGCCGCGAGGATGACGTCGCCGGCGGCAGCGCTTTGCGCCGTGAAGAAGGCGAAGGCGAACAACAGCGTAAAGGAGCGGATCATGATGTCGCGGTTCACCGCGATCATGCGTGCGAAGGCGGCGCGCGCCAGAAGCTGCGCGCGGCTCGGCCGGGCGCCGCGATCCATCAGCGCGAGTACGACAGCGACGCCGAGGAATGCCGTTGCGGTTTCGGCGACGAAGCTCGCCCAGCCGACGCCGGGCACGCCAAGCTGAAAATTGTGCACGAGCACGACGCTCAACACGATGTTCAGGCCGTTCAGCACGATCTGAAGGAAGAGCCCGTATCCGGCGCGCCCGAGACCGATCAGCCAACCGAGCACGACGTAGTTGGTAAGGGCGAAAGGCGTGGCCAGCACGCGAACGTGCCAGTAGTCGGCAGTCGCGGCCTTCACCGCCGCGCTGCCGCCGATCGCGCGTGTCGTCAGGGCAAGGATCGGATCTCTCAACAGAAGCACCGCCAAGCCGACGACAATCGCGACGATCAGCGCGCGAAAGAAGGTGGCGGCGATCTCGTGCCTGTCGTCCGCACCGAAGGCCTGGGCAACGAGGCCGGTCGTGCCGGAGCGCAGAAAGTTGAAGGTGACGAAGACGAAATCGAAGACGAGCGCGCCGATCGACACGCCGCCGACCAGCGCGGCATCGCCGAGCTGGCCGACCACACCGAGATTAACGACTCCGACGAGCGGCGTCGTCAGATAGGCAAGCGTCATCGGGATCGCGATGGCGAGTACGCTACGATGCGTGACCGCGAACGGTCGGACCAAACCAGTTTCGGGCGAGGTCACTCGGCGCGTCGCCCGCCGAGCTTGAAGAGGCGCATGACGAGGAAGATCGGCGCGACGACCATAGCGCCAAAGATGAGATAGTGAAGGGCGTCGCCGAGGAACGCGAAGCCCATGTCGTAGATGTGGAGGATTGCCCGCTCGACCCAACGGTAGATCTGCACGGGATGGATGTTGAGGGTGGAGAGCACGAGCCCCACGATGAAGGAGAGGACGAGCAGGCGAACGAAGACGCGGAGCGGCGTGTCACCAAGAAAGCGTGTCAGTCCCGGCATGATAGGTCCCGTTGGGGCCGCTTCTTGTTACGGTGCACGCCGCGGCGCGACAAGCCGGTTCCAACCCCGGCCCGTCGTCGGCGGTCCGCGGCTCTCACTGAAAAGGCCGGAAATGGCATCCTGCAATTTATGGATGCATGGCGCGGGCAAACAGCCCTATGCTCGAAGCGCACTATTCATCTTTTGGGGGAGGAGCGCCATGCGGAGGCTTTCGCGACTTTGTCTCGTCGGTCCGTTGTTCTTGCTGTTGGGTAATTCTGGAGGATTTGCGGCCGATCCTCCTGCGGCGGTCCAGTCGATCTGGGGCCCGATCGAATATGACGCTGTTCAAGGTAGTGCCGCGTCGATCGACAAGGTGGTGAGTGTGGCTTTCGACAATTTTCTGATCGAGAACCCAGGGGGTGAACATGGCCTTGTCGAGCGCAAGCTCCTCGGTGCCAACTTCCCGCTCATTCTCGGATCAGCGGGCGCCGTCACCGAGCTGAAGGCCGGCCTCAGGGGAGCGTTCGTGCGGGACGGCGAAGCAAGCGGAATGCTCGTCGTACTGATCGGCAGTGAACAGAAGTCGCTCCGTTTTCCGAATGAAGAGGCGACCGATGACGGGGGGAACTTCCTCCTATCCCTAGAAACCACCGAACGGTTTCCGAATGGGACATCAGTGCCGGTCACCATTCTCCTCGTCACTCAGAAGGCGATGATCGAGGACTCGGTGCTCTTGACGATCGATACGCTCGATATTGCGGTGGCGACCGAATAGCTGGGAGCAGCAATCGCTCAGGCCTGTTGCGGCAGCAACTTCTCAAGCGTCTCCAGTCGGTCCGCCTCGGCTGGCGGCTTGTCCCAGCGAAGGCGATTGATGCGCGGAAAGCGCATGGCGATGCCGGAACGGTGGCGGGTCGAGCGGTTCAGCCCTTCGAAGGCCACCTCCAGCACGAGGCCGTGGCCCGGCTCGGCGCGCACACCGCGCACCGGCCCGAACCGCTCCGTGGTGTTGTTCCTGACGAAGCGGTCGAGCTCCTTCAGCTCTTCGTCGGTGAAGCCGAAATAGGCTTTTCCGACTGGGACAAGCTCGGGCGCGTCCTCAGGTCCGGTCCACACGCCGAACGTATAATCGGAATAGAAGGACGAGCGCTTTCCGTGGCCACGCTGCGCATACATCAGCACCGCGTCGATCACGTGCGGATCGCGTTTCCATTTGAACCAGGGACCTTTCGGGCGGCCGGGCACGTAGGGCGAGTCCCAGCGCTTCAGCATCAGGCCTTCGGCGACCTCGTGGATACGGTCGTCGGTCGGCGGGCTCATCCTGAGTTTCGCAAGCTCGTCCCAATCGCGAAAGGCGACAAGCGGCGAGAGGTCGATGCGCGGCGAAGCGAGCCGGGCGACAAAATCTTCCAGGCGCTGGCGGCGCTCGGAGAAAGGGAGCGCACGCGGATCGTCGGCGCCGTCCTGCAAGAGGTCGTAGGCGCGGATGAAGGCGGGATGGCTCTCGACCAGCTTGCCCGATACGGTTTTCCGGTTCAGCCGCTGTTGCAGATCGCCGAACGGCGCAACGGCGATCGAGCCGTCCTCCTCGCGGCCGACCAGGAGCTCGCCGTCGAGCGAGCCCTCGAAATCCAGGATGTCGAGGATGTCCGGAAAGGCGCCTGAAATATCGTCGCCGGTGCGGGAGTAGAGCTTTCGCACTCCGTTCTCGCCGACAGCCTGCACGCGGATGCCGTCCCATTTCCATTCGGCCGCGTAGTCCTGCGGGTCGAGCTTGGAAAGCTCCGATTCCTCCAGCGCATGCGCGAGCATGACCGGCCGGAACGGCGCAAGCGCGGCGCTGACCGGGCGCTCGCCTTTCCCTTCCAGCCAGGCGAAGAACTCGACATAGGGGATTTTCAGGCCGTGCCAGAGCTCCTCAATCTCGACCACGTCCTTGCCGCCGAAGCGCGCGAGCGCCTGCTTGGCGAGCCGCGCGGTAACGCCGACGCGGAGCCCGCCCGTCACGAGTTTTAGCAGCGCGAAGCGGCCGGAGTCGTCGAGGCGGTCGAGCCAGCGTTCGACGAGGCGCGGACCGTCGCTCCGCGAGGCGGCAAGCAGCGTCTCGACAACCTCGGAAAGATGCGGCACCGCGGCGTCGCTCGCCCGGACCGGCCAGACGAGCGCGATCGTCTCGGCGAGGTCGCCGACATAGTCGTAGGAATAGCCGAAAAGCACTTCGTCCATGCGCTCGACGACGAGGCCGCGAAGCATTGCCGGCTTCACGCTTGCGATCGACAGATCGCCGGTGAGCGCGGCGAGCGCGTAGCCCCGATCGGGATCCGGCGCGGCGCGAAAATAGTCCTCCAGCAGCCTGAGCTTGCCGTTGCGGCCAGGCGTCAGGACGAGACGGTCGAGAAGGGCAGCAAAGGCCTGCATGACAGGCCCGTATATAGGGACGAACTGCGGAGCGAGGTGAGACCCTCTGCGGCCGGAAGCGGACTACAAGCTTCCGGGGTCGAGCCGCTTCCGAAGCCGGCGGTTCTCAAGCTCGAGCGCGCGGATGCGCTTCGCCTGGTCGATCGGCACCCCGTTCGTCTCCGTGTCGGAGAGCGTCACGCCGGCGCGGTCATGATTGCGCCAGATCACCTTGGCGGAGCGGGTCTCGCCTCGGTGCGGGATGTGGAGGGTGAACTCCGTCGGCGTCAGCGACGTGTGAGGAAACACGACCATCGCTCCGTGCGAGGCAATGTTCCGCACCTGGCAATCCATCGTGGATTGGCGGCGGCTGAAGCTGATCCGGCCGCCAAGCAAGCTGCGAAGCCTGGGCTCGCCGCGGCGCTCGACCATCATCCGTTCCCCTGGGCTTGGTTAACAAACCCTTTATCGCCCGGGACTGCGGTAACGATCCATTAAGAACGTTCGCGAAGGTTAACGAGGGTTGGGCGCCCCCAGTGGCGCGGCCGAATTCTGCTTGCGCATCAACGCCGCGAACGCGTCGGATCCTATCGGTTGGCTGAAAAGGTAGCCTTGCATCTCGTCGCAGTTGTGGTCCTTCAAGAAGGCTAGCTGCTCGGCGCTTTCAACGCCTTCGGCGATGACCTTCATGTTCAGCTTCTGGCCCAGTGAAATAACGGCGGTGGCGATGCTCCTGTCGTTGGCGTCGTGCGGGAGATTGCGCACGAAAGACTGGTCTATCTTCAACCGAGCCACCGGAAAATTCTTCAGCGCACTGAGGCTCGAGTAGCCGGTGCCGAAATCGTCGATCGCGAACTGAACCCCAGTCGCCTGCAGTTCCTGCATCGTGGCGATTGCCTGGGGCATATCCTGCATAAGCAGGCTCTCGGTCAGCTCCAGTTCGAGGTACTTTGCCTCAAGCCCACTCTCCTTCAGCGCATCGGTAACCCGCTCAACCCAACGCTTTTCCCGAAACTGGCGCGCCGACACGTTTACGCAGATGGTGATCGGGGGCATGCCTGCATCTTGCCACGCCTTGTTCTGCCGACACGCCTCACGCAGCACCCAATCACCGAGCTGAACGATCAGGCCGCTTTCCTCCGCGATCGGAATGAACCTTGCCGGCGCGACAACGCCGAGTTCAGGGTGATTCCAGCGCGCCAGCGCTTCTACGGCGAAGATGCGGCCGGATTGCAGGTCGACCTGCGGCTGATAGACCAGTGCGAACTCGTTGCGCTCCAGACCTGTTCGCAGACCCTCCTGCAGCACCCGCCTTTCGTGCGCCGCAATGTTCATCTCAGCGGCGTAGAACTGGACATTGTCGCGGCCTCTTTCCTTTGCGCGGTACATGGCGACGTCGGCATTCATCAGCAGTGTTTCGGCATCCGTCCCATCTTCCGGAAAAGTCGCGAGCCCGATGCTGCACGTCACGTGAAGCAGCCTTCCCTCAATCGGGATCGGCTCGGAGATGGCCGCTCGGATTTTGTCGAGGACCAAAGCAACGTTCGGACTGTCCGCCTGATCGATCAGCAAGACCACGAATTCATCGCCACCAAGCCGCACCACAGTGTCGGTCGCGCGCACGCATTCGACCATACGCTCGGCCACGATCCTCAGGAGCGTGTCGCCGGCGTTGTGGCCGAGGCTATCGTTGATCATCTTGAAGTTGTCGAGGTCGATGAAGATTGCCGTCGCCCGACGGTCGTTTCGCTGCGCTTGCAGCAAAGCTTGTGACAACCGGTCCATGAGCAAAGTGCGATTGGGCAACCCCGTTAGCGCGTCGTGGTGCGCCAGAAAGTGAATCTGATCCTCGGCGCTCTTGCGTTCGGTGACGTCGCGGCTGACCCCGACGATGCCGATGACTTCATTCAGGTCGTTGCGCAACGGCACTTTGGACGTCGATAACCACTTCTTGCTGCCGGAGACATCAACGACGAATTCTTCAATATCGAGCAGGGGCTCTCCGGAGCTGATCACCTTCTGTTCGTCGGCGAAGAACCGTGCGGCGAGTTCCCTCGGGTGAAGCTCGAAGTCGGTCTTGCCGATGAGCTCCTTGGGCTTAAGCCCAAGATCGGCGGCGACGGCTCGATTGGCGACGACGAAGCGGCTCTCTGTATCTTTGACAAACAGGTAGTCCGGCACTTGATCGATCATCGCCCGGAACAGAATGCGCTCTGCGTTCCAATCCTTTTCCGAAGCAAGATGCTCAACGATTCTGGCCTGAAGCTTTTCATTTGCCGAGATCAGCCGATTTAACTGAGCTTCCACCGACTTGGCCGGGTCTCCGCCATGCTTCTTCAACAAATACTCGACCATTAGCCCGTCCCTTCAATGCTCGACGGGCGGCCTCTAACAGGCGCGCGCCCAACGAGCAGTCAAACGGACAGCTTAGGGCCTGGGTATTTCTCCAAGATTAAGGGATTACTCAGTGTTTGAGGGGGAACGCCCACGCAGTGCGTCGGATATTAAGCAGTCGTAAGTCGTGCTGAAAAGCTATGTCGCGTGCCAGCAATCCGCCAGGCTTCAGGCAGCAGGCATATCCTTCTCGACTCATGAAAGCCCCGAACCCAGCGAAGGGATAGACTCTCCGCCCGAAGTGGAGTGTTCCCGACTTCGGCATTGTTGACCCGCAACCGGAAAAACTCCCGGTTGCGGGGCAAGGGTTGGCGCTTTGGGATCGCCTCGGCTGCCGTCCTCAGAACTGTGAGGCGTCCATTTCCTTCTGGTGCGCGCGCATCAGCTCACGCTGTGTCGTTCGATGGCGTTCGGGATGCGCGGTATCCTGGACGTCGGAGAGCGCGAGGCCGGCCGCGTCGCCCTTGCGCCAAACGACCGTGGCGCGGTGCGCCTGGTCGTGGTGGGGAATTCTGAGGGTGAACGCCTGCGGCAAACGAAATGCGTCGGCGAGCACGACCTTGGCTCCGTAGGCGGAAATGTTCCGCACGGTGCAATCCATCGTGCATTTGTCGTCGAAGACGATCGCGCCGGTGAGCAGGCTGCGGAGCCGCGGCTTACGGCGACGCTCCGGATGGGGAACCGGCGTCTCGGTCATGGACTCAGTGAGCTGTTCGGACATGGGGGGCCTCCCACTCTTGGTTAGTGCGGCGTTAATGGCACCGCCTGAACCCAAGAATCCAGCGAATGTCCCCGGTAAGCTTACTTGTGGGGCATTTCCACGCGGGCGGATCAGTAGATCACGACGCTCCTGATCGACTCGCCTTTGTGCATCAGGTCGAAGCCCTCGTTGATGTCGGAGAGCGGCAACCGATGCGTGATCATCGGGTCGATCTCGATTTTTCCTTCCATGTACCAGTCGACGATTCTCGGCACGTCGGTGCGGCCCCTGGCGCCGCCGAACGCCGTGCCCTTCCAGACCCGGCCGGTGACGAGCTGGAACGGGCGCGTCGCGATCTCCGCGCCGGCCGGCGCCACGCCTATGACGACCGAGACGCCCCAACCGCGATGGCAGGCTTCGAGCGCCTGCCGCATCACGGTGACGTTCCCTGTGCAGTCGAACGTATAGTCGGCGCCGCCGATCTGGTCGGCGCCCTTCTTGGTCATGTTGACGAGGTAAGGAACGAGGTCGCCGCCGACCTCCTTCGGATTGACGAAATGCGTCATGCCAAAACGCTCGCCCC
>CAYTTC010000056.1:0-21807 GCA_964440525.1 uncultured Propylenella sp. | reverse complement strand
GCTCGATCACCACGTGCGACATGCCCGAGGGGCCCATTGCCGGATCGAAGCCGGCCGGGTCGGCGGAAAAGGCGAGCTTTAGTACACCGCCGTTTGCGGGCTCTGCCTCCTGCGCGAACGCCCCTGCCGACACGAAGGGCACAAATGCGAGCGCCACGCCCGACATCAATACGGAGCGACGGGTCCACTCGCGTCGGCTGCCGGTCGATCTATTTCTTGCTCCAGACATCAGCTTGATCCGTGTGATGGTTAGGTTTTGATCGGTCACATCCGTGCCGCGCCATTTGGCGCGTAGATCGCAAAGCGAAGCATCATCTTCCAACTCCGCTATCCGGCGGGATCCAGTCTGCACTTGATAACACAAAGCAATCCATCAGGTGCGAAATCCTGCGCGATAGACCCATACACTATCAAAGTGGACAGCAACCTTGACCCGAAACCGCGCCGGCTGGGGGGCGTCACCCTTGGTCCGCCCTGCTCCTGCCAGCGCAGTTCCAGAAGTCCTTCTTCGGAAACGTGCCACGCCAGCGATACCCGGCCCTCCGTTGTGGACAACGCGCCATACTTGACCGCGTTCGTACTGAGCTCATGCAATGCCATGGCGATGCTGGTTGCCAGTTTGCCGGTAACGCGGACCTGTTCCCCGCTGAGGACAAAGGGATCCGATTCCGAGGACCGATAGGGGTCGATGATTCGCTGTACAATGCCCTCGAGGGAAATATCCTCCGCATTTTCCTGCAGCAACGCGTCAGTCGCCGCGGCCAGCGCCTGCAGCCGTCCAAAGAATGCCTGCAGAGACGCTTCCACGCTTTCGCCTGATCGAAACGTCTGCGAAGCCATGGCGTGAATGACGGCGAGCGTATTTTTCATCCGGTGATGGAGTTCACTTGCGACCAAGGACAAGCGATTTTCAGCGCGCTTGCGGTCGGAAACGTCCACCAGCACCCCGATGAGCCGCTGTCCAACGCCATCAAGGGCAGGAACGTGTTGCGCACGATAGTCAAGATGTTTGGTCTGGCCTGCAGGCGTAACGATCGTAACCTCGGCTTGTACCTGGGTTCGGCTGGCTTCGGGAAAGGCTGCCCAGTCCCGTTGAACAGCCGCCGCTCCACCGACGGCGTCATCGCGCACACGTTCGTAGGTTACGCCCTCTTTTTCGAGGCGTTCAAGTTCGCCGGGGGCATAGCGTGCCCGCAGATCCGCGAGCGTCGGCTGCGCCTCAACTGGTAATCCGTACAAATGATTCAATTCGGCTGAGCCCGTGAGGCGACCCGATTTAAGTTCAATTTCATAAATAGCCAGTCGGCCCGCCTCCATTGCGAGGTGCAGCCGTTCTTCGCTTTCGACCAATGCGCGTTTTGACTCGCGCTCGGCAGAGACATCCCGAACTGTTCCGGTACAGTTAAACACCCCATCCGGGCCGGCCGACAGTTCTATGTCCGCACTGTGCCAGCGAACGCTCTCGGAGTTTTCAGCTCGAACCTGAAACAAAACCCGTCGCGAACGAACGCTCGTGTCCCCGCCCTCGAACAATTCCCGCCAAAGAATTCGATCCTCAGGGTGAGTATACGAAATGTACTCTTCCAGCCCGAATGGGACTGAAGGGTCCACCCCATAGAGTGCGAGCAACCCTTCTGACGCTAGAAATTTCCGGCTCTTCGCATCCCAGTCCCAGACGGCTGGCGCAGCTTGGAGAATCGCAGCATTTAATCTCTTCTCGCCACTCGACAAAACGTTCGCTCCAAGCAGCTTAGAACCCTAAATAGCCGCACGTCGTTAGGCTAACTCATGCTCAAATCGATAGCCAGAAGGGTCATTAGCGCACAGGTTACGAGCCAATGACCGCTTTGGGTCATTTTGCGAAGTAGCTGGGCGGCGCGGCCATGTCCGCTTTGACGCGAGTCCGGAAGTGTGATTCCAGTTCCCCAGAAGGAGCAGAATCATGCGGTATGAACTCAGCGAATATGAATGGGGTGTCATCCGGCCGATGCTCCCGAACAGACCACGCGGCGTTCCCCGCGTTGACGATTGGCAAGGAGTGCCGACGTATCGCCACCCGATACGACAAGCTTGCCGCCAACTATCTTGCCTTCGTCAAACTCGCGTCCATCCGTCTGTGGCTCGTGCCTATGAGTCCACGCCCTAGCTCACGTGCTCCATGGGCAGATTCGCTGCCGTCATCGCCCAGGAATGCCTCAGCGTTTCGTAGACGGAATGCCGTGGTTCCGGAAAGCCGGGATCGGCGAACGCTCCGACGGCAACGGCAATCACATCCGGCATTTTTTCCAGCTCCCAGTAGACGGTCGAGCCGCAGACCGGGCAGAAGCTGAAGGTGACCGAATTGCCGCTATCCGCGACGCGGGTGAACTGTGTGGCGCGGCCCTGAATTTCGCTGACCTGGTCGCGCGGAAAACGCGCCTGGGTACCGAAAACGCTGCCGGTCCGCTGCTGGCAGGCGAGGCAGTGGCACATCGAGATCCGAACGGGTTCGCCTTCGCACGTGACGCGCAGCTGCCCGCAGCAGCAGGAAGCTTGACGGGTGGTCATCGTTCCTCCGCTCCTTCGAATCCCGCTACCATGCCCGGCCCCCAGAAAAGTTTTCGCTCGCCCTGGTCGAGGATGACGGGGACGATCAGATCCTCCTCGTCGCCGAGGTGGCGCACAAGGAATTTCAGTAGCCGCTCGCTTGCGTCGGCATAAAGATTGGTGGCGGTGCGTCGCGCGCCGGCGTCGCCTTCCATTGTCCGCAGCAGCCCGTTTGCGCTCTCCACGACGCGAAGGATCTCCGTATGGATCGATTCGTGATCGCCCTCCAGCACATCGAACCCCTTGGCGAGCCGCGCCTCGGCGGCTCGAAAGATCGGAAAGAATTGAAAATCCTCGATGTGATGATGGCCCTGGAGGCTTTCCAGGAAGAATTGCAAGCGCGGCGCAAAGAAGCGGCGGAACTCTCCCGGAGCAAGCGTGCCCTCGCGAAACTCGGCCGTCGCCGTCTTCAGCGCGCCGCCGAGCTGACGGAACCCGTCGTGGCGCTCCAGCCAGAACCGCGCCAGATCGCCGAGATTTTCATGCTTCTGCCAGACTTCGCGGGGATACTTTTCGAGAAGCGTGCGAAGGTCCTCCGGCCAGCCGGTGCGGGATTGAAGATCGAGGGTCAAGAACTGGTCCGTTGAAGATTGCTGCGGTGCGAGCGCATCCGCCATATGGTCCCGGCGCCCTCCGATTCCAGTCCGGTACCCCTGCCGATCCGGCGAACGGCGCGTCACAAATGTGTCACAACAGGCGCTAAGGGGGCGCTTTCGCGGCTGGCGGCGGGTTCGGATTCGCCCTAACGTGGAGCCTGTGCGGGCGCATTTCCCGTCGCTCAGGGGCGGCACACTGGAGCGCGGCGATCCGTTCAGGAAAGTGACACAGAAGCGTTGTGAAGCCGCGCTAGGGGATTGGTTCCGGGCATGTTCTGCGCCGGTCATCGGTTTCAAGCTGCGGCTGTTGGGAACGAGAACAGGGAGAAGAGTATGACAACCAAGTTCATATGCATGACGTCGGTATCGGCGTTCGCCCTATGGGCGTCGACCGGACTGGCGCTCGCTCAGGATCAGGCGTTGATCGACGCCGCCAAGGCGGAAGGCCAGCTCACCACGATCGCGCTGCCGCATGACTGGTGCGGCTACGGCGCGGTGATCGACGGCTTCAAGGCCAAGTATCCTGAGATCACCGTCAACGAGCTCAACCCCGATGCCGGTTCCGGCGACGAGGTCGAGGCGATCAAGGCCAACAAGGACAACAAGGGCCCGCAGGCGCCTGACGTCATCGACGTCGGACTCTCTTTCGGTCCTTCCGCCAAGGCGGAGGGCCTGCTCATGCCTTACAAAGTGGCGACCTGGGACTCGATCCCCGACAGCGCCAAGGATGCCGACGGCTCCTGGTACGGCGACTATTACGGCGTTCTCGCTTTCGAGGTGAACAAGGACCTCGTGCCGAACGTGCCAGCGGACTGGGCCGACCTGCTCAAGGACGAGTATAAGAATGCCGTCGCGCTTGCCGGCGATCCGCGCACGTCGAACCAGGCCGTTCAGGGCGTCTATGCCGCCGGTCTCTCCAAGGGCGCCGCCGCCGGCGAAGCGGCCGGCACCGCCGGGCTCGAGTTCTTCAAGGAGCTCAACGCCAAGGGCAATTTCGTTCCGGTCATCGGCAAGGCGGCGACGCTCGCGCAGGGCCAGACACCGATCCTGATCACCTGGGACTACAACGCCCTTGCCGGCCGCGACACGCTGAACGGCAATCCGCCGGTCGACGTCGTGGTGCCGAAGACCGGCGTCGTTGCCGGCGTCTACGTGCAGGCGATCAGCGCCTTCGCGCCGCATCCGAACGCGGCGAAGCTGTGGATGGAGTACCTCTATTCCGACGAAGGTCAGCTCGGCTGGCTGAAGGGCTATTGCCATCCGATCCGCTTCAACGACCTCGCCAAGAACGGCAAGATTCCGCAGGACATGCTCGACAAGCTGCCACCGGCTGCCTCCTATGAGGCCGCGGTGTTCCCGACCCTCGACGAGCAGGGAGCCGCCAAGACGGCCATCACGACGAACTGGGATTCGGTGGTCGGCGCCAACGTCCAGTAACTGACCGAATGCTTCGGGGCGGCCTCCTTTGGCTGCCCCCGGGCTTTGACTGGGGGGTCAGGCGATGAGCGACATCACCGCAATCGAGCCGGGTATCGTTCGCCGAGGACCGACGAATCTTGCTGTTCCGCCGGATGTCCGCGCACGCATGCGGCTGCCGACACAGTGGCTGGGCGTAGCGCCGTTCTTCATCTTCGCCGTGATGTTCCTGATCCTGCCCACGTTTTATCTGATGCTGGGCGCGTTTCAGAACGACGCGGGCGAGTTCACGCTCGACAACATCATCGCGCTCTCGCAGCCGTCGATCGTTGCAGCCTACTGGATTTCGATCAAGATCAGCGCCGCGTCCGCCGTCCTCGGCGCTTTCATCGGGCTTGGCATCGCCATCGCCATCGTGCGCGGCGGCCTTCCGAACTGGATACGCTCGACGACACTCACTTTCTCCGGCGTCGCTTCGAATTTCGCCGGCGTGCCGCTGGCCTTCGCCTTTCTCGCCACGCTCGGGCGGCTCGGTCTCGTCACGGTGCTGCTCAATACCGTCTTCGGCTTCAACATCTACTCGACGGGTTTCAACATCCTGTCCTTCTGGGGCCTGACGCTCACCTACCTCTATTTTCAGATCCCGCTGATGGTGGTCATCATCGTGCCGGCCATCGACGGGATAAAAAAGGAATGGGGCGAGGCCGCCGCGACGCTCGGCGCCACGCAGAGCCAATACTGGCGCATGGTAGTCATCCCGGTGCTGTGGCCAAGCTTTCTCGGCACGGTGATCCTGCTCTTCGCCAACGCGTTTGGCGCTATCGCCACCGCCTATGCGCTGACCGGCTCCTCGCTCAACATCGTACCGATCCTCCTCTATGCGCAGATCCGTGGCGATGTGCTGCACAATGCGCATCTCGGCTACGCGATCGCCTTCGGCATGATCGTCATCACGGGCCTCGCCAACGTCGGCTACATCGTGTTCAGGACGCGCAGCGAGAGGTGGCTGAAATGAAGTCCGGTCGCTTCTGGGCCTGGGTCACTTTTGGCGTCGGCGCAGCGTATTTCTTCATTCCGCTGATCGGGACGCTGGAGTTTTCGCTCCGCATGCGGCGCGGCGTCTACTCCTTCGATGCCTATCAAGTCGTGCTGGGCGATATACGGTTTCAGCAGACCTTCATGTACTCCGTGGTCGCCGCCATTTTCACGATTATACTCGGCGTGCTGATCGTCGTTCCGGCTGCTTACTGGATCAGGTTGCGCCTGCCGCAGCTCCGGCCGGTCGTCGAGTTCATCACGCTGCTGCCGCTGGTCATACCGGCTATTGTCATCGTCTTCGGCTATATCCGCATGTACGGGTCGAACTCGCCGCTGCCCTTCCTGGCAACCGCCCGCGGCACCGATGCGCTGCTGGTCATCGGCTATGCGACGCTGGCGCTGCCTTATATGTATCGAGCGGTCGACACCGGACTTCGTACCATCGACGTCAGAACGCTCACCGAGGCCGCGCAGATTCTGGGCGCCGGCTGGATGACGATCATCACGCGAGTGATCCTGCCGAACGTGCTGATCGCGGTGCTCTCCGGCGCCTTCCTCACCTTCGCCATCGTCATCGGCGAGTTCACCATGGCGAGCCTGCTGAACCGGCCCGCCTTCGGTCCTTACCTGCAGAACATGGGCGCCAATCGCGCCTATGAGCCGGCGGCGCTCGCCATCATCGCCTTCGCGATCACCTGGGGCTGCATGTCGGTGATCCAGATCCTCTCGCGCTTCGCGCCGCGATCCTCGAACCGTCCGAACTGAAGAGAGGCAAAGACCGATGTCCGAGACCTTCCTCAGCGTCAAAAGCATCCGCAAGACCTTTGCCAACAATACCGTCGTCCAGGACTTCAATCTCGACGTCGAGCGCGGCGAGTTCGTCTCGTTTCTAGGACCATCGGGCTGCGGAAAAACCACGGTGCTGCGCATGATCGCCGGGTTCGAGGAACCCACATCGGGTAGCATCGTAATTGGCGGCAAGGATGTCACCCGGCTCAAGCCGAACCAGCGCAATATCGGCATGGTGTTCCAGGCCTATGCGCTATTTCCCAATCTCACCGTGGCGCAGAACATCGGCTTTGGGCTGAAAGTCGCACGCGTCGCCAAGCCCGAGGCGGATGCGCGCGTCAAGGAGATGCTGTCGCTGATCAAGCTCCCCGACCTCGGCGATCGCTTTCCCTACCAGCTTTCGGGCGGCCAGCAGCAGCGCGTGGCGCTTGCGCGCGCGCTGGCGCCGAAGCCGAAAGTTCTCTTGCTCGACGAGCCGCTCTCGGCCCTCGATGCCAAGGTGCGCGTGTCGCTGCGCGAGGAGATCCGCTCGATCCAGAAGAATCTCGGCATCACGACGATCTTCGTGACGCACGATCAGGAAGAGGCGTTATCGATCTCGGACCGGATCGTCGTCATGTACGGCGGCAAGGCGGAGCAGGTCGGAACCCCCTTCGAGATCTACAACCGGCCACGCACCCGCTTCGTCGCCTCTTTTGTCGGGACGCTGAACATCCTCAAGGCAAAGGTGCTCAACGCAGCGCTCGGCACGATCTCGATCGACGGTCAGGAAGTCGTCGCCGCGGGCGTCACGGCGGACGCCACGGCCGGCACGCCGCGCACGGTCGCGCTGCGTCCGGAGGCGGTCTCGCTGAACGGTGCCGGCGGCCAGCGCAACCGCCTTTCCGGCACTATCGAGGAAGTGAATTTCCTCGGCTCGGTCGTGCGCATTCGCGTGCGTTTTCAGGAGAATGCGGTGTCGCTCGACACCTTCAACAACCCGAACGCCCCGCCGCCGAAGCACGGCGACAAGGTGACGGTGAGCTTCGCGCCGGAAGACCTACTGGTGCTGGAGGGCGCCGAGCCGAACTAGGCTGCCGCCGCATTCCCCCTCCGCGCGTCATCCTCGGACGCGCGGAGCGCGATCCGAGGACCCAGGGACGATGGGGGACGAGTGCGCCGTTGAAGCCCGGTCGTGCTCGGAGAACCGCGGCAGGGCTGGGTCGTCGGGTCTCGCTTCGCTCGCCCGAGGATGACAGCGCGTTGAGTGCGTTTGGCTGCGGAAAAGTCGTCGTTCCGCCTTTGTTTCCATCCGGAAATCGGCCAATATGGGTCGGTTGAACCGGACTTTTCCGCGTGAGCATCCGCATCGTCACCCAAGCGAGCTTTTTGGAGGCCGAGACGCCATCGCTCCCCGTCGACGGCCGCCAGTCGGAGCGGGCGCTCGCCATCCGTCGCGGCGTCTGCCGGCGGCTGCGCGCCGAGGGGTTGGCGCTCATCCCGGAAGTGACGCTCCGCTCCGGCCGCCGCGCCGACCTCGTGGCGCTTGGCCCCGACGGCACGATCACGATCGTGGAGATAAAGTCGTCGGTCGAGGATTTCCGCGCCGACGCGAAGTGGCAGGACTATTGCCTGCATTCCGACCATTTCTATTTCGCCACCGGGCCGCATGTGCCGCCGGAAATCTTTCCGCTCGAGGCGGGGCTGATCGTGGCCGATTCTTATGGTGCCGAAATCCTGCGCCCCTCGGCTTGCGCTCCGATTCCCGCCCCGCGGCGGAAGGAAATGCTCGTCCGCATCGCCCGCGCCGGCGCCCACCGGCTGCACGATCTGGAAGACCCGGATTTCGAGCGGGATCTCGCGTGAATTTCCTTCCATCCACTCTGGGGGTTGCTGAACCACGCGCCATTGATGTCGTCCCGGCGCCAACCTAGCTACCCTTCGAGCGAGAGCAGGAAGGAAAACCATAAGTGCCGCGAGAGCAGCGTAGGCTAGCGGCGATCATGTCCGCCGATGTCGTCGGATACTCGCGGCTTATGGGTCGGAGCGAGAGTGCCACGCTTGCGCGCCTCAAGGCGGCGCGCGCCGAGGTGGTCGATCCGGCGATCGCCGAGCATGATGGAAGGATCGTTAAGACGACCGGTGACGGCCTGCTGATTGAATTTTCCTCTGCGGTGGATGCGGTGCAATGTGGCATCGCCCTGCAATTGGCGATGGCGGGGCGCACCGACAGCGCGACGGAAGCCGATGCCCTGCAGTACCGGATCGGGGTTCATGTCGGAGACATCATCATCGACGGCGCCGACATCTTTGGCGACGGCGTCAATGTCGCGGCCCGCATCGAAGGCCTCGCCGAGCCCGGCGGAGTCGCGATCTCCGACGCCGTCAACGAGCACGTCCGCGGGCGCATCGAGGTCGCCTTCGTCGATCGCGGCGAGCACGAGGTCAAGAATATCGATCGTCCGCTGCATGTCTGGGGCTGGAGCCCTGGTGGAGTCGCGGTGGCGATTTCGTCGGCCGAGCCGGCACTCCCGGAGAAGCCATCGATTGCCGTGCTTCCGTTCGACAACATGTCCGGCGATCCGGAACAGGGCTATTTCGCCGACGGCATTACCGAAGACATCATCACCGACCTGTCAAAGGTGTCGGGCCTCTTTGTCATCGCGCGCAATTCCTCGTTTGCCTACAAGGGACAATCGCACGATGTGCGGAAAGTCAGCCGCGAGCTTGGCGTCCGCTATGTGCTGGAGGGAAGCGTGCGGCGCGCCGCCAACCGGATCCGCATCAACGCCCAGATGATTGATGGGACGACCGGCGGTCATCTCTGGGCGGAGCGTTACGACCGCGATCTAGAGGACATCTTCGCGGTGCAGGACGAAGTGACCCGCACCATCGTCACTGCGCTCAAGGTGAAGCTGACCGCGGGCGAGGAGGCGCAACGCGAGCATCGCGGGAAGATCAATCCCGAAGCCTACGATCTGCTGGCACGCGCACGTGCTGAGGTCGCTCAGTTCCGCCCCGAGGGGGTGCTGGAGGCACGCAGACTGCTTGAGCAGGCGATCCGTATCGAACCTGGATTTGCTATCGCTTATGCCCGTCTCTCGATGATCACGTTCACCGAATACGTCAACCGGTGGAACGGCGGGACGCAGGAGAGTCTCACGCAGGCGCTTGAGCTGGCACAAAAGGCCGTGGCCACGGACGACAAGGAGCCGACGGCGCATGTCGCGCTTGCCCTCGCTCTCACATGGTTGAGGCGGTTCGACGAGGCGGAAAGGTCCGCCCAGCACGCGGTCGCGCTCGATCCGAATTTCGCCGACGGCTATGCCTGTCTCGGCCACGTGCGCGACTACATGGGCCAGTATGAAGGCGCGATCGCCCTCTACACTCGGGCCTACAGGCTGGACCCGCAATTCGACATGTTGCTGCACTTCATCGGCCGCGCGCTTCTCGCGCTGAACCGGGTCAGCGAAGCGGAGACCGCCTTCAAGCGGCGGCTGACATTTTCTCCGCGCTCCGACCTGACGCGGTTCTACCTCGCCTGCCTCTACGGCAGCACCGGACGCCACGAAGAGGCGCGGCGGATCTGGGCCGAGCTTCTCGAGATCAATCCGACCTTCTCGGTCCAACACCTTCAGACGTCTCTGCCGTATGCGGACCCGGGCTGGCTGGACCGGATTCTCGACGGACTGCGCCAGGCCGGCATTGCATTTGATTAGTGCTGCCGCCCGCGGCCAGTGGACATCTGCCGCCGCAATCGCCATCTCTAAGCAGAACAATGTCAGCAGGGATTTTTTAAAGAATGGCCGCCTTCAAGGGTGTTGAGTTCAACGAGCGCCAGAGCGCAGCGTCGAGTGCGAGAAAGGCGCTGTTGGAAAAGTTCCGGGCGAAGCCCGGGCCTGGCGATCCCTCCTTCGATGAGCGGCAAGCCGAGCGCCGGGTTGCCGGCGAGGCACGCGATGCCGCGCGCAAGGTCGCCCGTGAGCGCGCGCTGAAGGAAAAGGAAGAAGCGCGCCTCGCAAAGCTGCGTGCAGAAGAGGAGGCGCGAGTAGCCGAGGTCGCCGCCGAAACCAGGCGCAAAGCCGAGGCCGACGCTCAGTGGGAGGCGGAACAAGCCGCGCAAGCCGCGCTCGAAGCCGAGAAGAAGGCCGCCCGCGACGTCCGCTATGCCGCCCGCAAGGCGCGCAAATAGGGTCGCGCGCTCGGCTTAGTCTGGAACAGCTTTCAACCGCGCCATCGTGATCACGTCAACGTAGCGCCCCTCCCGAAACGCCGCGGCGCGCCGGAGTCCCTCTCGCTCGAAACCGTGGCGTTCGTAGAGACGGATCGCCCGGCCGTTGTCGAAGAACACCTCCAGCTCGATCCGCCGGATATCGAGTCAGTTGTCGGCTGCATCCATCAGCGCCTGCAGGAGCTTCGTGCCGATGCCGCGGCCGTTAAGGTCATCGGCGACGCCCATGCCAAACGAGGCTACGTGGCGTTGCCGCCCCGCCAGCCGTAGCAGCCCGGCCGAACCAACGAGCCGGCCGCCGATGAATGCACCAAGGTGGAGGTCGTCGGACCCCGACCGCTCAAGAAACCTGCGGACGGAAGCCACCGAGGGGTAGGGAGTACGCAACGTCCCGAATCTGTAACCCGGCATCGCCTGCAGGCGTGCAAGCTCCGGGGCGTCCTCAACTTCGAGGGCGCGGATGCTGATTTCGGCGCGACCGGTCCGCTTCGCCATGCCGCTTTAGCGCGGCGCGCGCTTGGCCAGGATGCGCTGCAGCGTGCGGCGGTGCATGTTGAGCCGGCGGGCGGTCTCCGAGACGTTGCGCTCGCAGAGCTCATAGACGCGCTGGATGTGCTCCCACCTGACCCGGTCCGCCGACATCGGATTTTCCGGCGGCTTCGCCCGCTCGTCCTTCATCTGCATCAGCGCGGCGTGGATCTCGTCGGCATCGGCCGGCTTCGACAGATAATCGACGGCGCCGAGTTTTACCGCCGTCACTGCGGTCGCGATATTGCCGTAGCCGGTCAGGATGATGGCGCGCGCGTCCGGGCGGCGGCTGCGGATGATCTCGATCACGTCTAGGCCGTTGCCGTCTTCGAGCCGCATGTCGACCACCGCGAAGGAGGGGTTCACCGCCTCCACCTTGACACGTGCCTCGGCGACGGATTCCGCGGTCTCGGTGACGAAGCCGCGCTTCTCCATCGCCCGCGCCAGGCGCTGTAGGAACGCCTTGTCGTCGTCTACGATGAGGAGAACCTGCCCCTTCTCCGGGGCTGGGTAGATCGGCTGGTCGGCCATGGGTTCAACGCGATCAAGCATTCTTGGTTTTTCTCGAGCGAAGTCTCGTGAAGAAGCTAAGCATTATGCCTCGCCGATCAAGCTCTTGCGTGCCTCTCCTGGCGGATTGGCTAACGCTTGCGAGGGCGGCGCATCGAATTCGGCTCGCGGCCATTCGATGGTGACGACGGTGCCAGCTTCCGGCGCTTTGCGGTTGGCGAGCCGCAGCTTGGCGCCGGAGCGTTCGAGTAGCGTCTTGGCGATGAAGATGCCGAGCCCGAGGCCGCCATGCTCGACGTTTTTCTGCTCCACCGGACCCAGACGACCGGCGCGGCGCGTCGTGACATAGGGCTCGCCAAGCTGGTCGATCACATCGGGCGAGAAGCCCGGGCCGTCGTCGACGAGGGTGATTTTCACGGCGTCTCGCGTCCATTCCGCCGCGATGCGCACTTCCGATTTGGCGAAATCGACCGCGTTGTCGACGAGATTGCCGAGCCCGTAGAGCAGACCGGGATTGCGGTCGGCGACCGGCTCCGGCCCCTCGCCGTGGCGCTCGATGGAGATGGCGATGCCGAAGTCGCGGTGGGGGGCAATCGCATCCTCCAGGAGATGTGAAAGCGGCATCAGGCCGAGATGCTCTTCGGGTGTGGAGGAGAGCGAGGCGATCTTGGAGAGGATGTCGCGGCAGCGCTCCGATTGGGCGCGGATCAGGCGGATATCCTCGGCGCGCGGGTCGTCCGGCTTGAGCTCGCTCGCCAGTTCGTGCGCGACGAGGGCGATCGTGGCGAGCGGCGTGCCGAGCTCGTGCGCCGCCGCCGCGGCGAGCCCGTCGAGCGCGGAAAGATGCTGCTCGCGCTGCAGCACCAGCTCCGTCGCGGCGAGCGCGTCGGCCAGTTGGCGCGCCTCCTCGGCTACGCGGAAGGCGTAGAAGGCCATGAAGGAGAGCGCGCAGACGAGCGCTACCCATACGCCGCCCACATAGTGAAGCGGCACGTCGAATGCCTGCCCCGGAAACCACGGCAGCGGCTCGTGGATGAAGACCAGCACCGTTGCGCCCGCAAGCGTCATTGCGCCGAGCAGAAAAGTCTTGTCCGGGGGCTGCGTGGTGGCGGAAACCATGACTGGACCGAGCAGCAGGATGGCGAAGGGGTTTTCGAGCCCGCCGGTCAGGTAGAGCAGGGCGGCGAGTTGCAGGAGATCGTAGGCGAGGAGCAGCGCCGCCCAGTTCGGGTCGAGACGATAGGCCGCCGGAAACACGAGCCGCAGGCCGAGATTGAGCCAAGCGGAGAGCGAGATCAGCGCCAGACAGGCGCCGATCGGCAGCGGAAAACCGAACCACAGAGCGACAACCAAGATCGCCGCCGTCTGCCCGCTGATGGCAAGCCAGCGGAGCCGGATTAGGGTGGAAAGCTTGAGCTTCCGGCCGGACCAGCCGCCGGGCTCCTCGAGCCTGCCGCGGATCGGGATGTCCATGCCGCCCTCTTACTCCGTCGGGGCGCGCCTGTCAGGCGAAGGGACTCTAGCCCTGCGCGTTATATCCATATAGGTATCGTGGCGATGGGCGAGAAATCGGCGCGCCGACCGCTTCATTGGGAAGGATCCTCCAAGAGAGATTTCAAGCAATTCCCGCTCGCGGTGCAAAAGGACATTGGGGTGGCCCTGTTCGTCATTCAGCTTGGAGGCACACCCGCATCAGCAAAGGTTTGGAAAGGTCTGGGTTCAGGCATCTATGAGCTGATCGACGACCATCGCGGTGACACCTTTCGCGCCGTCTACACCGTGCGGATCGCAGACAGTGTCCACGTATTGCATGCCTTTCAAAAGAAATCGAAGGTGGGAACGAAGACTCCGAAGGTGGATCAGGAACTGGTAGAGCGGAGACTAAAGGCCGTTCTGGACCGCCATCGCGCCGATAACAGGAAATGATGACATGGGACGCAAGATAAAGCATGCAGGCACGGACAACGTTCTTGCCGATCTCGGATTTCCCGATGCCGAAGAACTCGCCGCCAAAACGATGCTGGCGAAGAAGATCAACGATATTCTGGATGACCGTGGCCTCACTCAAGCCCACGCAGCGCGGCTCTTGGGAATGCCCCAGCCCAAGATATCGGCGATCCGCAACTACAAGCTCAGGGGCATTTCATTGGAACGCCTCATGCAGTCACTGACGGCGCTCGGACAGCGCGTCGAGATCGTTATTCGTCCATCGAGCAGGAAATTGGCAGCCCGAATTGACGTGGCGGCATAGGTAGGCAGCCGCGTCTTGTCGTGGTGCTGTCGTTCCAGTCCGTCCGGGTGGAAGAGATGGCGCGGTACTGCGGGAGGGATCAAGCGTGTCGGAGCTACGAGTAGTCGTCGCCGGTGCCGGCGGCCGCATGGGGCGGGCGCTGATGCGCGCCGTCCTTGGCGAACCGAAGATGCGGCTCGTCGGCGCGCTCGACCGGCCCGAGGCGGAGGTGCAAGGGAAGGATGCCGGCCTTCTCGCCGGCGCCGACGCGATCGGAATCATCGTCGCCGCCGACCCGCTTCCCGCTTTGGCGAACGCCGATGTGCTCCTCGATTTCACCGCGCCGGAGGCGACGCTCGCCTACGCCGATCTCGCCGCGCAGGCCCGCGTCGTCCACGTCATCGGAACGACGGGCATCGGCCCGGAGCATGATCAGCGCCTGAAGGCGGCAGCCCGCCAAAGCCGCATCGTGCGCTCGGGCAACATGAGCCTCGGCGTAAACCTCCTCGCCGGACTGGTGCGGCGCGCCGCGGCAACCCTCGGCCCCGACTACGACATCGAGATCGTGGAAATGCACCATCGCCACAAGATCGACGCGCCGTCGGGAACGGCGCTGCTGCTCGGCCGTGCAGCGGCGGAGGGACGCGGCATCGATCTCGCGAAAAATTCCGTCCGTGCGGGCGACGGCCATACCGGGGCGCGGCCGGAAGGCGCGATCGGCTTTGCCAACGTCCGCGGCGGTTCCGTCGTCGGCGACCACACGGTGATCTTTGCCGGCGAGGGCGAGCGGATCGAGCTCACGCACCGCGCCGAAAGCCGTGACAATTTTGCCCGCGGCGCCATCCGCGCCGCGCTCTGGGCCTTCGATAAGAAGCCCGGCCTCTACGACATGGCGGATGTGCTCGGCCTGCACTAAGAGAATGAGCGCCAAGTTCAAACGCTGTCGTCATTGCCGGGCCTGACCCGGCAATCCATTCCGTAACGGTCGTGGTTAGCATTAGCGCGGCGGAATGGATGCCCGGATCAAGTCCGGGCATGACGACAATTATGGGTATGTCGGTCCATTGATCGCCAAGAAGGACCCCCGCTACTGGATCGCGGTCGTGCCCAAGGCGCATGTCGAGCGCGGCGTCGCCGGCGGCTTCGCCATGTTTTCGCATGGCCGGCATGAGGCGGTGAAGCGCGTGCAGCCTGGAGACTGGCTCGCCTACTATTCGCCACGCACGCTGCTCAAGGGCGGCGACGAAGTGCGCGCCTTCACCGCCGTCGGCCGCTTCAGCGACCGCGAGCCCTACGAGACCGAGATGAGCGCCGGGCATGCCGGCTGGCGGCGCGACATCGCCTACGAGAAGAAGGCGAACGAGGCAGACGTCTATCCGCTGCTCGACGAGCTTTCCTTCATCAAGGACCGCCAGCACTGGGGCCTCTTCTTCCACCGCAGCCTGTTTTCCGTGCCGCGCGACGGCTTTGCGCGGATCGCCGCGGCGATGGGGCTTGACCCGACCAGGCTTTGAGTCATTAGCACTGCAAAACCTGTCCACCGCCGGAGAATTCATGGACCGCCTTCTAGTGCTCGTGCGCCACGGCCAGAGCGAATGGAACCTGAAGAATCTCTTCACCGGCTGGCGTGACGTCGATCTCTCAGAGGTTGGGATCGCGGAAGCGCGCTCGGCGGGGAATAAGCTGAAGGCGCGCGGCCTGAAATTCGATGTCGCCTATACGAGCGCGCTCATCCGCGCCCAGAACACGTTGAAGCTGATGCTGGAGGAGCTTGGGCAGACGGGACTGGAAGAGCATCGCGACCAGGCGCTGAACGAGCGTGATTACGGTGACCTTGCGGGGCTCAACAAGGACGAAGCGCGAAAGAAATGGGGGGAGGAGCAGGTGCATATCTGGCGCCGCTCCTACGACACGAATCCGCCGGGCGGCGAAAGCCTGCGCGACACCGGCGCCCGAGTCTGGCCCTATTATCTGACAAAAATCCTCCCCGACGTGATGCGCGGGCGGCGGGTGCTCGTCTCCGCCCACGGCAATTCGCTTCGCGCGCTGGCGATGGTGCTAGACAAGCTAACGCCCGATGCGGTCACCAAGCTCGAAATCGCCACCGGCATACCGCTCGTCTACCGCCTAAATTCCGATACGACGGTGGCGGAGAAAGAGATTCTTGGGGACTGAGCGCTCATAATAGGGGCATGACCGCAACAGTCGACACGACGCTCGACAGGATCGGCCGCTGGCTGGCAGCGCGGCTCCGCAGCGAATCTTCCGGCTACGAGCCCTATACGCCGTCCGACCCGGAAACGCTTCGCGCCGTCATCCACCCGGGCGACGTGCTCCTCATCGAGGGGCATCAATACATCTCCAAGGTGATCGAATATCTCACCATGTCGACCTGGTCGCACGTGGCGCTCTATGTCGGGGACATCCCAGCTGCCAGCGAGCCCGACGGCGAGCCGCATGTGCTGGTCGAGGTCAATCTCGGCGAGGGCTGCGTCTCGGCCCCCCTCTCGCGCTACACGACCTACAACACCCGGCTCTGCCGTCCGATCAGGCTGAGCTATGCGGACCAGCAACGCGTCGTGCGCTTCATGGTGGAACGGATCGGCGCGCGCTACGACCACCGCAACCTCTTCGACCTCATCCGCTATTTCTTCCCGATGCCCATCCCGCGGCAGTGGCGGCGGCGTGCTATCATGCTCGGCTCCGGCGATCCAACGCGCGCCATCTGCTCGACGCTGATCGCGCAGGCGTTCCAGTCGGTCGGCTATCCGATCCTGCCGCGGATGAAGCCGCAGGTCGGCGACGACGAGAAGGAGCGGCGGATGCGCGCGCAGCACTATTTCATCCGCCACCATTCGCTGTTCGCGCCGCGCGACTTCGACCTCTCGCCCTACTTCGCCGTGGTGAAGCCGACGATCGAGCGCGGCTTCGACTATCAGAGTATTCAATGGGTGGGTGAGGACGACGAACCGGCGAAAAACCCGATCACGAGCGACAGCGTGACGGCGGACTAGCGAGCGCGTTAAAGGCGGGCGCCGCTTAACCTTCCCTTGAGGGGAAGTTAAGAGGCGCTCGAGCGCCACATGGTTTCCGGCCGGCGATCAGTTTTGCGCCATCACCGCCTCCGGCAAGGAAATGGCAGAAGCGCCCCGACCGTTCCGGGATGAGACTACCCGGCCGCGCCGAAGCCGGCCGCGACCCGGTTCCTTCGCCAGACTAGCCAGAGCGACAGAAAAATATGGCCGAGCACGGCGATGACCGCGAGCCCGGACGTCCATCCGAGCGCGGAAAAGCCGAGATTATCGACGATCGCCCCGCCGGCCGCAGATCCTATGGCCGCGCCGACATAGATTGCCGAGGCATTCAGCGAAAGCGTGACGTTCTGGCTCGACGGATCGAGCGAAACGAGGCGGCTCTGCTGCGGCGCCATGAAGGCCCAGCCGACGACGCCCCAGGTGAACGTCAGCGCGGCGAGCGCGGGGCTCGGGATCGGCAGCAATGAGAAAGCCGGCAGCAGGATGACCAGGCCGATCGCGACCGCGATGAGCGATCGCGCCGGGCCGATCCGGTCGGAAAGCCAGCCGCCGATCATGTTGCCCAAAACGGCGCCGGCGCCGAAGACGACCAGCATGAAGGTGACGCCGTTCCGGCCGTAGCCCATCCGCTCTTCAAGGAGCGGCGCGAAATAGGTGAAGAGCATCCAGGCCGCGCCCATCATGGAAGCGGTGACGAGGATCGCCGGCATCAACACTGGCGAAGCGAGCGTGCGCCCGAGAATTGCGAGCGTCGTAACCGGCGTCCGGATGCGCGGCACGCGCCAGATGATCCCGACGAGTGCGAGCGCGGCGATCGCGGCAACCATCCAGAAGGTCGCTCGCCACCCGGCCGTGTAGCCCAAAAAGCTGCCGATCGGGATGCCGCCGACCTGCGCGAGTGTCAGACCAAGGATCACGAATGAGAGCGCCGCGCCTCGTCGCTCCGGCGCTGATTCGGCGACGGCGATCGCCGCGCCGACCGGCGTCACCATGCCGGCGCCGAGCGCCCCGAGCGCCCGCGCCGCGAGAAGCGTTTCCGCGTTCGGCGCGATCGCGCAAAGGACTGAGGCTATGAGAAAGACGCCCATGCCGATCATGATTACGCTGCGGCGGTCGAGTTTTCCGGTCGCCGTGATCGCGAGCGGCGAGCCGACAGCATAGGCGACCGCATAGATCGACATGACCATGCCGGCCTCCGAGTGGGTGAGGCTGAGCCCGTCGGCGATCGGAGAGAGCACACCGATCACCACGAAGGCGCCGATGCCGATGGCAAAATTGGCGAAGGCGAGGGCGGGGAGAAGCCCCGCCGGCGGGCCGGAAGGAGAGAGGCGCTGCTGCATGGTGACGAGAGATGGGGCGGAGGCCCGCCGAAGGCGAGCAAAAATATCGCCTAAAGCAGCTTCTGCATGAAAACGAGATCGAGAAAGCGGCCGAATTTCTGCCCGACGTCCGGCATGCGCCCGGTCTCGGCGAAGCCGTGCTTTTCGTGGAGGCGAATGGAGGCCTCGTTCTCCGCCGCGATGCCGCCGAGCATCACATGCATGCCGGCCCGGCGCGCTTCCGTTTCGAGTGCGGTGAGAAGCGCGCTCGCGACGCCACGCCGCCGCGCGCCTTCCGCCACATAGACGGAATGCTCCACCGTCTGCCGATAGCCGTCGAAGGGGCGAAACGGCCCGTAGCTCGCATAGCCGAGCACATCGTCACCCTCGATCGCGACAAGGATCGGGAACCCTGCTTCGGTCCGCCCGCGCCACCACGCCCGGCGGTTTTCCAGGTCGACCAGTACATCGTTCCAGATCGCGGTCGTGTGCGCGACCGCATGGTTGTAGATGGCCAAAATGCCGTGGAGGTGCTCCTCGCGCGCATGCTCGACCGCAAATTCGCCGCGCTTCGCTGATTCCATTCTACCCAGCCCCTTCCCACCGCGCCTGCGATGCATCAACGTTGCCGCCTCGCGAGACGAGTACTACACGTGTGTGCGATGTCCGAGAATATCCTGATCGCATCCTCATCGCTCAGCGCCGCATGACTGCATGAGGCAAGCTGGTTTCTACCGCAGTGCATGACGCCCTGCCTCCGACCGATCAGGAGCTTGTGCACGCCTCGCTGCGCGATCCCAAAGCCTTTGCTTCCATCGTGCGTCGTTACCAGCCGCCGCTCGGCCGTTATCTCCGCCGTCTGCTCGGGTGGAACAGCGAGCAGATCGAGGACGTGCTGCAGGAGGTTTTCCTCAAGGCGTACGTCAACCTGAACGACTATGATCCGGCGCGGCTTTTCAGCCCGTGGATCTACCGGATCACCCACAACGAGGCGATCAGCCTGTTGCGCAAGCGGCGTGTGGAATCGCAGCTCATCTCCGGCGAGGACGGGCTGTTGCTGCTTGAACGGCTATGGGACGGGACTGACGCCCAGAGAGATCTCGATGCCGCGCACGTTGAGGAAAAGCTTCGCGCCGCGATTGCCGGGCTCGACCGGAAATATCGCGAGGTGATCGTCCTGCGCTATCTGGAAGAGAAGACCTACGACGACATCGCCGACATTCTTCACCTGCCGATGGGAACGGTGGCGACCCTCGTCAGCCGCAGCAAACAGCGCTTGCGGAAAGCGCTCGATGCGCTCGACCCGGAGCCATAGAATGAGCAAGGAGACGGTGTGAGCGAACTCGACAAGAAGGTTTTGGACAGCATCGAAGAGCGCCGGCTCGCTCCGCGCCCGCCTGTCTTCTTCCTGGCCAAACGCTCGGTCTTCTGGACCCTCGCGGCTCTTTCGCTGGCGCTTGGCGCCGTGTCCGTCGCGGTCATCATCTATGGCGTGACCGACCACTTCGCCACCGGTGGCCAGGGTTTCGAGGAAATGCCGCTCGACGATATTTTCGAGGTCCTGCCGCTGGCCTGGTTCGGTACGGTGGCGTTCTTCCTCGCCAGCGCGGTCTACAGCCTCAGGCAGACGCGCCGAGGTTATCGCTACCCGACCGGCGTCGTTTTCGGCGTCGCGATCGCTACCAGCGTCCTCCTCGGCGGCGCTCTCTACCTCTTCAACGCCGGCTGGCGCGTGCACGAATTCCTTGAAAGCATATCGCCCGCCTACGAGCGGCTCACCGAATCGGCGGATGATGAATGGGACAGGCCCGACGAGGGCCGACTGGCGGGCCGGGTGCGCGGCTATGACGGGAAGAACACCGTCACCCTGGAGGATTTCGACGGCCGCATCTGGACTGTATCTGTCGAGGGCGCGACGCTTAATCTCGACGAACCGCTCGGCTCCGACGAGGACGTCGCTATCCTCGGCGAAAAGACCGGGCCGGCCGCTTTCAAGGCGCACTCGATCGCAGAATGGGACTGACCGATCCGAGAGGCCCTGTCGGAGCCTCACGCGCTGCCCGCCCGCCAATGGAAAAACCGCTGCCCGTGTGAAAACTGTTGCCCGTCTGAAAGAAAAGCCGCGGCCCTGCGTAGGGATGACTGACTGGGGGCAGTCAAGGAGGGGCCGATGTCCACCACAGCCACACTTTGCCTTCGTCTGCGTTCAGTCCTCCGGTTTGCACAATTGTCCCTGGCGACCGGCGCAATAGTTCTGCTCGCTCACCCTGCGGCAGGCCAAGCCGCCAGCAGCTCTCCCGACAGTGTTGGATTCTGCAGCAACTCGGCCGAAGCCGCCAGGAACTCCTGTTCCTACGAAGTGCAGGCCGATTTCTGGCTCGCGGTCGGCATCTGCACCAACCAGCCGAACGCTGCACGGCGGCGGGCATGCCTTGAGGCCGCCGGAGAGGAGCGGGCGGACGCGCGTGAATTATGCGGCGACCAGTTCGAGGCACGTGATGAGGTCTGCGACGCGCTCGGCGAAGCGGCCTACCATCCGGCGATCAATCCGAGCAATTTCGTCCGCCGTGTCACCAACCGCTACATGCCGCTCAGGCCCGGCTCCACGCATATCTACCGCGCCGAGACGGACGAAGGCATCGAGCGTGTTGTCGTCACGGTGAGCGCGCAAACCGAAGAAATTCTCGGCGTCGACTGCACGGTCGTGCGCGACACGGTGACGCTGGATGGCGTGGTCATTGAGGACACGATCGACTGGTTCGCCCAGGATCGGAACGGCAACGTCTGGTATTTTGGCGAAATCTCGCAGGAATTCGAAGATGGGCGCCTTGTCAGCCTGCACGGCTCGTGGCGGGCCGGCGTGGACGGCGCGAAGCCCGGAATTGTCATGAAGGCGCGCCCGCGCGTGGGTGACGTCTACCGCCAGGAATTCGCTCTCGGAGAGGCCGAGGATCTGGCGCGCGTTGTGAGCGTGGCCGGGCACGCTACGGTCCCCGCCACGTCATGCAGCAATTGCCTTGTCACCGCGGAATTCACGCCGCTCGAGCCTGAGGTCGACGAACGCAAATACTATGCCCCCGGCATCGGCCTCATCCTGGCTGTCAACCGGGTCACCGGCGAACGCCTCGAGCTCGTCAGCATCCAGCAAAACTAGGCGGCGCTTCGCCGCACATTGCAGAGGGACGGCTCGCCGCCCCTCTGTCGCGGCTTTGCCGTGCCGCGGGCCGATGCTACATGCCCGCCCATGACCCCTCTCGACCATATTCGCAATTTCGCGATCATCGCCCATATCGACCACGGAAAATCGACCCTCGCCGACCGGCTGATCCAGATGACCGGCGGGCTCGATCTCCGCGAGATGAAGGAGCAGGTGCTCGATTCCATGGAGCTGGAGCGCGAGCGCGGCATCACCATCAAGGCGCAAACCGTGCGCCTCGCCTACACGGCGCGGAACGGCGAAAATTACGAGCTGAATCTCATCGACACGCCCGGCCATGTCGATTTCGCCTATGAGGTGAACCGCTCGCTTGCGGCCTGCGAGGGCTCGCTC
>CAYTTC010000055.1:0-22186 GCA_964440525.1 uncultured Propylenella sp. | reverse complement strand
TTGCATCGAAACAGGCGTCATGGACCGGCGAATGCCCTCTCAGACGCGTCGCGAGCCGAAACACGCCAGAATCGTCAGTGGAATTGCGTCAGCCTCCGCAAAACCCACCGACCCGCATCACCAAAGGCGTTTTGACACAACCAAGACCCTGGCTGTGTGAAAACCCTGTGGCCTCGGGAAAGACTAGAATGACTTTCTTCAGGTCGATCGAATCCGACCGCGCGGGAGAATTCTCAGGGGCTTATTCACGATCAGAAGAAAGATCATTCTATCGGTTCTCCGCGCGGCCGAGTTTTCACACAACCAAGACCCAAAGCGGACATTCATAAATTGCAGCCCAAATTCGCGGGCGGAACCTCGCGTCAAGAGCTGCTGGTGGCTAGGCCCGTGCCGATGGGGGGCGCATCAACACTTTTACAGAATCCAGCGAATTGGCCATCTTGAGAGCCTCGTCCCATTCCGCCAGCGGATAGCCATGCGTGACGATACCGTCTGACGTCACGAGGCGCCGCATCAGGAGATCAATGGCGATCGGATAGCAAAACGGACCGAGATGGGCGCCGCGGATGTCCAACTCCTTGCGGTCGCCGATGATCGACCAGTCCACGCTCGTCTCCGAGCCGAAGACCGAAAACTCCACGAAACGGCCGAGCTTGCGGATGATCTGCAGGCCTTGCGTGACGCCCGCAGGCGAGCCGGTCGCCTCGATGTAGACATCGCATCCATAGCCGTTCGTCAGCGCATCGACAGCCGCGCGCACATTCTCTGTCTTGGGATCGATGACCACGTCGGCGCCGTAGCGGCGCGCCAGGTCGCGCCGTTCGGCGACCGGGTCCACGACGACCAGCTTCTTCGGCGTCTTCAGGTGCGCGACCTGCGTCATCAGCAAGCCGAGCGGGCCGGCGCCGGCGATCACCGCGACGTCGTCGAGCTGGATATCACCGCGGTTCACTGTGTGTATGGCGCAGGAAAGCGGCTCGATGATTGCCGCGTGCTCTAGCGCCAATTCGGAGGGAATTCTGTGCACGCGAGCGGTGCTCGGAATGCGCATGTATTCGGCCATGCCGCCTTCTGCCACCTGCCGCTGGAAGCCGAAGATGTTGTGCACCTCGCACATCCAGTACTTTCCGGAGCGGCAATAGCGGCAGCGGTCGCATGGCACGATCTGCTCGGCGATCACGGTCTCGCCCTCTGCGACGCCGAAATGCTCCCCGGCTCCTTCGCCCAAATCCTCGACGTATCCGAAGAACTCATGGCCGGGGATGACCGGCGCCTTCACATAAGGGTCAGGTCCTCCCCAGAACATCTGCGCGCCCTGCCAGCACTTGCAGTCGCTGGCGCAAATCCCGCAGGCGCCGATCCGGATCACCAGCTCGCGCGGGCCGGCGACCGGCCGCGCGACTTCTTCCACGCGATAGTCCTTTGGGCCGTGGCAGACGATCGCGGTCATCATGGAATTGGGCAGACTCATTTTTCCTTCATCCTCAACCGCGTCTGACGATGATGAAACCGACCGCTACCGAAAATGCGGTAGCGATGTAGAGCGACAGGCCCGCCGGCTCCAGAAACCGCATCCAGAACAAATGGATTGCGACAAATAGAACGACGCTGATGAAAACACGGTCGAACGCGTTCGTCTCGATCGGGAGGAAGCCGATGCGGCGCGGTGCGGTCGGCTCGATCGGGGCGGCCACGACGGTGTCGGGCAGGTTCGTCATCTCGCTAGCCTTTCACCGCGCCGAAGGTCAGGCCGGCGACGATATGGCGTTGCGCCAGGCCGAGGAAGAGGAGCGCCGGCAGGAGGGTCAGGGTGGCGGTCGCCGCCATCTGCCCCCAGTTCGTTCCGGTGACGGTTACGAATTCCGCCAGCCCCGTCGTAATGGTGCGGGCGTGCACGCTGGTCAGCGTCGCAGCGAAAAGGTACTCGTTCCAGGCAAAGACCCAGGTGAGGATGGCGGTCACCGCAAGGCCCGGCCGGGCGAGCGGCAGGATCACCTTCGTCAGCACCTGAAAGGTGCTGGCCCCGTCGACGAAAGCTGCCTCGTCGAGCTCCTGCGGTATGCCGTCGACCACGCCGCGCAGCGTCCAGATGGCGAAGGGCAGGTTGAATACGCAATAGAGCAGGATGAGCCCGATGCGCGTGTCGTAGAGCTTCCACTCTCCGATTGCGAAGGACTGCGTGAAGAGCAGGAAGAGCGGCAGCAGGAAGACCGCCGGCGGCGCCATGCGGTTGGTGATCGTCCAGAAGTAGATGTTTTCCTTGCCGGCGAGCTTGTAGCGCGACACGGCATAGCAGGCGAGGAGCGCCAGCGTCGTCACGAGAAGCGAATTGGCTGTCGCCACGATGAGCGAGTTCAGCATGTATTTCTGAAACGCGGGATTGGTCAGCGTGTCGGTGTAGTTCTGGATGTGGAAACTGCGGATGATGAAGTTTGGTTGGCCGAACAGCTCGACCCGGCTCTTCGCCGACACGACGAACATCCAGTAGATTGGAAAGAGTGTAACGAGGCTCGCCCCTATCCAGAAAACGATCTGCCCGAAAAGCCTGCGGCGTTCCATCAGTTGGCCTCTCCCTTGCCGCGACGCGTCATGAGGCCTGCATAAAGCAGCCAGCAGGCGACGATGGTGAGATAGAGGGTAAGGAGTGACATCGCGGATCCGTAGCCGTAGTCGGTCTTCGGGAAGACAACGCGCCAGATGTAGAGCCCGATGTAGCGCGTGGCCGCACCTGGGCCCCCGCCCGTCAACATCCAGACCTCGTCGACAGTCCTCAGCGCGTCCATGAGGCGGATGAAGATAGTCGCAAGCAATGCCGGCCTCAGGAGCGGAAGGGTAATGTGCCAGAAGATCTGGACGCGGTTGGCGCCGTCGATCTGAGCCTGCTCGAACGGCTCCTTCGGCATTGAGGACAGCGCGGCGAGCATGGTTAGGGTCACGAGCGGCGTCCAGTGCCAGACGTCCATGACGACTGTCGTGATGAATGCCTGGTGCGCGAAGCGGCCGAGCTGCAGGTTGATGCCGAACCAGCTGTCGAGATAGTAGGGCAGGGGCCCTAGTCCCGGCACGGTGAGCAGCCGCCAGGTGGCGCCGACGGCGATCGGGGCGACCATCAGCGGCAGCGTATGGATCGTGCGGAAGAAGCCTTTCAGCGGAAAATCCCGCATCAGGAGTTGGGCGAGGAAATAGCCAAGCACGACCTGGCTCACGACAGCCCAGAAGGCGAAGCGCAGAGTCAGCCAGAGCGAGTAGAGGAACTGGTCGTCGAAGACGAGCCGGCGGTAGTTCTCAACTCCGGCGAAGCGGGCGCTCGAATCCGCGGCGAAGGCGTTCCAATCGGCGAAGCCCACGACCAGAACATAGAGGAAGGGAAGCACGCCGAAGACGCCGAGAATGATCAGCGTCGGAGCCAGCAGGAGCCAGCCAGTGGCCTGTGACCGCATGTCCTACCGCCGCACCCGCATAGCGTGCCCGTGATTTGAGCAGCCGGGACGGCGCCAACGCCGTCCCGGCAGGTCAATGCTATTTGCGATAGCCGAGCTGGGTGAGCTCCTTCTCCGCGGCGGCGGCCATCTGATCGAGCGCGTCGGAGGGCGACAGCTCGCCGGTGATCGCCTGGTAGAAGAAGGGCGCCGTCGCCTCGCGCACCTGCGCGTGGAACGGATACGGAGGCGCGCCGGCGAAGAGCTTTCCCTGGTCCTTCATCAGCGAATAGTAGTGGTCGACCTTTGTATCCATGTCCGTGATCTTCGGATCGTCATAAGTCGCGTTCATGACGATGCGCGACCCGGCTGCGGCCCAGTCGGCCTGCACTGAGGCCTGGCCGATGAACTGGAGCCAGAGCAGCGCGGCCTCCTTGTTCTTAGACGACGCCGGGATGCCGAAGGCGCCGCCATCGTAGTATCCGATATAGCCATTGCCGGACTCTGCGTCGGCCATCACGCCGTCTTCGACCGGCGGGAGGGTGACGCCGACCTTGCCAACCACCTGCGACTTGTCAGGGTTGGTCGCGATCCAGGCGGCGTTCTCGCCATAGACCAGCCCCTGCGCGGCGCGGCCGGCGGCGAACGTCGCCGCGACCTCGTCCCAGGTGCTCTGTGTCGATTCAGGCGGGGCGTATTCGAGGTTGCCGACCCACCATTCGAGCGCCGCCTTGGCCTTGTCGCTGTTCATCTGGCCGCCGTTCTCCACCGAGGCAGCGTAGTTGTTGTTGGCGTCGATGCCCCAGTTGTAAACGCCGAAGGTCGGCGCCACGCTTTCGAAGAACTCATACCAGGATGCGGGATGGCCGGTGTGCGCCTGGACCGTCGTCCCCCAAAGCTCGATCCCCTTGTCCTTGCCCCATTGGGTAAAGAACTCGGCGATCTCGCGGTATTCCGCATGGTTCTTCGCCGGTGCGAGGTCGCGCCCCGCCTTCGCCTTGAAAGCAGCTTGCACCTCGGGGTCGTCGAAGAGGTCCTTTCGATAGAGGTAGACCTTGACGAAGGCCTCCATCGGCACGCCGAACAAATCATCGTTCTTCGTGGGGTCCTTGAAGGCGTTGATGAAGGTGGTGAAGTTGTCGGCGTTGAATTCCGGCGAGGCGAGCGCCGGCGTGTCCTTCAGCGATTGGGTGATGTCGACGAGGAAGTCCTTCGCCAAATAGCTGTAGATGATGTCCTGCTCGATGTAGACGAAATCATAGATGCCGGTGTTGGCCTGCATGTCCTTGATGGCCTTGTCGTACATCTGATCCCATGACGTCGTTTCGAACTCGACGTTAATACCGGTCGCGGCCGTGAACTGCGGCGCCAACACGTCCTTCACGTAGTTTGAAGGCGGCGTCGATTCGGAGACGCCCCGGATGGTCGTTCCCTTGTAGGGAGCGCCCGCGTCGGACCAGAAGTCGGCGCGCGCCCCGGAGGCGAAGCTCGCCAGAGCCGTCGCGGCCAGGGCCACCATCGCAAATCGTCTGAAGTTCATCTCGACCTCCCTCAGTGCCTCTGCGTTCACGCTGGCACGCTTGTGACATCTTCCTACCTATACCCTTTGCGACGACCCATCAGGTCTGGGATCGCGTTCGAATGATGGCGGCGGGCGTTTCACTCCTGTCATCGCCGCGATCTTCACCTTAGCAGAAGATCGGGGAAGCGAACCAACCGCTTCCTGAAGCCCGCCGGATCGTTATGCGCGACAATGGCGGGGAATTTGGTCTTTCGGAGCGGCAGGAAGCGGGGCAGCGACCGGCTCGCGATCCGGTTCGGCAGTCTAGAGGCGAGCGCGAACGGGACGCTGGCTGTGGTCGCAATCGTGTTGATCGTCCTGCTGCTAGTCGTATTCGCGAGGCAGCTATTCTAGGCGCGCGACCGATCCCGTATGCGGCGGACATCGGATGCCAGAGGTCGCTCATTGGCCGCACACTCATCGACCAATGCTGTAGTCTGCGCTTGCCAAGGCCCAACGAACAGCCCGATTTCGTTCGTCACCGGTCCAGACGGAAAGCAGTCTGTGAACGAGCGATGCCAAATAGGCGCTTGTTTCCGGCACGACCTGCAAGTCGCGATGCTCCGCAAGCAGATCCTCGAGGGCAACATTGTCCTCGCTGACAATCGCCAGGATACGGCCGGAGCCTGCCTCGGTCGCTTTGAAAACGCAGCCGTAGCTCCCGTCCGGTAGTATCAGTGGTGCGTCTGCTCGAAGCAGACGTTCGGGCGGCGCGCAGATGCTCGGAAAGAGCTGGTAAACTGCTCCGTTGTCGCGCAGGTCCAACAGGATGAGGTAGCCGGGCTCCGGGCTCGTGACTCTGACCTTGATGTCATCTCCGAGCGCAACGTCCGGCCCAGGGAGGATCTCAACTCTCACGCCGAACGTGTTGTCCTGAGGCAGAATGTCGTCCGCGGCTACGCTTGATCCGGGTTGCTGATGGCTGACCTCATCCGCATCATCATGCGCGTGATCACCTAATTCGGGTGTGTTGTTCTGGTCGCCCTCCTGCGACACTTCTACATGCTGTTCGTCGTGGGCGACCGGCGCGGTGTCACCCGTTGCGGCGGCTTCGTGCGAGCTATCGACGTCGATATCCGGATTAGTTACTTGGTCGGCGCCGGCTGATGTGTCCCCACCGGAATTCGCAGCAACGACCAATGGCTCGCCCCGCTTTTCCCACGCGAGGAGGTTCACCGCCAAAGCGTTGGCGGGAGCCTCGAGAGTCGGAGTCATTCCGGTTTCGCAAGGATATGTCTCACAATATTGAAGAGTGCGGGTTCGTACATAAGCGAGCAACTCGGCCGCCGAGATCCTTCCATTCTGATTGGCATCGGCACGTTGATCGATGAGACCCTCCGCAAAGGCGCCCGTAAAAACCCCGTTTCGAGAGCCGACCGGGGCACTCACATCTTCTTGCGCAAGTTGACTTGCCGACACCGCGGTCCAGACGAGCATATCCTCGTGCGCATCGATGAACGCCTTGTCGCGCCGGACGCCCTCAAACATCTGGCCGCTCAAGCCGCGCGTCCTTCGGCCGAAACCAAGCGAGCGGACAATGCTTTCCCCGGCGCGGCGATGCGGATCGAGGGCGCGGGTGATCGTACCTGAGTGACAGGAGTCGACGACAATGACGACGTTGCGACCGGTAAGTCGATCGACGAACGCTCCGATCTGATCGTCGAGGATCGTTTTGGTGAAACCGTTGGCTTCCAGGCGCACGTCGCTCGGCGCGATAACCTCGTCCCAGCCATCGGCTTCATCGCCGTCGATATCGGCAACGTAGTGACCGTGACCGGAAAAGCTGATCAGAACGCGATCACCAGGACGCGTGCCGCTGACGATCCAGTCCTCCAGGCTGGCCATGATGCTTGTAGAGGTCGCGTCCTCGTCGACAAGAAGCCTGATCTGCCTGGGATCGAAACCCCAAACCTCGGTCGCAAGGCGTGTCATCAGGCGCGCGTCGTTTGCCGACGCGGTGAGCTGCATGCTTTCCGGAAGATTGGGATAGCGGTCGACACCGATTATCAGCGCCCGGTCCTCGGAGAGGGCCGGGTTGCCTGCAGATAAGGTCAACGCAAGCAGAGAAATGCCGACGCTGAGCAGCCTCTGCGCTGGCCGGGCCACCGTCATGGATCGTTTCCTGCCGTCGTGTAGAGACTCTGAATCCCGATCTGGTAGTTCAGATTCTCCAATTGAGAGGAAAGGAGACTCGGAAGTTCGGCGACCTGCACACCCATCCGAAAAGCGCGATGCAGCTTGACCAGCGGCTCCGAGCTGGCGATGACAACGAGGTGGTCCGCACCGAAAGGAGGGACGACCTTCAGCTCGAGGCTGTAGGGCGCGGCTGGGGTCGAGGAGGGCTTGTCGCGGTCCAGAGGATAGAGGAAGTAGACAGACCCGTCGGGGGCCATGTCAAATACCGTTACGTATGGCTGCGGAAGCGGCTCGCTGACGAAGCGCACGATCTGGCCGACAGGGTGGCGACCGTCATCTGGCAGCAGCCACATTTCCAGGGGGCGCCCCAATGCGACCTGCTTGACCACCTCCAGGGCCCGCCACTTGTCAATGACGGTTTGAAGCTGCGAAATCCCGATTTCGTGTGCCGCGATGTCGCCGACGCTGTTGAGGACGATCTCCCTTCCTGCATCCCAGGTCAGATCCGCAGGGTCGTCCGGATCAGCCAGCGTCGTGCCGATCAAAGCACCGACAACATCGTTGACGCCTTCTTCGTCGAGACCAACTATCCGCAATCGAGCCATTCGTGGGGAGGACATTCCGTCGGCTGTCGGAGCGAGCTTTGGCACGTTAAGCAGAAGCGGCTGATCACCGCGCGTGACTTCAGGTTCGACCTCCGGCGTTTGTTGCGCCTCCGAACGTTGGCGCACGGCCGGGATGATGTATCCCTCGAGCTCTGCGCGGGTCAGGACGCCATCGCCGTTGCGATCGGCGTCCCCTTCGATGGCTCTGGCAAAGGCCCAGCTCAGCGCGCCGCGCCTTCGTCCGTCGATCACGACCTCCGGCGCCTTTCGTCCCTCCAGTGTGGCGGAAAGGAAAGTAACGTTGTGCAGGTCGGCTCTGGTTGTCTTCGGATCGCCAACGATCAGCAGTGGCTCGGCATATCCATAAGGTGGAGCGGCCCTGACGGACTGCGGCACTCGCGCGTTCGGGCTGCGTGTCATTGATCCGGAGTGGCAGGCATCGGCCACGAAGATCACCCGGATGTCCCTTCTGCCGGCCTCTGCAAACCAGGCATTGATCTCGTTGTCGAGGATCCGCTCGCGATATCCTGCCGCCCCAGGAACGCCTTGGAAGTTGGCAAGTAGGAATGTCTCGTCCTTGCCATCCGGCTCAGTGCCGGGGAGCTTCTCCGGCTCCTGGCCGCCGTGGCCGGCATAGGTGAAGACCAAAGTATCATTCGCCTGCGCCTGCTCTTCCATCTGCCGCCAAGCCTCCGCGATGCGATCGTGGGTCGCCGCGCCGTCAAGCAGCAGCGTGACGGAATCAGCCCCGACGCGGTGCAGCGCCGCTGCAATGTCCTGAGCGTCCTGGACCCCTCCCTCGAGCCTCGGCAAATGTTGATAGTCGTTGATCCCGACCACGAGTGCGTGGACTGCGGCGTTGCACGAGGTCGTCGCGGTAACGGCACCGCAGACAAGGCCGCCAAGAAGAGCGCGTTGGGCGATCCGCCGCATCTCGACCTCGCTGCGGTCAACGCTGCAGCTCGACCCTGCGGTCGAGCTGCCATATCTCGTCTTGTGTATAGGCCCCAGGGTCGTCCGACTCGAATGGCTCTGCTTCGCCGCGTCCGGCGATCTGAACCTCCCCCGCATAGCCTTGTAAGGTCAGGAATTCCTTCACGGCTGCGGCGCGCCTAAGCGAGAGCGTCTGGTTGTAGTCGGAAGTGCCTCTGGGATCGGTATGGCCGACAAGCCCGATGTCCAGCGAACCCTCGGCGGTAAGATAGTCGAGCATATCCAGCACCGCTCGTTGCCCCTCGGCGGTGAATGCGTCGCTGTCGAACTCGAAATGCACAGGCACGGCTACCCGCTGCGCTTCGAAACCGCGGAAATGCCTCTGCGCCAAACCGCCTGGATCTCCGTTGCGGTCGATCCGCCGGACATAGTGGTCGGCAAGGAGTCGAGTCTCCTCCGCCTTCTTGTGGATTGAAGCAACCACATCAATGGGAGGCGCAGTCGGGTTGAGAGTCTCGTCGCGGATGTCGTCGAGCGCCTCTTGATAGAGGGCCGCGGCCTCGGCGTATTGCCGTTCTGCCTTCTCCAAGTCGGCCAATGCAGCCAGCACCTGCCAGGGTCGGCCGAAACCGAGCGCATCGCGCAGCATATCATTCTGCTCGGCTTCGCTGACGCCGTCGGAATATGCGCGATGGTAGAAGGCGAAGGCGGTGTTTCGGCCCATGAGCAACAGCTGCTCTCCGGAACAGGCTTGCTCCGCCTCGGCCTCCAAATAGAGCTGGCGCGCTACGTCCGCCTCGCCCGTGCGGCTGGCCGAGAAAATCCGCTGTTCGAGATCAGCGCAGCTCGCTGCAGCGCTTGCGGTTGACGGGCATGTGCCGAGCAGCACCAGCGAGAAGGAGGCGATGATCACGTGTCCGAAGCTTTTCATGATCGTGTCTGCCCCTCAGTGACACGCGATTTAACGGCTGCTTCCCAACAATGACAGGTCCGTTGAAGTTTGTACTATATTGCAACCAGAGCTTGGTAAGAAGCGATACGAGCTTCTTACCGCCCTTGGTTTCAGGAGTCGGCGGTCGCGTATTCGACCAAAGCCGCCTGGGTTGCCGGCCCGATCTGACCGTCGATCGGACCATCGTAGTAACCGGCATTCTGCAGAAGCCTCTGGACTTCGCGCCGGGTCGGCACGGAGAAGCTCGGCAGCTGATGCTGAGCGTCCCATGCGCCGAGGCTCAAGGCGCGCAGGAGGTGGCGTGCCGCCTCGTAGGCATCCTCCTTCAGACCGGCACCCACGTCAAAGCACCAGGCGAGGAGCGCCACGGCGGCGCCATCGTTGGCCTCGGCGGCCTTCACCAACCACGCGACGGCCTTGTCATAGTCGACCATCACGCCTTCGCCGTTGATGTGGATCTGGGCGAGGCGCACCATCGCGGCGCTGTCACCCAGATCGGCGGCCTCGAGGTACCACGCGCGCGCCGCGCTCCGATCGACGGGGATTCCGAGCCCCTCCTCATAGATGCGTCCGAGCCGGGTCATTGCGCGGGCGTTCCCCTCGGCGGCGGCCAATTCGTACCACGCGCGCGCCTCGGCGTAGTCCGGATTGGCGCCGTTGCCGAAGAAGTGCCTTTCGCCCAATGCGAGCATCTGCTCCGGGCTGAGCGTGCCGTCGGCTGCAGGCTGCGGGGAAGTGACGGTAGATTCCTCGGCGAGGATATGGACCACCTCGTTCAAGGTGGCGAAGGCGTCATCGTCCGCCGCGTCGATTTCGACGCCGAGATCCCGCGCAACGGCCTCGGCGCCGGCGTCCAGCTGCCGGAACGGTCCGACCGCGACCGCCTGCTGCTGCGCGAAAAGCGGCTCCGGACTGTTCGTCGCGATGATCTTCAGAAGCTCGGCGCCCGCCGCGCCCCCGACACGAAAGCGAAAGCCGGCGTCGCGCGCCGGGATCTGCACGACCTGATAGGCGCGGACGCGATTGTCCGTCTGGTGTTCGTTGGGAAATACGATCGTGACCTTGCCGCTGGTACCCACATCGATGACGTGGATGTAGGCGTCCTGATTGACCTTGACGAACAAGGTCAGCGTATCGCCGACGCGATAGGTCTTGTCGGCACGATCGACCCAGGCGCTGACCATCAGGTCGGATTGCGGCGCGTCGACCTCGGCGATGGGCCGCTGCTCGACCGAGAGGTCCCTGGTGACAGGCTCCTGGGCGAAGGCCGGGCCGGTGACCGCGAGAAGGCCAGCGAGCAGCCCGCCGGCGGCGAGATTCCATGTGGAAACGATTGAGATGCGCATTTGTTTCGATCCTTCATCGCAAGCTCAGCGGCAATCTGTGCGACCGCTGCATTTGTGTTATCGGGATGAAATATCGCGACCGGGTCGGAATCTTCGCGGCGTCGCCGAGGGTTCATCAGCGTCTGAGCTTGGCTCAGGCGGGGCTCCTGCGTAATACTCATAGTTAAGAGAGAGCCCACGAGGCAGCCATGCGCGCCATTCCGTCCCTTCTCCTTGCCGTCATTGCGCTGGTGGCGAGCGCTATTGCCGCTGGATCGACGGTTTGGCGCGACTGCGGCGCGATAGCGAATCCTGACCGTAACATCATCGTGTGCTCGCGCATCATTTCCGACACAAGTGCGAGCGCCAGCGACAAGGCTCTCGCCTACGCCCTCCGCGGCCTTGCCTATGCAGAAAAGGGGGACACCGATCGCGCCATCGCCGATTACAGTGAGGCGATCCGCCTGCAGCCGAGAGAGGACAAACTCGACGCCGAAGTTCATATGAACCGCGGCGTCGCTTACGCCGCCAAAGAGGACTACGACCGCGCCATCGCCGACTACGACGAGGCGATCCGCGTGAATCCCAAGTACGCTACCGCCTACTACAACCGCGGTCTCGCCTACGACAACAAGGGCGAATACGACCGCGCCATCGCCGACTACGATGAGGCTATCCGCCTGGATCCGGATTATACCAACGCGTATTACAACCGCGGGGCTGCTTACGCCGCAAAGGGCGACTACGACCGCGCTATCGCTGACCACGATGAGGCGATCCGCCTCGACCCGAAGGACGCCACCGCCTACTACAACCGCGGTCTCGCCTACGACAACAAGGGCGAATACGACCGCGCCATCGCCGACTACGATGAGGCTATCCGCCTCGATCCGAAGTACGCCACCGCCTACTATAACCGCGGTCTGGCCTACAACTCGAAGGGCGAATACGACCGCGCCATCGCAGACTACAACAAGGCGATCCAACTCGATCCCGCCTTCACGGCCGCCTACACCGCTCGGGGCCAGACTTACCAGAGAAAGGGCCACGCAGCGCACGCCGCCGCCGATTTCAATGCCGCACTGGCCTTGCCTCCGAAATATGCCAACGGCGAGTGGGCGCACAACACAGCGCGCGAACAACTGGCGGTGCTTGAGGAAGAAAAACGCCAGCGCTCGGAATGGGCGGCGAAATTGGCGGAAGCGGCAGTGCCGGGCACAACGGCGGACGACCTTGAGCGTCTGGAGAAGGATTGGGCAGCCTGCCTGGGCACTGAAACCGATCGAAGAATCGTAGGATGCACGCGTGTACTAACTGACACTGTCGAGAGAAGTTCAGTCCACGTCATCGCCCTCGTAAACCGCGGCCAAGTCTATCTCAACAGCCGTCGTGGGAAGCTGGCGCTTCAAGACTTTAAGCAGGCCCTGCTGTTCGATGCAAAATCCTTGCATAACTCCGACATGAACCATTTAGTTTATGGCTGTATTGGTGAATACGATCAGGCGATACGGGAGATTGCAGATGAACTAGCTGGCCCCCATGGTTTCCTTTGGGAATTGTTTCACGCCATCCTACTGACTGAGCGCACGTTGCTGCATCTCACGAGGGGCGACCTCAACTCCGCGATGGCAGACATCGAGCAAATCCAGTCTCTCGGCTCGGGCGATTGGTTTTTCCAGAGCATAGTTCTCGTGCTGCGAGGTGCCGTTCTCCAAGAGATGGGTGCGTCCGACCGAGCTATCGCCGATTTCACCCAAGCTATCGAAGGTAGAGTAGGAACGACCTTTGGGGCCGACAGAGATGTGCCTTCTTCCCCGACGGCGATTGCCTATTTCTTGCGCGGTCTCTCGTACGAGCGCAATGGTGAGCGGGTGCGCGCGCAGGCAGACCTGGAGGCGTCTCTGAATGTTTCCTTGACTGACAACGAGACCGAATACCTTGAAATGTTCGAAGATTGCGAGCCAGGTTCAGCGCTGTGGCGGGTGGGGACGTTTCGGACGGCGGCTCGGCAACGCCTAGCAGCCCTGACGACTCCAACTCACGTCGGCCTTGGACGCCGCGTAGCGCTGGTGATCGGCAACTCCGAGTACCACGCTGTCGAAGCGCTGCCCAATCCGGTGCGCGATGCCGCCGCCGTCGCCGAGGCCTTGCGCCGGCGAGACTTCGCTGAAGTGACGCTCCTGACCGACCTTTCGAAGCGGGATATGGAGAACGCGTTGATCGACTTCGCCGAGGAAGCACAAGGGGCCGACTGGGCGGTGGTTTACTTTGCTGGGCATGGCCTTGAAATGGACGGCGAGAACTACCTCATTCCTGTCGATGCCGAGCTGAAGCAGGATCGGCACGTCAGGCTCGAGACCGTTTCGCTCGATGATGTGCTCGAAGCGGCGGGCGGCGCCAAGGCGCTGAGCCTTGTCATCCTCGATGCCTGCCGGAGCAATCCGTTTTTGGCAAGGATGAGCCGCACGGTCGCGACGCGCTCGATCGGCCGCGGGCTGGCACGCGTCGAGCCCACAGGCGCCGAGCTCGTCGTCTATGCTGCGCGCGACGGCCAGATCGCCCTCGACGGCGACGGGACAAACAGCCCTTTCGTCGCCGCGCTGCTGCAACACCTGGACGAGCCTGGGATCGACGTCAGACTGATGTTCGCCAAGGTCCGCGACAGCGTTCTGGCGGCGACGAACAATGCGCAAGAGCCGTTCATGTACGGCTCGCTGCCGGGCATAACGCTGAGCTTCCGGCCTGAGGAGTAGACCCCCTGGCCGTCCCGCCCGCTCCCGAGCGCTTGCCGGACGGCAACGCGGCGTTTGCCGTTTCGGCTATGGAGAACCGCTCTCCGCCGCCGCACCCTCGGCCGGCGTGAAACCGGTGCCGGATGCGTTCACTGCGGGCGCCCTTCCGCGATGCGACAGTTGACTGTCGAGACACAAGTATAGTCTTCCAGCACTTCTTCCCCATCGGTTAGCAGCCACACGGTATTTGAATCAACAACGCGGCAACGTTTACGGTCATCTGTTACAATTACAGTTCCATCTGTTGTGTATTTATGGCGCAGTTGCGACCCGCTCGGCCACAGTCCTTTATAGTCCCAGTCCCATCCCAATTTAAAGCTATTTGCGTTCAACACGGAAGATCTCACTCGAACCGGAATTTTCCTGGCTGCGTCATCGTAATTCCATGTCAGAGTTATTCGTCGCCACTTACCATCGGGAATTGACCGCACTCCGCTGTCCCGACTGGTGCCGAAGAACAGAAATATCTCTCTATCCTTGGAGATGTATATTGGTCCTTCGACATTAGTTTGAGTAATTTCTCTCGTTGCTCGCGGAGAACTCTTGCAATTTCCTGTCCCTTTGATATACAATGTCTTCCCAGCGAGATCTGCTAAGATATCGCCGTAGGCTGCCAGTGGGAAAAGTAGAAGAACTGCAGCGCCGATGACTAGAGATAGCACAGGCCTCTTCATTGGGTTTGCCTCCGGAAAGTGTCGATTATTCACTGACTATTCGCACACCTGCTCGCCGTTGAAGGTGAAGCAGTCACCGCTTCTGCGGCGCGGTGCGGTGGAGCTGCCGTCCCCAGAGTTGCCCGCCTGCCTGCGCGGTATGCGGCAGGTTCCGTCGCTGCCGAGCCTCTCACCCGCCGCGCAGGTCTTCAGAACGCATGCGTCATTTTCGACACGGTAGCGCACACCGCAGATGAGCGGACAGACCCGGTCCTGCCGTTCTCCCAACGCCGCAAGAAGCGTTCGGTAGTAGTTGGGATAGTCGGCCGGGGAGCCGTCCATCGCGGTGAGTTCCGCGATCCGGACGAACTCGCTCACGCCGCGACTCGAGCCAGCGCCCCAGATGCCGTCGATCGCACCGGAATAACAGCCGACGCGCTTTAGTTCGGTCTGCAGCGCACGGGCGAATTCGACTGGATCGAGAATTGGCGGCGCACCCTCCGGCAAAGTCTCGGTAGCAGCATCGGGGGAAACCAGCGCCATCTCGTCCGGCGGTGTCGTCGTCTCGGTGGCAGGCGCTGACCCGGCCGGCGCGTCAGCGGCCGGCGTTTCGGTCGCCGCGGCGGATGGCTCGGAGGCCGGTGCGATTTCCGGTGCTGCGTCTGGCTTCGGCGCGGGTGCCTCTTCGGGTGTAGCAATCATGGGCTGCTCGGGCGCAGCGGGCGGAGGTGCAGACGAAACCGGCTCGGCCGGCAGGAAATAGAAGCTGGTACCGGGAAGGGAGCCGTAAAAGAATGGCTCTTGCTGGCCATCGGTCGCCGCGAGGACATCGTCGCGCACCTGCCGGAAGGTCATGTTGATCTCCACGCCCGGCGTAGTCAGCCGTTCGGCGAGCGCCATCGCGTACGGGCTGTTCGCCCCGTCGCCGTCTTCCGCCAACGTTCCCTCTCTCGCGGCATACGCGATCATGGTGCCGCCCGTCGGCTCGACCCGCGCCAAGCCACGGCTAATGGACCGGGTGGCAAAGGTGCGTTGCATATCGAGAGCGAACGGATTCTCGCGGCACGCATCGAGAACGACCACCCTGAGCTTGCTTGCGCCCTCCACGGCGGACAGTACGCGATCCAGCGAAATAGCCTCGTCCTGGAGGTCCCGGTCACTCGCCAGCCTTGCGTCAGTCGGAATGAGATAGTTCGTCCCCTCGAGCTCCATGCCGTGACCGGCATAGTAGATCATGGCCCAATCGGCATTGTCGGCCTCTCGAGCAAAGCTCCGCAGCGCACCGAGCATCTGCTCTCGCGAGAGGTCGTCCGTCTCAATGACAAGCGAAAAGCCGGCGGTCCGAAGCGCGTTGGCAACAAGCGTGGCGTCGCTCACCGGGTTAGGCAGGCGCGGAGCATTCGCATAGTCTGAGTTTCCGATCACCAAAGCTATTCTTCGGCCCGGTTCAGAGATTTTGGCCGACGGCGCGAGTGCAGGCTCTTGGTTGGGCGCAAAAATTTGAACGTCCTCAACGGCTTGCAGGACGGCAATGGGCGACAAGCTTTGACGTCCCGCCTCCTCCAGAGCTCGCACAGTGTTCGCAGGGTCGTGGACCTCGATGAATGGGTTGTCATCATTAGAGAGGGTCACCAGCTTCTTCAGGCCGTCTGACAGAACGTCCTCCCATGTCTGGCCAGTACCCGGCGGCGTGAGAACGAATATTGTAAATTTCTCTAGATAAGGTCTAGAGAATAGATATAGAAAAGTTCTACCTTCTGCTGATACTTTATCAGTCTTTAATATGAATCCCTCGTATGCCTCAATGTTATATACCCAAAATAGAAATGATTCTGCTTCTTCTCCAGTAAGAAGGTTTCGATCGGATAGATAATGATCTTCTTGCTTTTGAATTGACACAAGGGAAATGTTCGGTCCCTGTCTATACAAGTACTTACCGTCTGCGATCGGGAATACAGGTCTGTACTCTTCCGACAGATCGTAGTCGCTTTCAATACAACCTGAAAGACCAACTGCGCTGACCGCGAACACTAGGCATGTGAGTCGACGAAGAATGTTGAGAGTCATCACTTCCCTGCCCGCTCTCGCCGCTCTATTGCTGGTCGCATAGCACCACGAATCTCCGACAGTGTCGATTCCACAGCACAAAGCTCACTCTAGTTGCGAGGATCGGCGGGGACGAAGGTGAAACTACAGGCGAGTAGAACGGTCTCCGGCTCCGGGCGTGCAATCAAGGTTCCGCTGTCGAGGGGCTGCACATTGTCTCCGATCCCCTTCGAACGGCTTGTGTTCTCAGAAAGGGCTGCCACGGTCTTGCAGCCCTGCTCCGTGTTTCCGTGGTGGATTTCCGCAAGTGCTGTCGACGACCGCGCCACGATCAGGTGCAGCGTCTGCTTCGCTAACTCGACCTCGACCGGCTGTCCCGACGCCAGCGGCTCATCTGGGTGGCAACTCCCATCCTCGCGCTCCCAGAATGCATGGGCAAAGCGCGGTTCGTCCGAGCTTTGGCTCATCTGGACGGTCGTCCCCGCGGCTGCTTCAACGATCCGATCCGCCGGCAACGGGATTGCGGGCGCGCCCCAGGGGGCTCCGATCACCGGCGGAAGGGATGGATCAAACACGAGAACCTGCCCCGCGCATGCCTCAGCCTGACCATCGTCCTCGACAAGCAGGAAGAGGCTGATCGCCTCGCTTCCTTCCGGCAGCAAAGCCAATTCGGGCGCGCGTTGCAACTCGTCCACAAAGGCCCAGCCGAGCTGGCCGAATGGCAGCGGCGTGCCCGCTTTGTCGACCTCGGCCTTTATCTCGGAGGTCGCGGCGTTCACACGCTGCCACATCAGGTGCTCGGGCGCGCACTTATTCGCCAACGCACAAGGCACCGGCCGCGGCGAGACGAAGATGAACCGCAGGCTCGGCCAGCCACTGTGATTGATAAGTGCTCTTGCGATGTTGGCGATTGCGGCTCGGTTCTCCCCGCCAATCTTGCCCTCGGCGACGGGTTCCGCGCTCGACGACGGGAACACGATTCTGAAGCGAGCCGGATCGGGCTGCTCGGGGCGTGCGGGATCGGCGACAGACGCTATGGCGCCTGCAAGTATCAGGATCAGCAAGCAAGTCGCCAACGACCTCCCGCTCATGGCGTCCCCGCGCACTCGACGTCTGCGTCGGCACTGATGAACGAATAGTCGAGATAACCGGGGGCCCGCCCCGCGAGATACGACACGACGGCGTTGATGCGGGCGGCCGGCGGCTCGTCGGCGATGACCATTTCGAGTTCCTGCCTCAGATCGGCCGTGTCGAACGGAAACAATCGCCGCGCCAGGACGATGACCTTGTTTTCCTCAGTCGGCCCCTCAATGGGAAGCACGATCGAAAGCAGTTTGTCGGCGGACTCGGCATCACGCGGTGCCGACCCCACATCGGCGTGCCGAGCCCCACTGGCCGGCCCGAAGGTCTCCCGAGGGAGGACCTTCACTCCGGATTGTTCAGACACAGCGACGACCGCGAACTGATAGCCAGACAGCGATCCGAACGCGCCATATTGGTCGGCCGCCTTCACTTCCAGCATGAGCGAGTCTCCGACGAGGAACGTCGGCATGCCCTGCGCGCCGATGCAGACGTCCGCCAGCATGTATTTCCCCTCCTTCCGGTCGAAGACCGCCCGGAGCGGCGTCGCGATCCGCTCGCCGCCGTCGGTCATGGCGGCGCCGTAGGCAAGCTCGATTGGAGTCTCGAGCCAGACCATACCCGCCGCCGTGGCGACCACCAAGCAAGCCGCACCGGCAAGGCCGGCCGTGGCAACGCGGTCGGCTGCGGTCACCTCGAAGAAGCGAATGCCGAGCTTCGACGTCGCGTCCCGCAAGCTCGCGACCGGACAGATTTCGAGCGATATCCCCGCCTCCTTGAAGGCGACGATCAAGCCGTCCAGTTCTCGGCGGTGTTGAGCAAGGATGTCCGCGCCGTCGAGTGTGGTCTCGGGCAGGAGGAAATGGATCTGCGAGGCAAGCGCCGCACCTTTTTGCGACGCTAGGGAATTCCGCAGAGCCTCGATCTTCTTGTCGATTCCGCCTACCGGGAGGACCCGGACATCGTCGTGCCGCCCGGCTTCGCTCCATGCCTGCCGGTCAAGGCGTCCCGTCGCGATCACCTGCCTGGCGCTGCTCTGCCCGGCATACATCAACACCGCCAGGGCAAGGCCGAGTTCTGCGCTTTCGGTGTTCTCGGCCTGCAGGCCGATGATATCCGGCCCGTTGGTGACGGAGAGATAAGGGTGGATGGCGGCCGGCCAAAGGCGCTGGAGCAACGCCAAACGCCGGTGCGGCAGATGCAGGCGCCTGACCGCGCCAAGCGCGATCGCGCCGGCCTCATAGAGATGCCAGTCGGCAAGCTCTGCGATCTTGGGATTGAGGCCCGCCTCGTTTCGACCCGGCGCAGACGCATCCGCCTGAATACGGGCGATCCGACCGCCGGCGCTGCCCGACGACGCCAAGGGGACCAGGACGACTCGCGGCGAAAATGCCATCTTCCACTGCTCTCAGTCCTGCTCGACGACGACCAAAAACGCCTTGAGTCCGTCGCGAACGGCCGACGTGTCCGCCAGAACGCAGATCGCCGCGCCCCGGTCGCCGAAGCGAAACGCATAATCGATCGCGCCATTGGCGCTCATCAGCCGCGCCGGACGCCCGGCGTTCTCCTTGAGCGCAGCGAAACCCTTGAGCTGGAGCGAAACCCGGATTTCTCCTGCGCGGCCGAAATCAAACGTGGCGGCGAGGTCGGTCCCCGGCGAAAGAAGCTCGCTCGGAAGCTTGACATCGCTCGCCCCGGCCGCCGCCAGAAGATCGAACGCAAATGTCGCGATGCGCGGCCGCGCGCGCCCGCCCGCCGTGGCGAGATCGTGCTCTGCAAGCGCCGAAGCTGTCAGGACGAGCGCCGTATGCCGGAAATCATGCCAGCGCTTCGCGTCCCTGGAATCATCGGACATCGGCACTCATCCTCATGGCAGCGGTCGAACCCTTATCGGGATGGAGACGCATCTACTCTGCTTCAAGACGCCTGCGCACATGCTCGAGCACACGCTCCCGCAGCTCGGCAACGTAGTCGGGAATCTCGCTCGGTCTCATTCTCCCGGCGGTCTCGGGCATCGCCGCGATCTCGGCGATGGTTTCGCCTTCAAACAGTTTTTGGAAGAACCAGCAGTCGAAGTCATCGACGATTCCGTCGCGACGGCACAGGCCCAGCATTTCCTCGAATTCCGATTGATCCAAGAGTTGCTTATTGGGATCGTCGGGTTCCGGAAACTCCGTCCCGCCGTCGTCGACGCGGGTCGGCCGCTGCGGATTCCGCAGCGCCCGGCCGAGTTCGGAGCCCCAAAACTCCTCCGCCGATTTGAAGCCGGGCACCTTGCGGCGGTCCCAAACGCCGTCCCAGGTCTCGCGCGCGTTCCAGAGGTCTCCGGACTCTCTCGCTTCGGAGAGAAATGCCGAGACGTGCTTCGCCGTATTCACGGTCAGGTCATCGCCCCAATCGAGCGGCGAAAGGCCGAGCCTCAGAATCGCTCCGTAGCGCTCATTCGCGTTCTCGACCGCCTTGATGACAAGGCTGCAGAAGGCGTTGAACGGTTCTCCGGGGGAGAGCTTGCCGAGCTTGAACGGCCCGCTGGAGACCGCCCGCCAGACGGAGAGCTCCTCGGGCACGTCTATCGAGCCCGAGCCGACAACAAGCCGAAGCGGACCCAGCTTGCTCCTCAACGTTGCGGCCGGGTTGCTTCCCGAGACGGCGTGATTGAGTCTTTCGACGCGGTCCCGGAGGGCAGAGAAATCCGATGGCGTATCGTCAGTGGCCTTCCGACCTTCAGCATCGCGTCGCACGAGCTGAGCCGAGTTCCAGCCGCGAGCAACTCCCCGACGACACATTGCGAGGAAGAGTTCATGCGCCTTGTGAACGGAATTGTCCCTTGCGAGATGCATGCCGCGGTCAAGAACGGCTTCGAAATAGCGCTCGGCGAGCTCTTCGGGCTCGCGCTCGCCCGCCACCTGGGCATATCCGAGCAGGCCGTCCCGGTAGCGGCTTCCGGTTGCGTCCGGAGGTCCCGCCAGCGTGCGGATCAAAGTCCGGTACAGAGCAAAGGGGCTGATCTCAACGATGTCGTCGCCGGTGTTCAGGATATGCGCGAGATGCGCGGCAAACCTCTGAACGAGATAGCGGCCGCCTCCTTTCGCAGTCATCCTGGCTTCTGCCCCCACCGCACCATGCGTCTACGCCCGTACGGGTCGCGGGAACTTCTTGCGCCGCTGTCTGACGCCGTCAATACTATCGGTTGTGCTGGTCTGCGGGGAAGCACCGCGCGGAGCCTTGGGCCGCCGGTCATCCCGATAGGGAACTAGAGCTGCCGCCAGCGGTGTACTTCCGATGCGCCTCGGCCTGCGCGGCCACCGGGTCGGTGGCGATGAATTGGCTCAGGTGCAGTGTCGCCCTGATGCGGCAACGACCACGAGGAGCATATCACCCCGCCGTCTGGGCGCTATTCTTCGTCGTTGGCGAGGGGAAGGAAGGAGGGCTCGAGTGGACCGATCTTGGAGACCGCCGGTTCCGTTTCGCTTCGTCGCCGCGATGGCCGCGAGCCTGATATCCTGTGGTGCGAACGCGCAGGGGGAGGTTCGCGCAGCCTATGGTGACTGGGAGGTTCGTTGCGAAACCTCCGACGGCGGGTCTGAACATTGTGCACTCATGCAGTTTGTCGCCGCAGTTGACCAACCAAACGTCGGCCTCTCTGTCATCGTTTTGAAGGCGGTGGACAATGAGGATTACATGCTGCGCGTACTGGCACCGCTCGGCGTTCTGTTAGGCCCCGGACTGAAGCTGAGAATCGATGGAGTTGATGTTACCGCCAGCGGACTTGAGACCTTCGTGAGATGCCTGCCCAACGGCTGCGTTGCAGAAGCGACCATCGATGAAGCGCTGCTTCAGGTCCTCAGGTTTGGCAAGACAGCCACGTTCATCGTCGCCCTGACGCCAGCCGAAGGGATCGGAATACCCGTCTCGCTTTCGGGATTCGGTGCGGGCTTTGATGCGTTGCCGTGAACAATCTCGATTGCTCCTTCTTGCTAGCCCGCCAACGTGCCGGCTCGGTGGCATGAGCCTACTCAAGACATTTGTTGTCGCGGCGTTGTCTGTACTCGCGGCCGATCTTGTTCAGCCAAGTCGGGCTCATGGCCCCGGCGGCAATGACGTCGTGCCTCATACGGCGACGACCGGTGGCTACAGGCGCATCTTAGATTTGCGCGTTGCGGACGGACCCGGCCTCTTAGTCGTCCAAGCTGCGCAGAATGACAACGATGAGGCCGAGATCATCAAGCAGTTCCAAGTGCAGCTAGAGGTCCTCCGGCTGTACGATGGAGTGATCGATGGTGATTTCGGGCCAAGAACGCGTGCGGCTTGGGAGGCTTTTGCTCAGGCCGCCGGCGTGCCGCTGAAACCAGCGCCCGACTCGGTCGCACTCCTTTTCAACGCCGCCGAGGTTGAACGCGCGCGGGCGGTTGGGCTTCGCGATGCAATCGATGGCGCGAGGAGAGCCGGAACGTCCTGGACCGAGTGGGATCAGGTACCCAACCGGATCAGGTTGGACCGCTGGAGTCGGCTGGGAGGACAAGTCCATTATCGACACATTGAACGAGGTGCGGTCTAACGTTTGTTCCCGCCTATAAAAGGGTTTCGAATCTTGCGAGCAGGTTTTGCACCGCGGACACATGCCAGCGACCGCCTCGTGCTGACCTGATGCCCCGCAGATTCAGGGCGTTGGCAACCTCGGCGA
>CAYTTC010000054.1:0-22478 GCA_964440525.1 uncultured Propylenella sp. | reverse complement strand
CGACGAGGCGATCGGGGAGGGCGCGCTTCTGGTCGAATGGCCGGAACTCTTGCCGGCGGGGCTGTCGGAGGAGCGGCTCGATATCACCCTCGATTTGGATGGCGACGGACGTCGCGCTAAAATCGTAGGGTCCGGCAGCTGGCCGGCGCGGCTTAAGCGCACGGACTCGATCCGCGCCTTTCTCGACGAGGCTGGCTGGCGCCACGCGTCGCGCTCGCCGCTTGCGGGCGACGCTTCGACCCGCGCCTACGAGCGTGTCACTCGCGCCGGCGCGGCCGCGATTTTGATGAACGCACCGGCGCGAAGCGAAGGCCCGCTGATCTATGGCGGCCGCTCTTATGACGCGGTGGCGCACCGCGCCCTCGACGTGCGGCCCTTCGTGGCGATCGACCTCGCGCTCAGGGAGGCCGGCATCCGCGCCCCGGCAATCCACGCCGCCGACATGGAGGCCGGGCTCCTTCTCCTCGAGGATCTCGGCAGCGAGGGCATCCTCGATCGCTCCGGCGCGCCGATGCTGGAGCGCTACGAAGCGGCGATCGATCTCCTCGTTCACATGCACGTCCGCGCCTGGCCTGCCGAAACGCCGCTCCCAGACCGCACGCTCTACCGCCTCCCGCACTATGATCGAGATGCGCTGCTCATCGAAATCTCGCTCTTCCCGGATTGGTTCGGCGGTCACGGGGATGAGCCGGCCTTCCCAAAAGATCGACGCGAAGAATTCCTCGCCGCGTGGTCGAAGGTGCTCGATGCGGTGGAAGGCGCAAACTCGACATTGACGCTCCTCGACTTCCATTCGCCGAACATCCTCTGGCAGGACGAGGCGAGCGGCATAGAGCGCGTCGGCGTGATCGATTTCCAGGACGCGCGCATCGGGCACCCGGCCTACGACGTCGCCTCGCTCGCCCAGGACGCGCGCGCGCCGCTGACCGCGGACGACGAGATGCGGCTGAAGGCCCGCTACATGGCCGGCCGCAAGGCCGTCGACCCTGTGTTCGACGTCTCTGCCTTCGAGCGCGCCTATTCCATCCTCGCTTTGCAGCGCGCGACCAAGGTTTTGGGCATTTTCACCCGGCTTGCGCTCGCCGAGGGTAAGCCCGGTTATCAGCTGCATCGGGAGCGCCTGAAAGGGCTCATTCGCCGCAATCTCGCCGATCCGGTTCTTTCCGCGCTGAGGCTCTGGTATGAGCCCTATCTCTGAACGTGCGGAGAGATTTGCATGCGTATGCCGGAGACGGCGATGGTGCTGGCGGCCGGCCAGGGAAAACGCATGCGGCCCCTCTCCGCCACGACGCCGAAGCCGCTGGTCAAGGTGGGCGGCCGTGCGCTGATCGACCATTGCCTGGACGGGCTGGTTGCGGCGGGAGTGAAGACGGCTGTCGTCAACGTCCACTCCCTCGCCGATCTTGTCGAGGCGCATCTGAAGAACCGCGAAGCGCCGAAGATCGTCATCTCCGACGAGCGCGACGCGCTTCTGGAGACCGGCGGCGGCGTCAAACGGGCGCTGCCGCTGCTCGGAGAGGGCGCCTTTCTCCTCAGGAATTCCGATTCCTTCTGGCTCGAAGGCGTGCGTCCGAACCTCGGCTGGCTTGTGGGCGGCTGGGACGAGGCACGGATGGATGGGCTCCTCCTTCTCGCCTCGACGGTGAAGGCCATCGGTTATTCCGGGCGGGGCGATTTCGTCCTCGACAAGGATGGGAGCGTGTCGCGGCGGCCGGAGCGGACGGTCGCCCCCTTCGTCTATGCCGGCGCCGCCATCTTCTCTCCGCGCCTTTTTGCCGATGCACCGGAGGGAGCTTTTTCGCTGAACCTCCTCTTCGACCGCGCCATTAATGCCGGCCGGCTCTTCGGCGTCAGGCTCGACGGGCTCTGGATCAACGTGGAGACGCCGGGCTCCATCGCCGCCGCCGCGGCCGCGATTGCGACGAGCGCGGCCTGAGGCCGCCTGATGGATCGGCCGAACGTTTTCACGATCCCGCCCGGCGTCCCTTTCCTCGACGCGCTCGTCGCGGCGCTGCTTGAGGGCCGGCTGATCGCCGGATTCGATCCGCAGGGCCCCTTCGCGCTCGCCGATACGACGCTCTACCTGCCGACACGCCGCGCTGCCCGCGCCATCCGCGAGAGTTTCCTGGCTCGCCTCGGCCGGCCTCTGTTGCTGCCGAAGATCCGCACGCTCGGCGATTTTGACGAGGACGAGGCGAGCCTCCTCGACCTCGAGGCGGCCGATCTGCCGCCTGCCGTTCCAGCGATGGAGCGCCAACTCGTGCTGACGCGGCTGGTGCTCGCCTGGTCCGGCGCGCTGGTGCGGAGCCTCGCCGAATTCCCCGACGAGGAGCTCATCGTTCCCGCCTCGCCAGCCGACGCCGCGCGGCTGGCGGCCTCGCTCGGCAGCCTCATGGATCAGGTGGGCACCGGGCCGGAGGCCTGGCGCGGGTTGTTTACGGGAATGCCGGTCGAGCTCGCCCGCTATTGGGACATCACGCTCGAATTCCTGAAAATCGCCACCGAGTTCTGGCCGGCGCACCTTGCCGAGCGCGGCCTGGTCGATCCGGGAACCCGGCGCGATCTCATGATCCTCCGAGAGGCGGAGCGGTTGGCGCGGAATGGGTCTCCGGCACCCATCATCGCGGCCGGCTCGACCGGTTCGGTCAAGGCGACAGCCATTCTGCTCACGGCGATCGCCCGGCTATCGAACGGTGCCGTCGTGCTCCCCGGCCTCGACCAGAACCTCGACGCGGAGACATGGGATGCCATCGGCATCAGCGCGCGCGAGCCGGCCGGCGCCGGCCATCCGCAATACGGGCTGAAGCTGCTGCTGCAGAGCATGGGCGTTGAGCGGGAGACAGTCATTCCGCTTACGGAAGCGGAACTTTCCTTGAGCACTCGAGATCGTTTCGTATCCGAATCGATGCGCCCTGCCAGCACCGCTGAGCGCTGGAGCGACCGTCCTGCCGCGACCTTCGCCGAGAAGCTGAAAGCAGCGGAGAAGATCGCGATCCTGGAGGCGGCCAACGAGCGCGAGGAGGCGCTCTCCGTGGCGGTATTGCTCCGAGGGGCGGCCGAAACTCTAGGCCACGTGGCTGCGCTGGTCACCCCCGATCGCGGCCTTGCGCGCCGGGTCGCCGTCGAGCTGAAGCGCTGGAAAATCGATGTCGACGATTCCGCCGGCCGGCCGCTCGCGCGCACGCCGCCCGGCATTCTGGCGCGGCTCGTCGCGGAGACGGCGCTGAACGGTTGTGCGGCGGAAACGCTCCTTGCACTTCTCAAGCATCCGTTCGCCGCCTTCGGGCTCGCTCCCGCCGAGGCGCGGTGGGCCGCGCGCAATCTTGAGAGGTCGGTGCTCCGCGGTCCGCGTCTCAGACCCGGCATCGCGTCGCTTCGGCACGCGCTCGATCTGCGTTTCGCCGAGCGATGGAATGCGGCCGAAGGCGAGCGGCCAAACCGCGGCGAAGCTGCACGTTATTTGTCTCGAAAGAAATGGCAGTCCGCCCGCGACCTTGCGGAACGGATCGAGGCGGCTTTCGCGCCGCTGGAGCGAGTCGCAACGGATGGCGGGCTTGTTCGCCTCTCCGATCTGGTCGAGGCGCATCTCGCGGCCCTCCTTGCCGCCGCGCGCACGAGCGGCCAAGCGACGGCGCTCTTTTCCGAGGAGGCAGGCGAAGCGCTCGCTTCGACCTTCGAAGAGCTCCGCGCGAGCGCGGTCGCCGGGCCCGATATTCAGCCACGGGACTATCCGGGTCTGTTCACCGCAATCATCGAGCGGACGGCGGTTCGCCGGCGCGGCGGCGCCGATCCGCGTATCCACATCTGGGGCACGCTCGAGGCGCGGCTGCAGAGCGTCGACACGATCGTGCTCGGCGGCCTCAATGAAGGCACCTGGCCCGGACAGACGCGCCTCGATCCGCTTTTGTCACGGCCGATGCGCGAAGCTCTTGCGCTCGACCCGCCGGAGCGTCGGATAGGCCTTGCCGCGCACGACTTCGCGCAGGCGCTCGGACACAAAGAGGTGTGGCTGACCCGCGCGGATCGTCAGGACGGCGAGCCGCGGGTCGCCTCGCGCTGGCTGCAGCGGCTGACCGCCTATGCCGGCCCAGACCTTGCCCAGACGATGCGCCAGCGCGGGGCGCAAGTGCTTGCCTGGGCACGCACCCTCGATGCCACGCCGCTCAGCGATCAACCGAAACGGCCACGCCCATCGCCGCCGGTCGAGCTTCGGCCGAAACAGCTTTCCGTGACGCGGATCGAGACGCTGATCCGCGATCCCTATGCGATCTATGCGCGCGAGGTCCTGAGGCTCCGGCCTTTCGAGCCACTGGCAAAACTTCCCGAGGCGGCCGAGCGCGGGACGCTCGTCCACGACATTCTGGAGAAGCTCGTGCGCGAACGGCCGCGCGGGCCTTTCGACGCCGAGGCTGAGGCGCGGCTCATCGCGACCGGCCGAGCCGCCTTCGCCGAGCACGCGGATTTTCCCGAGGTAATTGCGCTCTGGTGGCCCCGCTTCGAGAAGATCGCCCGATGGTTCGTCCGCACCGAGGCCGCCTGGAGCGACGTAGCCGAGCGCCGTGTCGAATGCGTGGGCCGCATGGAGGTGACACCGGATTTTGTTCTCACCGCACGCGCCGATCGGCTCGACGCGCTGATCGATGGCCGCCTCGCCATCATCGACTACAAGACCGGAGCGCCGCCCTCGATCGATGAAGTTCTGTCGCTGGCGCCACAGCTGCCGCTCGAAGCCTTGATCGCGCGAAAAGGAGGTTTTGAAGGCGTGCCGGCGGCGGAGCCGAAGCGCCTCGTCTACTATCGTCTGTCCGGTCGCGGCGAGGGTGGTGAGCTGCACGACCGCACCGAGCGCACGAAGCGTGGCGGCAAATCGGCGGTGTCGCTCGCCGAAGCGCTGCAAAGCGCTGAGAAAAGGCTCAGCGACCTCATCGCCTATTTCGCCTCGCCCGAGGCGGAGTATCTGTCGAACAAGATTCCAAAACCGCGACGCACCTTCGTAGGCGACTATGACCACCTCGCACGCATCGCCGAATGGGTCGCTACGGACGAGGAAGACGACCAATGAGCGCGGCGACCGATTTCGACCGCACCCGCGCCCATCAGCGGGATGCGTCGAACCCGCAATCGTCGGCCTGGGTCATCGCCAATGCCGGCTCCGGCAAGACTCATGTGCTGACCCAGCGCGTGATCCGTTTGATGCTCGCCGGCACGGATCCGGCCGCGATCCTCTGCCTGACTTTTACAAAGATCGCAGCGGCCGAGATGGCGCGCCGCGTCTTCGAGGCGCTCGGCAAGTGGACGATGCTCGGTGAACCCGAGCTGTCGGAGGCGATCGCCGATATGCAGGGGCGGTCGCCGACGACGGAGGAGATGCGAACTGCCAGGCGGCTCTTCGCCAGGGCGCTGGAGACGCCGGGTGGTCTGAAAATTCAGACGATCCATGCCTTCTGCGAGCGGCTGCTCCACGAATTTCCGTTCGAGGCGAACGTCCCCGGCCGGTTCACCGTCCTCGACGATTCCGCCGCCGCGGCTCTGATCGCGACGGCGCGTGCAGACGTCATGAACAAGGCGGCGGCCGAGCCACAGACGCCGCTCGGCCACGCCGTTCGCTACATGGCGGAGCGCGCCAACGACATGCAGATTGGCGAGGCGCTCGACGCGCTCATCGCCAAGCGCGATGCCGTGCGGCGGTGGATGGAGGCTGCGGCGTCTCACGAAGGCGGTGGCGGCGTGGAGGACGCGCTTGCTGACCTACGCAAGCGGCTAGGTCTTGCGCCCGGCGAGACGGAGGAGTCGATCTGCCGCGAGATCTGCCAAGCGCTCCGCTGGAGTCGCAATGACTGTGGCGAGCTGATCGATCCGCTCCTTGCCTCGGAAAACCAGACCGATCGCGGCGCACGGGTCGGGCTGCAGGCGATCTTCGGCGCTGGCGACGTTGTAGTCGAGGCGGATGGCCGGCTCGATTTCTTCCTGACCGAAGACAAGCAGACCGGATGGAAGGGTCGGAGCGCGCCGCACCGGTTTGGGGCAGCATTTCGCCGCGATCGGCCCCGCCTCGACGGCGATTTTGCGGCGGAATCGGAACGGCTGATCTCGCTGGCCGGCCGGCTTGGCATCGCCCGCGCTTATGCCGCGACTTCGGCCCTCCTCACCGTCGGCGACGCCATCCTTCAGGCCTACCACGTGGCCAAGCGGCGAGCGGGCGCGCTCGATTTCGACGACCTGATCGCGAAGGCTCGCAACCTGCTCTCGCGTGCCGATGCCGCTCAATGGGTGCTCTATAAGCTCGACCGGCGGGTAGACCATATCCTGGTTGATGAAGCACAGGATACCGGGCCTGATCCTTGGCGGGTAATTCAGGCGATCGCCGAGGATTTCTTCTCGGGTGAAGGCGCGATGAGAGCGCCGCGCACGATTTTCGCCGTCGGCGACGACAAGCAGTCGATCTTCGGCTTTCAGGGTGCCGATCCGCGCATGCTGGTCGAGATGCAGCGCTTCTTTGCGCAAAGGATCGCCGAGTCGGAGCACGCCTTCGTCGAGCGGCCGCTGTTCCTCTCATTCCGCTCGACGCGCGAGGTCCTGCATGCCGTCGATACCGTTTTCGGCGCAGACCTCGCCTCGCAGATCACGGCGTCGAATTACGAGGCGCATTCCTCCCACCGCGACCACGAACCGGGCCATGTCGTCCTGCTGCCGCGCGCGGTTCGGCGGAAGGCGGAGGAGCCGGAAGACTGGACGGCGCCCTACGATGCGCCGAGCGCGGCGGAAACAGAGCTCGCCGAACGGATTGCCGACGAGGTCAACCGGATAAGGAACACTGTGCTTCCCTCAGGAAAACGCCTCCGCGACGGCGAGATCCTCGTCCTTGTGCGCAGGCGCGACGCCTTCGCGGCGGCAATGAACAGGGCGCTCCGTTCGCGCCACATTCCGACCGCCGGCGCCGACCGTATTCCAGTCTCCACGCACATCGCGGTGCTCGATCTTCTGGGGCTCGCCGACGTGCTGCTATTGCCCGATGACGATCTGCAACTCGCGGCTTGCCTGAAGAGCCCGCTTCTGGGCTTGAGCGAGGACGAGCTGATGCATCTCGCCGTCGGCCGCGACCGCGCAAGCCTTTGGTCGACATTGCAAGCCTCCGATGACCTGCTGTTGCAGGCGGCGGCCGAAAGGCTGCGCCGCTGGCGCGGCATGGCGGACCAAGTGACGCCGTTCCGCTTCTACGCCAGCATCCTCGGTCCGGACGGCGGCCGGCGGGCGTTCCGGGCGCGCCTCGGCGGTGAAGTCGACGACGTGCTCGACACGTTTCTGAGCCAGGCACTCGCATATGAGGGGGTGGAGCCGCCCTCGCTGCAAGGCTTCGTCCGCTTCATCCGCGCCAACGAGAGCGATATCAAACGCGAGACCGACGAGGCGGCGACCGGCGTGCGCGTCATGACCGTACACGGCGCGAAGGGTCTCGAAGCCGATGTCGTCTTCCTCGTCGACACCGGAGGTCAGATCGTCGTTTCCGGCCAGCGCGACATCCTGGTCGCGATCGGAAAAGACCGGGACGATCCGGCATTCCTATGGAGACGACTGCAAGCGCAAGCGCCAGACTTGCAGAGGCGGGCGGATGCAAACGCCGACGAGGAGACCAAGCGCGAATATCTCCGCCTTCTTTACGTGGCGATGACCCGCTCCCGCGACGTGCTCTATGTGGCGGGGGTGAAGGGCGTGAAAACTCCGCCGGATTGCTGGTACGGGGTCGTTGCGAGTGCGCTCGTGCCGGAAGGCGTCGAACGCGAAGTGGATGGCGAGCTCAGCAGGGCATTCCAATGGCCGCAGCCTCTGCGCCCGCCATTGGAGGTCCGAGAAGAGGTCGCGGCGGCGGTCGAAGCGCGCGCCGAAATCCCAGATTGGCTGCATCGTCCGGTGCCGAGCCCGCCGCCGGCGCCACGGCCGCTCCGCCCGTCGCGCGGTCTCGGCGAGCCCGATCCGCTTCCAGTTACCGCGGCGCCGGTTCCACACGTGACGCCGGGCGACTCGGCGCTCCTGCGCGGCCGGACGGTGCATCTGCTTTTGCAGCTTCTACCTTTGGTGCCTGCGGCCGCCCGCACGGCTGCCGCGGATCGCCTGCTGGCGGGGGAGCACAGCCACGCCCCCGATCTCGCCCGCTCTTTTCGTCACGAGGCCGAGGCGGTGCTGGCCCATCCGGTGCTCCAGGAACTGTTCGGAGGCGAGAGCCGCGCCGAGGTCGCGATCGTCGGCAATGTCGCGACCGAAGGAGGGGACTACGCCGTGAGCGGGCGGATCGACCGTCTCTTGCGCGACGCGATGGGTTGGCACCTCTTCGATTTCAAAACCGACCGCAGCGTGCCGGCTTCCGTTGCCGAGGTCGATCCCACCTACGTCCTGCAGCTTGCCCTCTACCGCCGCCTTCTGATGGACATCGAGCCGGGCGTTCCGGTCGGCGCCACGCTCGTCTTTACCGTCGGGCCGAATGTCATGCCAATTCCGCCCGAATTGATGGAAAAGGCCTTGGAAAGGCTCGGCGTTCGCGCCAATCCCATTCCTTGACCGGGACAGAGTAGCTTCCTACCTTTCACTCAACGATTCCCTAGGAGCCCTGCTATGACGACCGCCGTTACCGACACGAACTTCGCCGTAGATGTCCTCGCCTCGACACAACCGGTCGTGGTGGATTTTTGGGCGGAATGGTGCGGCCCCTGCAAGATGATCGCACCGCATCTGGAAGAGCTTTCGAACGAGTTCGTCGGCAAGGTGAAGATCGTCAAGCTGAATATCGACGAGAACCAGCAGACCACGATCCGCTACGGCGTGCGCTCCATCCCGACGCTGATCCTTTTCAAGAACGGCGAACCGGTCGACATGAAGGTCGGCGCCGGTCCGAAAAGCGATCTGCAGAAGTGGATCCAGGCCGCCGCGGCGTGAGGGCGCACACTAACCCTCTCCAAGAGGGAGAGGGTGTCGCCGAATGGCGAGGGGTGAGGGGCTGCGGCCTCTGCCGTTGGCTCGACTCTTCTACGCCGCATCCCCTCATCCGTCCCCCGGTTAAACCGGGGGATCGCAGCCACCTTCTCCCTCTGGGAGAAGGTTACTCCGGCAGCGGGCCGTTCTCCGCCAAGACGCTCCCCGCAAGGTAGAGAGAGCCGCAGATCAGGATGCGCGGCGGCTCTTGATCGCCGTGCTCCGCGCGGAGCGCTTTCAGCGCCGTCCGCACGTCGGTGAAGGCGCGCGCCGGCACGTCTGCCTCCATGGCGATCTCGGCTAGCCGCTCTGGGTCGAAGCCCGCTTCGCTCTCCGGCACCGGCACCGTCATGGCGTGGCGGGCGAGCCCTGCGAAGGGGCGGAAAAAGCCAGCCGGATCCTTGGTTGTGAGCATGCCGCAAATGAGGACAAGCGGCCGCGGATCGCGATCCTCAATCTCCGCGAAAGCTTGCGCGATCGCCGCCCCGGCGGCGGGATTGTGGCCGCCGTCGAGCCAGATATCGGCGGCGAGCGGCGCCTGATCGACGAGCGGGCCCGACCTCAGCCGCTGCATCCGGGCTGGCCAGTCCGCGTTGACGAGGCCCGCCTCGATTGCCGCCGCCTTGAGGGGGACGCCCATGCGCCGCAGGCAGGCGACCGCCAGGCCGGCATTCTCCACCTGATGAGCGCCGAGGAGTTTTGGCAGCGGCAAATCGAGCAGTCCCTGGTCGTCCTGATAGACGAGCCGTCCGCGCTCGGCGAAAGCCATGTAGTCCATCCCATGGCGGAAGAGCGGTGCGCCGGCGGCGTTCGCCTCGACCTCGATCATCGCCAGTGCGTGCTCGTTCTGGGGCGCCACGATCCCGGGCACGCCGCGCTTCAATATGCCGGCCTTCTCCGCCGCGATTGCCGCGAGGTCGGTCCCGAGGAACTCGGCGTGATCGTGGCTGATCGAGGCGATCACGGAGGCGAGCGGCCGGTCGATGACGTTGGTCGCGTCGAAGCGGCCGCCGAGCCCGACCTCGAGCAGGCAGAAGTCCGCCGGATGCGTTGCGTAGAGATGGAACGCGACCGCCGTCGTCACCTCGAAGAAGGTGATCGATTCGTTGGCGTTGACGCGGAGCACGTCTTCGATTGCCGCAATCAGCGTCGCGTCGTCGGCGAATCGTCCGCCACCCTTGCGGCCGAGGCGGACGCGCTCGTTGAAGCGCACGAGATGCGGCGAGGTGTAAACATGCACGCGGTGGCCGGCGCCCTCGAGCGCTGCGCGAAGAAACGCGATCGTCGATCCCTTGCCGTTGGTGCCGGCAACGTGGATCATCGGCGGCAACCGGTCCTGCGGCCGGTCAAGTCGATCGAGCAGCCGCTCGATGCGGCCCAGCGAAAGGTCGATCTTGCGCGGATGGAGCGTGCCGAGCACCTCCAGCAGCGAATTGAGCTCTGACATGAAATCAGTTTGTGACGGTCGGAGTCTGTTCCGCGGTCGACGGCGCGACGGCCGCTATACCGGCAGCGCCATTGCCGCCACCGTTCCAGGCGCCATTGCCCGATTCCTGATTGAAGGGCGGATGGTTGGGAGGCGGCATCTTCATCATCAGCCGGCAGAGCCGCCCGACCGTCTCGCGAAGCTTGTGCCGATGGACGACGATATCGACCATGCCGTGCTCCAGCAGATACTCGGAGCGCTGAAACCCTTCCGGCAGTTTTTCGCGGATGGTCTGCTCGATGACGCGCGGGCCGGCGAAGCCGATAAGCGCGCCGGGCTCCGCGAGATGCACGTCGCCGAGCATGGCGTATGATGCGGTTACGCCGCCCGTCGTCGGATTGGTGAGCACGACGACATAGGGGAGGCCCGCCTCCTTCACCATGTCGATGGCGATGGTGGTGCGCGGCAGCTGCATGAGCGCGAGGATCCCCTCCTGCATGCGCGCCCCGCCCGATCCGGCGAAAAGCACATAGGGCCGCTGGCGTTCCACCGCGGCCTCGGCGCCCACGATGATCGCCTCGGCGGCAGCCATGCCGAGCGAGCCGCCCATGAAGTCGAAATCCTGGACCGCGGCGACGAGGGGGACCCCATCCACCGTCCCGACGCCGAGCATGACCGCATCCTCCATGCCCGTTTTCGCCTTCGCCGCCTTGAGCCGCTCGGTGTAGCGGCGCTCGTCGCGGAAGCGGAGCGGGTCGACTGGCACGGCCGGCAGCCGCAGCGTGTCCCACGCGCCGTCGTCGAAGAAGAGGCGGAGCCGCGTGCGCGCGTCGATGCGCTGGTGGTAGTCAGAATGGGGGAAGACGAACTGGTTGGCTTCGAGATCCTTGTGGAACACCATCTCGCCCGTCTCGGGGCATTTCACCCAGAGATTCTCGGACGTCTCGCGCTTGGTCCACAGAGAGCGGATCTTGGGGCGTACGACGTTTTCGATCCAGTTTGCCACCTGATAGTCCTTTACTCCGCCGCCATCAGGCGGGAGGCGCGCACGCCTTGGGCGAGCGCCGCGACGAGATCGGTCACGGCTCCGACGGTCCCCGCAGTGGCGCGCTTCTCCTCGTCGAGGCTCGCCTCCACCGCGCGGACGAGCGCGGAGCCCACCACGACGCCGTCGGCATTGCGGCCGATGGCGGCGGCCTGTTCCGGCGTGCTTACCCCGAAACCGACCGCAACCGGTAGATTGGTATGCCGCTTGATCCGGTCAACCGCCTCCGCCACGCGGTGATTGTCCGGCGTCTTGGTTCCTGTGATCCCGGTTATCGAAACATAATAGACGAAGCCGGACGTGTTCTTGAGCACTACGGGCAGCCGCTTGTCGTCGGTGGTCGGCGTGGCCAACCGGATGAAATTCAGCCCGGCTTTCAGCGCCGGAATGCACAGCTCCTCATCCTCTTCAGGCGGCAGGTCGACGACGATAAGGCCGTCGACGCCGGCGGCCTTGGCATCGGCGAGGAAGCGTTCGTTGCCGTAGATATAGATCGGATTGTAGTAACCCATCAGCACGATCGGCGTGTCTTGGTCCGCCTGGCGGAAGGCGCGGACCATGGCGAGCGTCTTCACGAGCGTCTGGCCGCCATTCAGCGCGCGCAGGCCCGCTGCCTGAATCGCCGGGCCGTCCGCCATCGGGTCGGAGAAAGGCATGCCGAGCTCGACGATGTCGGCGCCTGCGGCCGGAAGCGCCTTCAGCATGGCGAGCGAGGTGTCGTAGTCAGGATCCCCGGCCGTCACGAACGTGACGAGCGCCGGGCGCGCGGCTTTCCGGAGCTCGGCAAAGCGCCGATCAATGCGGGTGGTCATGGCGCTCGGTATCATAAGTCGGCACAATGGGAAAAGGCATGGAGAACCGTATGCCCCGGACAAACAAGGTCTTTGCCAGTCCACCCGGCGGCTTTTCCCTTGCGCCACTTCATCCGGGAACGACGCTCGCCGCCGAACTGGCCGCTCGTGGACTGACGGCGCATGCGCTCGCGCTTAAGCTCAGAGTGCCCGCCAATCGGGTTTCCGAGATCGTTGCGGGCAAGCGTGGAATTTCGGCTGAGACCGCTCTTCGCCTCGGCCGCTATTTCGGGACTGGCGCGGCGTTCTGGGCAAACCTGCAGAGCCAATACGATCTCGCACTCGCAGAGCAACAGCTTGGGGACCGAGTTGCTGCAGAAGTCGAACAGGCGGCATAGGCAACCGCGGCCTATCTCCGCCGATGACAATCGGTGGCGTCAAAGCTCGAACCCGAGAATCTTACCGACCGTGAAGACATCCTTGTCGCCGCGGCCGCACATGTTCATGACGATGATCTGATCCTGGCGCATGGTGGGCGCGAGCTTGATCACCTGTGCGAGCGCATGCGCCGGCTCGAGCGCCGGGATGATGCCTTCGAGCTTGGTGCAGAGCTGGAAGGCGTTGAGCGCTTCCGCGTCGGTTGCCGGCACATAGGTGACGCGGCCCGTGTCCTTCAGCCAGGAATGCTCCGGTCCGACGCCCGGATAGTCGAGGCCGGCCGAGATCGAGTGGCCTTCTAGAATCTGCCCGTCTGAGTTTTGGAGGAGATACGTACGGTTGCCGTGCAGCACGCCGGGCACACCGCCCGTCATCGACGCAGCGTGTCCGTTCTCCACGTCCAACCCGTGGCCGCCGGCCTCGACGCCGTAGATGGCAACCTCGCGGTCGTCGAGGAAGGGGTGAAAAAGGCCGATCGCATTCGATCCGCCGCCGACCGCCGCGACGAGCACGTCTGGTAGGCGTCCTTCCGCGGCAAGGATCTGCTCGCGCACTTCGTTGCCGATGACCGACTGGAAGTCGCGCACCATGGCGGGATAGGGGTGCGGGCCGGCGGCGGTGCCGATCAAATAGTAGGTCGTCTCGACATTCGCGACCCAGTCGCGAAGCGCCTCGTTCATGGCGTCCTTCAGCGTGCCGGCGCCCGACGTGACGGCGTGCACCTCGGCGCCGAGGAGCTTCATGCGAAAAACGTTCGGCTTCTGCCGCTCGATGTCGGTCGCGCCCATATAGACGACGCAGGGAAGGCCGAAGCGGGCGCAGACGGTCGCGGCGGCGACTCCGTGCTGCCCGGCGCCGGTTTCCGCGATGATGCGGGTTTTTCCCATGCGGCGGGCGAGGAGAATCTGGCCGAGGCAATTGTTGATCTTGTGCGAGCCGGTGTGATTGAGCTCGTCGCGCTTGAAGTAGATTTTTGCGCCGCCGCTCTGCCCGGAGGCGGCCGAGACCTCCCGCAGATGCTCGGTCAGCCGCTCGGCAAAATAGAGCGGGCTCGGCCGCCCGGTATAGTGCGTGCCGAGATGCGCGAGCTCCGCCTGGTACGTCGGATCGTTCTTCGCAGCCTCGTAGGCCTGTTCGAGCTCGAGGACGAGCGGCATCAGCGTCTCGGCGACGAAGCGTCCGCCATAGAGGCCGAACCGGCCGCGCTCGTCGGGGCCGGAGCGGTAGGTGTTGGGCTGCGGGGCGTTCGCGGGGATATTCACGCGGCGCGTTCCTTGTCGGTTCCGCCTGCCGATCGATCAAAGGCGCGGACGGCCTGGATGAAGGCGTGGATGCGGCTCGAGTCCTTCTTGCCCGGCGCGCTTTCCACGCCGGACGATACGTCGACCCCCGGCGCACGCGTCGCCTGGAGCGCCGCGCCGACATTGCCGGCTTCGAGACCACCGGACAGAAACCAGGGATCGGGCCAGGAAAAATGCTGCAGCACGGACCAGTCGAAGGCGATTCCATGGCCTCCGGGGCGAGTGGCATCGCGCGGCGGCCTCGCGTCGAGGAGGAGACGGTCCATCTCATAGTCCGCGATAACGGCAAGATCGCTGCTCGCGCCGACGCCGATTGCCTTCATGACCGCCACGCGCGTCATGGCGCGAAGAGCTATCACGCGTTTTGGGGTTTCCTTGCCGTGTAGCTGCAGGAGGTCGGGGCGCAGCGTCGCGGCGATTTCCCTTAGCAGGGCATCGTCGCCGTCGACCGTCAGCACCACGACTCGCGCCTTGCCGCGGGCCCGCGCCGCCAGCGCTGCCGCGCGCTTGAGAGGCACGTTCCGGGGGCTCGGGGGAAAAAGGACAAAACCCACGAAATCAGCGCCCGCTTCAAGCGCGGCGTCGACGCCTTCCTCGCCGGAAAGCCCGCAGATTTTGACCTCTGTCAGCATGCCGGTTCCGTCGCACGAAACAGCGAAAAAGTCGAATCGCGTAAGCCGGCTATGGAACCGTTGGTGCTCGAGTTTGTTACCAGCTAGGCGTTCTGAAGAAACAATCGAAGCGGTTGAAGAAACCAGTTCGCGGCGTTCGCGCCGTGAAGCGGAAATGCTTTTGGCCGATAGATGCGGCAACAAATTTCGGGGGACGTGTCATGACGAGCAAGACGAATACCGTGAGATACTTGCTGCTGCGGACCGCTGCCTTTATCGGCCTGACCGCCGTCTCAACCGCCGTTATGGCGCTACCTTATCTCACCTAACCACCCACAACGACCTCCAGTCCAATGTGGGACGGCGGAGCGGAAACGCTCCGTCGTTTGGCGTTTCTGGCCCCTGAGTTTCACGAGGCGGGCCGCTCGTCTTTCGGGCAAGCCCTAGGCTCCGGCCACCTGCATTGCCTGTCCGTCGGCGCCCTGAGGCGGACGAACACGGCGAGGTGCGTCAGTAAGAGAAGTGGCACCAAAAAGCCCGGAACCAGGAACATGGGTAGTTGCGACATCAGGGTCGTGTCTGGCCCCTCGACAAAGATCCGGAGCGGCGAATCGATCGCGGAGGTGACGCCGAGGCCCACTGCCATAACGAGGTCGGCGAATCCGGCAACGTTCCAGACGAGACCGATCGGTCGCCAGCCCGTCGCCTGGCGCGCTGCAAGAAAAGCGACAGGCAGTGCCGTGATCCCAACCACGATGTCGCCCCATCCGGCGCTCGGCGCGAAGGGCGCGGGAAGCCGCCCATCGGCGTAAAGAATCAGGAAGAACACGCCGAGTACGCGCACCGCGTTCACGCCCACGAACACCGGAACGGGAATACCGAAAAGCGCATTTCGGAGCGGCTGCCAGCGCGGCGCAAGAAAAGCGATTGCGAGAATCGGCAGCAAAACCGCAGCTCCAACGCCAAGCGTGCCAAGCCCGGGGGGCATGAGTCGCGCCAAGCGTCACGACCGCGAGAAACCAGGCGGCGAGTACAGCCGCAAACCCGACTCGGTGAGCGGCTGGCGCTGGGATCGACAAGACGAGAGGCGCGATCACCAGGGCAGCGGCGGAAGTCGTCGCTATCGCGATCAAGAGGTCGATTGTCATGGTGACTTCCTTTCTACGTGTATATGCACGCTTTTTGATAAAGCGCTCGTCCAACCCCCGCGTCAGCGGGTTAATTTGAGGCCCGACCGATCCAGTATTGCGCCAACGCTCGCTTGCGCCGATCGCCACGCCGGCAGCGCCTTGCGGAGAGCGGCGATGCCGGCAGGCGTGATCGCGACCATCCGCACGCGGCGGTCCTCCTCGCCCGGTGAAATCTTGATCCAGCGCTTTCGCGCCAATGGCTTGAGATTGCGGGTCAGCGAGGTTCGATCCATGCCCATGAATTCCGCCAGGCGGGCCATTGGCAACGGCCCCGCTTTCGCCAGGACAACGAGGGTGTTGAACTGCGTTGCCCGAAGGCCGGTCCCGCGAAGCGCGTGATCGTAGTGCTGCGTAACGGCACGCGCCGTCTTCCGCACTGCGAAGCAGTGGCACGCTAGGCACTCGTCGAATTCAGGAGACTTGCCGGTCATTCAGTGCATATACACTTAATATCGCTGTGATCAAGGCCGGCCGACTGTCAGCCTTCGATCATCGCCGCGACCGCCCCGATCAGCCTCTCGATGTCTTCCGGCCGCGAGAGGCGGTGATCGCCGTCGCGCACCAGCGTCAGAACCGCATCGTCGAATGCGAGGCGCTCCATGAGTTTTGTGGCGTGCGCCCAGGGCACGTCTTCGTCCTGCATGCCCTGGATCACATGCACCGGGCAGCCGGTTTCGATCGGCTGCTCGCCGAAGAGATGCTTTTCGCCGTCCTCGATCAGTGCGCGCGTGATGATGTCGGGCTCGGGGGAGTAGGCGGAAGGCTCTGAAAGAAAGCCTTGCTTCTTCAGCCTCCGCCGCGCCGCGGGACCAAAACGGTCCCACATGAGATCCTTCGTCATGTCGAGCGCGGGCGCGAGCAGCACCATGCCGTGCAGGCGGTCGCCGTCGTTTCGATCGGCTAGCCGCTTTGCGAGGAGGAGCGCGAGCCAGCCGCCCATGGAGGAGCCGACGAGTACCTGCGGTTCCGTGGTGAAGGCATCGAAGACGGCTTCCGCCTCTTCGAGCCAGCGCGAGATCGTGCCGTCCTCGAAGCGCCCGTCGGAGCTTCCGTGGCCCGAATAGTCGAAGCGTGTCGCGGCGCGATCCATTTCCGCCGCCCAGAGGTCGAGCGCCTCCGCCTTGGTGCCTTGCATGTCGGAGCGAAAACCGCCCAGCCAGAAGACACCCGGCGCCTTGCCGGGCCGGGCAAGCACGGCGATCCGGCGGGCGTCCTCGCCTTCGCCGACGCTCAGATGTTTCAATCGTACGCGGCTCATCCTATTGCTTCCGGCCCCTGAACCTCCGAGGTGCGGGAAGCGCAGAATGCCGTCAAGCCCGCCGCGCCGAGCAATGTGCGTGCTGCAGGTTGTCCCGTCCCTGGAGGCCGGCGGCGCGGAGCGCGCGACGATCGACATCGCCGCGGCGCTCGCCTCCCGCGGCGACCGGGCGCTGGTCGCGAGCGAAGGCGGCCGGCTCGAAGCAGAGCTGGCTGAAGCCGGAGCGGAAATTTTCCGCCTGCCGGCCGCAGCGAAGAATCCGATCGCGATGGCGATGAATGTAAGGCGGCTCTCCCGCCTGATCCGAAGCGAGAAGGTCGATCTCATCCACGCAAGAAGCCGCGCTCCTGCCTGGTCGGCGTATTTTGCCTGTCGCGCGACCGAGATTCCCTTCGTCACGACGTTCCACGGAAGCTACGGCGAGGAGAACGCAGCGAAGCGGCTTTACAATTCCGTAATGGTGCGCGGCGACGCGGTCATAGCCAACTCGCGCTACACCGCGCAGCTCATCGCCGAACGTTACGACACGCTGCAGGAGCGGATCGCAATCATCCCGCGCGGCACGGACCTCACGCGCTTCGACCCGGCGGCAGTCAATGAGGAGCGCCGCGCCGCGCTCCGCGCTCGCTGGGGGCTTTCGGCCGGCGACCGCGTCGCCCTCAATCTTGCGCGGCTCACGGGCTGGAAGGGACAGCGTATCCTGATCGAGGCTACCGCCGAACCGCCGCTCGCTGAAATAGGAAACCTGGTCGTCGTGATTGCCGGCGATGCGCAGGGCCGCGACCAGTACCGGCTGGAACTGGAGCTGCTCGCGGCGGCTCGAGGGGTCGGTGATCGGGTCCGCATCGTCGGGCATTGCAGCGATACGCCGGCGGCGCTTTCCCTCGCCTCCGTCGCGGTGATCGCCTCCACCGAGCCGGAAGCCTTCGGCCGCACCGCGATCGAGGCGGCGGCGATGGGTGTGCCGGTTGTTGCGACTGCCCTCGGGGCGACCGCCGAGACGGTGCTCGCGCCGCCTTACGTCAAGCCCGCCGAGCGCACCGGCTGGCTGGTCCGGCCCGGCGACAAAGCCGATCTGGCCGCGGCGATCGGCGAGGCCGTCCGGTTTCCGACGATGCAGCGCGGCCTCCTGGCCGGGCGGGCGCGACACCAGGCAGAGAGCTTCGCCACCCCGGCCATGCAGAGCGCGACCCTCGCCGTTTACGATCGGCTGCTGCATCGGACTGGCAGCGGCGACAGCTTCTCGAAACGATAACGCCGGCGGTGAGTTGACTTGTCGGCGGATTCGCCGGATTCTTCTCTTTGCGGTGGCGGCCTTGGCTGGCGCCCCCTATGTGTGCTTGTCCGCAACAACTTAAGGAGAATTGACCATTCGCCGTCCCTATCGTGCCGCCCCAACCGTCAAGGAGGGGCCCCGGATCAACGACGAGATTAGAATCCCGCAGGTTCAGCTTGTCGATACTGAAGGTCTCAACCGCGGAATTGTCGATATCGAAGAGGCTCGGCAGCTTGCCGATGAAGCAGGCCTCGATCTCGTAGAGATCTCTCCCAACTCGCAGCCGCCCGTCGTAAAAATCCTCGACTACGGCAAATATAAATTCCAGGCGCAGAAGAAAGCCGCCGAGGCGCGCAAGAAGCAGAAGACCGTCGAAGTCAAGGAAATCAAGATGCGGCCGAGCATCGATACGCACGACTACGACACCAAGATGAAGGCGGCGCGCCGCTTCCTCGACGAAGGCGACAAGGTAAAAATGACCCTGCGCTTCCGTGGGCGTGAGATGGCGCACCAGGAACTTGGGCTTCAGCTCTTGTTCCGCGTCCGCGACGACCTGACCGACCAGGCAAAGGTCGAGTCGGAACCGCGGCTCGAGGGGCGGCAGATGATCATGATCCTCGCGCCGACGCTGAAGGCCGCGAGTCGGCCGCAGCCGGTGGCTGCCGCGCCTGCGGCACCGAGCGCCTAGAGGTAGACCCGGCGGCAGCTTGGGTGGTGCCGCGTCCCAGCTTGATATTCCGGACCCGATTGAATTAGGGTCCGGCCGCGCAATATTGGCGTGATTGTGCAGCCGTAGCTCAGCTGGTTAGAGCGTCGGATTGTGGATCCGAAGGTCCTCGGTTCAATTCCGAGCGGCTGTACCATTCCCCATCGGGCGAGACTTGCCGGCCGGTTTCGCGGGTTGGCGTGACGCTTGGGCGCCGCACCTTCGGCGGCGATCCCGGTTGGTCACGCTTTCGGCATCGGTCCGTTTAACCGGAACCTCACTTTCTGGGGGGAATTTCATTTGCCAGCCAAACAGATGCGAACCGGACCAAAAGCGTGAAGGGTTCAGATCAAGTGCCCCAGTCGTCTGCCACGAGCGACGCACCGCCCGAGGCATCGCCCGTGGAGCGGCGGCTCGCCGCGATCCTTGCGGCCGACGTCGACGGCTATTCGCGCCTGATGCACGCCGACGAAGAGGGCACGCTGGAAACACTGACGGCGCATCGTGCCATCGTCGACGAGCTGATCGTCGGGGCGAACGGCGTGATCTTCGGCACGGCTGGCGACAGCGTTCTTGCAGAGTTCCCGAGCGTCGTGGAGGCGCTGCATTCCGCCATTGCCATCCAGCAGGCGCTGCAGGGGGCTAACGGTGCACTTCCTGAGGGGCGGCGCATGTATCTGCGCATCGGCATCAATGTCGGCGATGTGCTCGCCAAGAACGGCGACATTTTTGGTGATGGCGTCAATATCGCCGCGCGGCTCGAGGCGCTGGCCGAGCCGGGAGGAATCTGCGTGTCGCGGGCCGCGCGGGACCAGTTGCGCGACCGGGTAACCGTGAACTTCGATGATCTCGGCGAGCATAACGTGAAGAACATCGCGCGGCCGGTGCGCGTCTTTCGCGTCGACTTCGACAAGGACGCCGAGCCGAAACTCCCCGACTCGATCGCCAGGAAGGAAAGCGAGGCGCCTGCCGTCGAGGAGGAGCCGCCGGCGAGCGATTCCGTCGAGATTGCCTTCTGGCAGTCCGTGCAGGCGAGCGACGGCGAGAGTGAGTACCGGATCTATCTGGAGCGCTATCCGGACGGCGCCTTCGCCGATCTCGCCCGCGCGCGTCTCCATAGCGGGTCAGCCGTCGAGGACCCGAACGTCGAGCTCGCCTTCTGGGAAACGGTGCGCGGCAGCAGCGACCCGGCGATGATCCGCGCCTATCTCGATAAGTATCCGGGCGGCCAGTTCCGCAGCCTAGCCGAGATCATGCTTGCTGATCTCGGTGACAAGGCTCGCTAACTCAGTGGGATCATAGGCAGCGCGCACGCCTCCCTGGTGCATGCCCGGTGAAAGGGCGCCATGGGATCATAGCCTCATCGCTTTAGAATCATTCCAAATACTTGAAACTATTGGATTTTAGTTGACGACTAAAAGAGTCAACTTAATAGTGAGTCCTGCCTGACGTCTGGGCCTTGAACCCTTTCGACCGGAGGATATCGATGCATTCGCGTTTGAACGGCCTTTTGAGCCGCGCGCTTCTCGCTGCAACTGTCGCAATTGTCTCGGCGCCCGTTCTTGCCCAAGGCGGCGCGGTCAACATTTACACCACGCGTGAGCCTGGGCTGATCCAGCCGCCGCTTGACGCCTTCGCCAAAGAGACCGGGATCAAGGCCAACACCATCTTCGTGGAAAGCGGGCTTGCCGAGCGCCTCGAGGCGGAAGGCGCCAACTCGCCCGCAGACGTGATCTCGGTGGTCGACTACGGCAATCTGATCGACCTTCTCGACCGCGGCCTGACGCAGCCCATCGAGTCCTCCGTCCTCGACACAGCGGTTCCGGAAAGCCTGCGCGACCCCGAAAAACACTGGTACGCGATGTCGATGCGTGCGCGCGTCATCTACGCCTCGAAGGATCGCGTCGCGGAAACCGCCTTCACCTACGAGGATCTCGCTGATCCGAAGTGGAAGGGCCGCCTCTGTATCCGTTCCGGCCAGCATCCCTACAATACCTCGCTCTTCGCCGCCATGATCGCCAAGGACGGCGCCGAAAAGGCCGAAGAGTTTCTCACCGGACTGAGGGCGAACCTCGCCCGAACCGCCGGTGGCGGCGATCGCGACGTGGCACGCGACATCCTCGCCGACATCTGCGACGTCGGCATCGCCAACTCCTACTATGTCGGTCTCATGCGTTCCGGCGCCGGCGGCCCGGAGCAGCAGCAATGGGGCGACGCCATCAAGGTGATCCTTCCCACCTTCGCCGACGGCGTCGGCACGCACGTCAACATCAGCGGCGCGGCGCTGGCGAAGAATGCCCCCAACAAGGACAACGCCGTAAAGCTGCTCGAATTCCTGGTTTCGCCCGAGGCGCAGGCGATCTACGCCAAGGCAAACTACGAATACCCGGTGCTCGCCGGCGCCGAAATCGATCCGATCATCGCCGAACTGGGCGAGCTGAAGATCGATCCGCTGCCGCTCTCCGCAATCGCGGCGCATCGCAGGGAGGCGAGCGAGCTCGTCGACAAGGTCGGCTTCGACCAGGAAATGTGACGGCGGGTCTCGCCGCGCCTGATGACCATCGCTGTCCGCACCGAACGGGCCGGCCGCAGATCACGCCCGGCCCGTTCCGATGTTCTTTGGCTCGCCGCCTCGGGCCTGATCGTGGCGCTCACCTTGGTGCCGATCGGCGGCATTATCTATTTCGCGTGGCGCGGCTCGGGCGATGTTTGGCCCCATCTCATCGCCAACGTGCTGCCGCACGCGATCCGCACCACCGTGCTTCTGCTGCTCGGCGTCGGCGCCATGGTGGCGGTGATCGGGGTCGGCACCGCCTGGCTCGTGACGATGTTCAGCTTTCCGGGAAAGCGCGTGCTGGAATGGGCGCTGCTCCTGCCGCTTGCCGTTCCAACCTACATCGTCGCTTACGCCTATCTCGACGTGCTCCACCCGATAGGCCCGGTGCAGACGGCGCTCCGCGAGGCGTTCGGCATCGCGCGGCCGCGCGATCTCTGGTTCCCGGAAATCCGCTCGCTGCACGGCTGCATTTTTCTGCTCGGGGTCGTGCTCTATCCGTATGTCTATCTGCCGGTCCGCGCTGTCTTTCAGATGCAGTCGACTGCGACGCTGGAAGTCGCCCGCACGCTCGGGGCGAACCGGCTGAGAGTCTTCCTCCGCGTGGCGATCCCGCTGGCGCGTCCGGCGATCGCCGTCGGCGTCAGCCTCGCCCTCATGGAGGCGCTGAACGACATCGGCGCCTCGGAATTTTTGGGCATCCGCACGCTGACCGTCGCGATCTACACGACCTGGACGGTGCGGATGAGCGTCGAAGGGGCGGCGCAGATCGCGCTCGTCATGCTCGCCGTCGTTTTCGCGCTGATCCTCCTGGAGCGCTGGGCGCGGCGCCGCCAACTCTATTCCGGCCAGACGCGGCGCCATCACACGCCAACGCCACAACCGCTCAGCGGAATCGCCGCGATCGGTGCGACGCTT
>CAYTTC010000053.1:0-22921 GCA_964440525.1 uncultured Propylenella sp. | reverse complement strand
AGCAGTTGCACCGCGTGGTGCCCTCGGCGAGATCGATGTCCGCCTGATAGCGGACCGCGCCGCAATGACAGCTTCCCGAGTAGGTCTTCAATGCCACTTTTTGTCCTCCAATGTGCACGGCGAGCACGAAAAAGGTCGGCGCGGTTTTAGGTCAGGTGACCGGGGCGACGCTAGCGGAGAGAGCCGGACAAAGGTGAGCGCTTTTTTCTCTCAGGATCGTTGGTTGAATCGTTATTTTCAGACGTTACCCTGAGCGACGCACCCGATCCCCAAGGTTTTCGCTTGGCCTTTCGTCTCCTCGTGCTCCTGACCGCCCTCCTCCTCGCCGCCTGCCAGTCGGGCGGCGCCGGGCCGCCGCGCGCGCTGAACGTTCCGACGCTCGCCGCCGCGGAGGCGCACGCGCAGAGCGACCCGCGCTACGCCGGCATCGTGGTCGATACGGAGAGCGGAAGAATCCTCTATGCGGAAAACGCGGATGCGCTCCGTCATCCCGCCTCGCTCGCCAAGATGATGACGCTCTATCTGCTGTTCGAGGCGGTCGAGGCCGGGCGGCTTTCGATGAATTCCGAGCTCGCCGTCTCGGCCAACGCTTCCCGCCAGCCGGCGTCAAAACTCGGACTGAAGGCGGGCCAGACGATCAGCGTAAAAAACGCAATCCTGGCGATCTGCGTCCGCTCGGCGAACGACGTCGCCGTCGTCGTGGCGGAGGCGCTCGCCGGTTCGGAATCCGCCTTCGCGCAGCGCATGACCGAAAAGGGTTTTTCGCTGGGACTCCGCGCCACGCGCTTCAAGAACGCCACCGGCCTCCCCGATCCGGCGCAGGTGACGACGGCGACGGACATGGCCGTCCTCGCGCGCGCGCTGCAGGTCACGTTCCCCAATCGCTACGGCTATTTTTCCACGCGCGCCTTCACCTGGCACGGCCGCCGCCTGGAAAGCACCAACCAACTCCTCGGCGCGCTTCCCGGCGTCGACGGCATGAAGACCGGTTACATCCGCGCCTCCGGCTACAACCTCGTCGCCTCCGCGCACCGTGGCGGAAAGCGCATCATCGTCGTCGTGCTGGGCGAAAAATCCGGCTCGGCGCGCAACGGTCACGTCGCGGCGCTGGTGGAAAAATATCTGCCGCAAAACTCCGGCGTATTCGCGTTCCGCTAGGGATTCGTTAAGCCGCGATCTCTTCCGCCACCATCTCGTCGCGCGCTTCCGCAGACCTGTCGCTGGGGCGCCAGCTGGTGGTGCTCGACATTCTTTCGCGAAGATCGTTGAGCGCCGTCATTTCGCGCGCGTGGCGGAGCGCGTCTTCGGCCTCGCCTTTGGCGATCGCGAGCACGGAGGCGAGAAACGGCTCGCCCTTGGCGACGCTGGTGTCGTGCAGGCGCTCCAGGATGCCGATCATCGTGGTGAGAAACTCGGAGCGTTTGTCGTCCATACGGCTAACCCGTTGCGGCAGAGGCGATTCGCCACCTTCATTCGGCCTGAACAAGGTTAACCCGCCGTTAATGCAAGAGCGCGGCGGCGCTCACCCAGGTTTTCGGCGGCGCGGGCGTTTTCCCGGCCAGGCGACCACGCGATCCTCCAGCATCTCGGTCGGAAAGTTTTTCTCGCTCACCGTTTTTCCGCGGACCGAGATCCCCGCCGCGTGCACGCTCTCACGATCGCCGGAAACCAGCGGGTGCCACCAATAGAGGTCGCGCCGCTCCGCCACGAGCCGGTAGGCGCAGGTCGGCGGCAGCCACGAAAGCGTGCGCACGCTTTCCGGCGTGAGCTGCACGCAATCCGGCACCAGCCGCTGCCGGTTCTTATAGTTGCTGCACCGGCAGCTCTCGCCATCCAGGAGCTTGCACGCGACGTCGGTCCACGCGATCTCGCCCGTATCGAGATCCTCAAGCTTGTTCAGACAGCACCGCCCGCAGCCGTCGCAGAGCGATTCCCACTCCGAAGCGCTCATCGCCTCCAAAGTTTTCGTGCGCCAGAACGGCTCCTCATCCATTTTCGTCCTATAGCGCATCGCAGCCGAAAGCGCGTCCCCTCTCCCCTCGCGGGAGAGGGTGGCCTTCGGCCTTGGCCGAAGGCCGGGTGAGGGGCGACGCCGCTCGAGCTGGGCGAATCTCCTTTCGAACTATTTCGCCGCGAAACCATTTCCCCACACCGACGAAACACGCGCGAAACCCAGCTTTCCTACTGCGCAAGTCCATGCAAAACGCGCTCGCGGCAAAACGCGATCGGCGCGACCAATTTTGGGGAAAACGCCAATGACACGCTCCACTCGCCGACCCTCGCGTCTCGCCGCAGCCGCGGCCGCGCTCTCATTCGCCGCTGTGGCAGCCGCCGCGCCACAAGCCGCCGCCGCCACGCGCTCGCATTTTCAGGAGCAGGTGACTCTCTCCTGCGAGGGCGGCAGCAGCTGCGTCGGCAGTTTCATCAATCTTCCCGCCAACCAGGCGCTCGACGTCGACCACGTCTGGTGCGAAGTCCTCACCACCGGCACCCTCGGGCGAGCCTTTGTTTATGCTGCCCGGCGGCGCCCCTCTTTCAGATACCGCTCAGCCTCCTGTGGCAGCGGACGCAGGGCACCACTCGCATCTACACGCTGGGCGGGGAGATGAACATGCGCGTGCCGCTCGGGAAGACGCTCACCGTTGTGATCACCTATGGAGACGGCAGCCCGTATGGCAACTGCTCGTTCACCGGCGAACGCATCATCCAGTAACCGCGCCGCCGCGCCCCCAGCGCCTGCAGCGTAACCTTCTCCCCGCAACCCGGATGTTTCCGGGTTGCTTGTACAGCGTGCTGAAGTCGGGAACACCCGACTTCAGATGGGAGAAGGTGGCCCTTCGCTTTGCGAAGGGTCGGATGAGGGGTACGCCCCGCCCGCAATTTCACGTTGGCCCCCGCCCCCACATCATGGTTGTATATCCGCTGCGTTCCCATGGATCACATCGGAGGGCCCCCATGACCGTGCTTCCGCTTTTTCGCCGCGTCCGGCGTTATCGCGCGCTCGCGGCATTTTCGCTCGGCCTCGCCGCATTCGCGCCACCCGCCGGCGCGGCGCAGATCAGCGCCGGCACGTGGATCGAAACGGTGGGAAAATCTTGCCCGAACACGCAATTTTGCTTCGTGGATTTTTCAGCGGTCCCCGCCGGCAAAACGCTCATTGCGCGCAACGTTGCGTGCAGGCTCGTCATCCCGAACACTGCCTCCAACGCGCTGCTTTATCTCGGTGCCGGTGGCAAGCTCAGCTACCTCGTCCCGGGAACGCCGATCAGAGTCGGGACTGGTTTGCAATATTATCTGAATACCGAAATCTTCGTCCCCTTCGTGGCCGGCGTGAATCCGAAGGTCGCCTACACCGCCACGGCGGTCATCGCGAGCATCTATCTGAGCTGCACCCTTTCCGGAGAGCTGAAGACGCCATAGCGCGGCGCGGCCTTCTCCCCTCCCCCTCGCGGGGAGGTCCCCGGACTCGATCCGGGGATCAGGGAGGGGTAGCGCCAACGCTCCCTCCTTGACATGCACGCTTTGATGGCACTCCTCTCCGCGCGCGCGGAAGGCCGAAACAGCGGCGCGAAGCCTCCTTCAGGTGCGCGGTGGGGAATGGCCATGTTCGAGCAAACGTTCAAGAATATCGACGACGTGCTTTGGAAAGAGGCGGGGTGCACCACAGAGCTCGACTACACCGAGCAGACCTCGTGGATGCTGTTCCTGAAATATCTCGACGACCTCGAAACGACGAACCAGACCAAGGCCGCGCTGGAGGGAAAGACCCATCAACGCATCATCGATGACGCGCACCGCTGGGCGCGGTGGGCCGCGCCGAAGAAGGCCGACGGCTCCTTCGACCATGACAAGGCGTTGACCGGCGACGACCTGATCAAATACGTCGACGAAGAGCTATTCCCCTACCTGAAGGGTTTTCGCACCCGCGCTGAAGGTCCGAACACGATCGAATACAAGATCGGCGAGATTTTCAGCGAGATCGAAAACAAGTTCCGCAGCGGCTATTCGCTGCGCGACGCGCTCGAGCTGATCGACGCCCTGAAATTCCAGACGCAGGCGCAGAAGCACGAACTGTCACAGCTCTACGAAGCCAAGATCAGGAACATGGGGAACGCCGGGCGGAACGGCGGCGAGTACTATACGCCCCGCCCACTCATCCGCGCCATGATCCAGGTCGTGAACCCGCAGATCGGTGAGCGCATCTACGACGGTGCCTGCGGCTCCGCGGGCTTCCTCTGCGAGTCCTACGAGCACCTGACGCGCGACCGCGACGGACTTTCTACCCAGGACATGCGAACGCTGCAGGAGCGCACATTCTTCGGCAAGGAGAAGAAGAGCCTCGCCTACGTCATCGGCATCATGAACATGATCCTGCATGGCATCGACGCGCCGAACATCGTCCACACCAACACGCTGACCGAGAACACCAGCGACATCCAGGACAAGGACCGCTTCGACATCGTGCTGGCCAATCCGCCGTTCGGCGGCAAGGAACGGCCAGAGGTCCAGCAGAATTTTACGATCAAGACCGGCGAGACCGCATTCCTGTTCCTTCAGCATTTCATTAAGTCGCTGAAGGCCGGCGGCCGCGCCGCCATGGTCATCAAGAACACGTTTCTCTCGAACACCGACAATGCCTCGGTGGCGCTACGCAAGGAACTTCTGGAAAACTGCAGCCTGCACACGGTATTGGACGTGCCGAATGGTTCGTTCCAGGGATCGGGCGTCAAAACCGTGGTGCTGTTTTTCGAAAAGGGCGCACCGACACAGAAAATCTGGTTCTACAAGGCCGATCCCGGCCGCAATCTCGGCAAGACCAATCCGCTCAACGACGACCACCTGAAGGACTTCGTCGCCTTGCAGGCGACGTTCAAGGACAGCGAGAACTCGTGGACAGTCGACGTCAAGAGCATCGATAAAGCGACCTTAGACCTCTCGGTAAAGAACCCGAACAAGGCCGACGAGACAGCCTTGCGCGATCCGAAGGACATCATCGCCGAAATGGTGGTGCTGGATGCGGAGAGCGCGAAAATTCTCACAGGCATCGGGAGGATGTTGTGAGGGTGGGATGGGCCGTTCGACCGCTCGAAGAAGTCGCGCACGCGTGCCTTGGCAAAATGCTCGACAAAAACAAGAATCGCGGAGAGTCGAAGCCTTATCTGCGCAATCTAAATGTACGTTGGTTTGATTTCGATCTGGGCGACATGTTGCAGATGCGTTTCGAGGGCGACGAACGCGAGCGCTACACTGCCAAGAAAGGTGACCTGCTGATTTGTGAAGGCGGCTATCCCGGGCGGGCGGCGATTTGGCCGTATGATGAGCCTGTCTATTTTCAAAAGGCGATACACCGGGTTCGATTTCATGAGCCAGAACGCGCCAAGTGGTTTCTCTACTACCTTCATCTCTGCGATATTGATGGGTCGTTACGCGATCATTTTACTGGGTCGGGCATTCAACACCTCACAGGAGAAGCCCTGAAGCGGTTTCATGTACCGCTTCCCCCGCTCCCCGAACAACAGCGCATCGTCGCCATTCTGGACGAGGCCTTTTCGGCGCTGGCGATCGCAACCGCCAACGCGGAGAAAAATCTCAAGAATTCACGCGAGCTGTTCGAGAGCTGTCTCAATTCGGGCTTCGTAGAAAACGGCGAAGGATGGTCGAAACGAACTATTCGTGATGTTTGCGACCTGATTTCGGGCCAACACATCGATGCCAAGGACTACAATACAGAAGGCAAGGGCCTCGCCTATCTGACTGGCCCTTCAGACTTCGGTGTAGTGCACCCAGTCATCTCGAAATGGACGGAGGTTCCGAAGCGAACAGCAAAGAAGTACGACATCCTAGTTACTGTAAAAGGCTCGGGCGTCGGCAGCATAAACTTACTAGATGCCGATGAGGTGGCTATCAGCAGGCAGCTAATGGCGGTTCGCGCGAAAGGTGCGAACCGTGATTTCTTGTACTTCTTTCTGAGTTTGCAGCAGAGGCACTTTCAATCGCTCGCGAACGGTGCCGCGATCCCCGGCATCTCAAGAGAAGACGTGCTGAATCTATCTATCGCGATCCCGGATCGCGCAGCGCAAGATCAGTTGGTTTCAGAGATCAAGGCGCTCGAAGGGCATGTGGTCGAGCTTGAAGAGCATTACCGAACGAGATTATCGGATATCTCGGAATTGAAGCAATCCATCCTGCAAAAGGCCTTTTCCGGCGAGCTGACGTCGCCGCCGTCGCAAGCCATCCGAGAGGCGGCCGAGTGAACGAGGCCGAGACCCGTGCCGAACTCATCGACCCCGCGCTGCGGGCGGGGGGGTGGGGCGTCGCCGCCGATACCCGGATTGGCCGCGAGACGATCATTGCTCCCGGCCGCATCGAAGGCGCAGGGCGTCGCGGCAAGCCCGAGATCGCCGATTATGTCCTCACCTTCCGTAATCACAAGCTGGCGGTGATCGAAGCCAAGGCGCGCGACAAGGGCGACACCGAAGGCGTGGGGCAGGCCAAGGCCTATGCGGAAAAGCTGCAGGCGCGATTTGCCTATTCCACTAACGGACGGCGCATCTACCGGATCGACATGGAGACCGGGAAGGAAAGCTATGTCGAGCGCTATCCGACGCCGGACGAACTCTGGGCCGAGGTGTTCAGGGTGCCGAGCGAATGGCGTGACCGCTTCGCCGCCGTGCCGTTCGAGGAGCGCGGCGGCACCTGGCAGACACGCTACTACCAGCACAACGCCATCGAGAACGCGCTGGAGGCGATCGCAGCGGGCAAGCAGCGCATCCTGCTGACGCTTGCCACCGGCACCGGCAAGACAGCGATTGCGTTCCAGATCGCGTGGGCTCTATTCCAGAGCCGCTGGAACCTGTCCCGTAAGCCCGAACGCCGGCCCCGCATCCTGTTCCTCGCGGACCGCAACATCCTGGCCGATCAGGCCTACAACGCCTTCTCCGCATTTCCCGAGGACGCATTGGCGCGCATCAAGCCCGACGAAATCAAGAAGAAGGGCAAGGTACCGAAGAACGCCAGCGTCTTCTTCACGATCTTCCAGACCTTCATGAGCGGCACCGGCGCGGACGACCGGCCCGCGCCGTATTTCGGCGGCTATTCGCCGGACTTCTTCGATTTCATCGTGATCGACGAGTGCCATCGCGGCGGCGCCAATGACGAGGGAAACTGGCGCGGTATTCTCGACTATTTCTCGCCCGCGGTTCAGCTCGGCCTGACGGCGACGCCCATGCGGCGCTGGTGCGTGATCTGGTCAATCAGATGAAGACGAGTACCGATCCGAATTATTGCGTGCGGGTGACGGCGGACGATGGCGAGCGCGGCGAGCAATGGCTCCGAACCTTCCAAGACAACGAGAAGACAATCCCGACGATCCTGACCACCTCGCAGAAGCTCTCGACCGGGGTGGACGCGCGCAACATCCGCAACATCGTGCTGATGCGGCCGATCAACACGATGATCGAATTCAAGCAGATCATCGGGCGTGGAACGCGGCTGTTCGACGGCAAGGACTACTTCACAATCTACGATTTCGTGAAGGCCTATGAACACTTCAACGATTCAGAGTGGGACGGCGAGCCGATTGAGCCGGTAACAACCAAGGCTGCGGCCAAGGAGAAGGATGGCTTTGAGGACGGGGATCAGGGACCCTATGAGCCACCGCCCGATCGGCCGGCGAAGATCAAGATCAGGCTCGCCGACGGCAAGGACCGTAACATTCAAAGCATGATGGCGACGACGTTCTGGAATCCCGATGGCCGACCGATCTCTGCGGCGCAATTCGTCGAGAAACTGTTCGGCGAACTGCCGCAGTTCTTCAAGGATGAGGACGAGTTGCGGCGCATCTGGAGTCGGCCCGATACGCGCAAAGCGCTGTTGGAGAGCCTTGCCGACAAGGGTTTCGGGGGCGAACAACTCACTGAAATCAGCCGGATGATCAACGCAGAAAGGAGCGATGTGTTCGACATCCTCGCCTACATTGCTTTTGCTTTGGCTCCGATTACGCGGACCGAGCGGGTGGAGAAGCGCCGGGATAGCATTCTCACCCGCTATGAGCCTCGGCTTCAGGCGTTCCTCGATTTCGTGCTCGGGCAATATGAGCGGCAGGGCGTGGAAGAGCTTGATCAGGAAAAGCTCGGCGCGCTGCTCTCCCTCAAATACCACAGCGTCAACGACGCAGCGGCGGAACTCGGCGGCGCCGCGGCAATCCGCGAGGCGTTTGTGGGTTTCCAGCGCTATCTTTACGAATAGCCCCTCCTCCTCTTCACTCCCCCTAAACAACCGTTCCGCCACACTTTCCCCGAATCGCCCCGCTATTTTCCCTTATGCTTGCGCCGGCTCGCGTATTGACCGAATCTGCGAACGCTAACAAAGGAGGCCGCGTAAGGTGGCCTGGATGAACGATCCCTTCAGCGGCGGCGAGCGCGGCAACTGGCGCCAGCGGCTCCTCTGGCTCGACGGATGGATCGATTCCACCCTGCACGAGGCCGGCCAGGACAGCGGGGAATATTACGAGCGGCTGTGCAATTTCATGCGCCGCTTCAAGGCGGAAGGGTTTCGCCGCGGCTTCTTCGAGCTCGCCTCGGAGGGCTATTCGCTGGGCGTCGTCGGCGCCATGGTGCTCCTCGTCTTCGCCGTTCCGGCCTTCGACGAGATCGGAAAGGACTGGCGCACGCAATCGGATTTCGCCGTCACTTTTTTGGACCGCTACGGCAACGTCATCGGCAAGCGCGGCATTTTACAGGACGACACGGTCGAGCTCGAAGGCCTTCCCGACAATCTGGTGAAGGCGGTGCTCGCCACCGAAGACCGGCGCTTCTTCGAGCATTTCGGCATCGACATCTTTGGCACGCTCCGCGCCGTGCAGGAGAACGCGCGCGCCGGCGGCGTCGTGCAGGGCGGCTCCTCCATCACCCAGCAGCTCGCGAAAAACCTCTTTCTCTCCAACGAGCGCACGCTGCAGCGAAAGATCAAGGAGGCCTATCTGGCGCTGTGGCTGGAAGCCAACCTTTCGAAGCGCGAGATCCTGAAACTCTACCTCGACCGCGCCTATATGGGCGGCGGCACGTTTGGGGTCGGCGCGGCGGCGGAATTCTATTTCGGCAAGAAAGTGCAGGATCTCGACCTTGCCGAGAGCGCGCTGCTTGCCGGCCTCTTCAAGGCGCCGACCCGCTACGCGCCGCACATCAACCTGCCCGCGGCGCGCGCCCGCGCCAACGAAGTGCTCTCCAACATGGTGCAGGCGGCCTACATGACGGAGGGCCAGGTCGTCGGCGCCCGCCGCCATCCGGCCGTCGCCGTGGAGCGCTCGGAGCTCGCCTCCGCCGACTACTTTTTGGACTGGGCGTTCGAGCAGGTGAAGAGCCATGTCGACGGCCGCGACAAGGTTTTGACCGCCCGCACCACGCTCGACATGCGCATGCAGAAGGCGGCGGAGTCGGCGATCGAATCGACGCTGCGGGAATCCGGCGAAGCCTACAATGTGCGCCAGGGCGCGCTGGTCTCGATGGAGCCCGACGGCACGATTCGCGCCATGGTGGGTGGCCGCGACTATGGCGCCTCCACCTTCAACCGCGCCGTCAACGCGCTCCGCCAGCCCGGTTCCTCGTTCAAGGCTTATGTCTACGCGACGGCGCTCGAAACCGGAAAGTACACGCCCGACACCTGGGTGGTCGACGCGCCGATCTCGCTCGGCAATTGGTCGCCGCAGAATTACGGCCGCTCCTACAAGGGCCGCCTCACGCTCCGCGATGCGCTGCGCCAGTCGCTGAACACGGTCGCGGTGCGGCTTTCGATCGCCACCGGGCGCCAACCGATCGCAGATTTGGCCCAGCGCATGGGCGTCTCGACGCCGCTCACGGTGACCCGTTCGCTGCCGCTTGGCTCCTCCGAGCTCACCGTAATGGATCAAGCCACCGGCTACTCCGCCTTCGCCAACGGCGGATACCGGGTCTACCCGCGCGGCCTGGTCGATGTCAGAATCTCGACTGGCAAGGTGATCTATGACGCCACCGCTAATCCGCAGCCGCGCCAGCGGGTGCTGAGCGAGACGACGGTGCTCGGCATGATCGATATGCTGCACACCGTGGTCGAGAGCGGCACCGGTCGGCGCGCCCGCCTTCCGGGCATCAACGTCGCCGGCAAGACCGGAACAACGAACGCTTTTCGGGATGCCTGGTTCGTCGGCTTCACCGGCAACTTCACGACCGCCGTCTGGCTCGGAAACGACGACTACGTATCCACCAACAAGCTGACGGGCGGCATCCTCCCGGCCGCAACCTGGGCGAAATACATGCGCGTCGCCATGGCCTACGAGACGCCGATACCGCTCCCCGGACTGCCCCCGCCCGTGGACACCGACGAACAGCTCGTGGCCGACGCCGCCGAAGGCCAGGATGCCTTCGACCCCGGAGCCTCGGGCCGGCTCGCCGGCGCGACCTCCGCCGCGCTGGAGCGGATAGAAAAGCGCTTCAAGAAGGCGACGGAAGAGGCGCCGGTCCGCCAGGCCGCGCTTGGCCAGGGCGGCACGGCCGCCCCGTAGCCCGACGTGAAATCCATCATCGTTATGCTTGTGGCGACCGCGGCGTCGCTGGCGCTCGGCCTGTGGAGCGCCTGGTTCGCCGTGCGCTCGCCGGCACCCGTGGACACGATCGTGCTTGGCGCATGGCAGGCCTGGCCGAATGCCGGCACCTCCGACGCCGACCCCTATTCGCGCGCGCGGCTGGCGAGGACCGGCGAAATTCCGCTCGGCTCCGGCGAGGGCCTCATGTTGCTGGCGCTCACTGACGATGCCGGCGGGGCGCTCACGGCGACTTGCGAATACAAGATCGCCGGGCAGACGCCCCCAGCCCGCCTATGGACCGTATCGCTCGAGAACCGGGACGGACAAGTGGTCAAGGAGCGCAACGGCGTGGCCGCGCTCGCCAGCGATACATTGCTCCGCGCCGCGGACGGCTCCTTCGAGGTCGTGCTAGCGTCTAAGCCGCAAAGCGGGAACTGGATCTCCACCGAAGAAGCGGCGCGCTTTCGCGTCGTCATTCGCCTCTATGATACGACGGCGCGGACAGGCACAGAATTGACCACGCTCGTCATGCCGCGCATCACGCGCGAGCGCTGCACATGAGCGCGCTCGGCATGGCGCAGGGCTGGGATTGGCCGCGTCTGCGGCTCGGCGGGGTCACGACATTCGCGATCGGAACGCTGCTTGCGGCCGGCGCCATCCATATTTGCGCCATCCTGCTCGTGCCGGTGCTGGCGAAGGCGGACGGCTGGTCGCGTCTCCTCCCCTTCGCCGGAGAGGACCGGTTCACTGAAATTCCGTCGGCCGCCGAGGGAGGCGTGGCGGGTCTCGACCCGCTCTTCGTGAACGGCGCCTGCCGGCTTAATCTCAGCGAAGCTCCCGCGGGCATCACCGTCGACGCGCGCGACCGTTTCTGGTCGGTCGCCCTCTACGAACCCAACGGCGCGATCGTGTTCAGCCTCAACGACCGGACCGCCATCGAGGGCCGCCTCGACATGATCGTCGTCAACGCTGCTCAGAACGCGAAGCTGAAGCAAGCGCCGTCGGAGGAAATCGAGCTGACCATCGTCACGGAGAGCCCGTCGGACGACCTTATCGCATTGTTGCGGCTGTTCGCGCCGACCAGGACGGCGCAGCAGGATGCGCACCGCATCCTTGCGCGGGCCGAATGCCTGCCCGCTCCCTCGGTCATTCCGGCGCAAGCATCAGGCGGTTAGGGCGTCCGTTGCCGAATTCCGCTTGGCCCGGCGCTGGCGTCGCTTTACCGGCGGGGTCGGCGGCCGGTCGTGGTATTCGACGCGAACGCCTGGAAAGATCACGATCTCTCCACTGGCGTGCTGCCGATCTCTCGGCCGGTTCGACCCGCTTATGGCAAACGGCAGGATCTCAGCCATGTCGTTTCCGTATTTGCCCGATTTGCTGATCTGGCAGCAGGATAGTTAACGGGAGGTGAACCACGCACCCGGCTCTTCTTGCACAAGATCGACAAAGGCGCGGCCTTCCCTGTCTTCGATGTCGACGAGCCAGAGATCCGGATCAAACTTCATCTCCTGCTTCATGCGCGAGCGCGTCACTTCTTCCGACACCTCGCGAGCGAGAAGTGAGAACAAGCGATCCGACGAACTATCGTCGAAGACGCTCTGCGGGGCGGGACCGTAAAGGTCGAAACGTCCGTCGCGCCGGTCGACAAGGACGAAGATGGTGCCGGCCTCCTCGGCGCCGCGCCTTGCGATGGAGATGAAGGCGCCGGCCGCTTCCGCCCGCCTTCTCAGCGCCGCCACCCAGAAATCGGTGCGCAGGCGTGGGCTCGTCATCCGTCGTCCAAAGCGCCTGTCGCCCGCAACTCCACGACGAGGGCATCGCTGATGTCCCCGGTGACCGGCAGATTGTGATCGCGCTGAAAGCGCATGATCGCCTCCCGCGTCTCCGGCCCCACGAAACCGTCGACGACGAGCGGGCCGTAGGCAGAACGCGCGAGCGCGTCCTGGATGTCGGCGACGAGGGCGTCCGGCTCCAATTTCTGCGGAACGGACGCCAGGGCCGATTGCGCCGCCGGATGCACCTCTGGAGTCGTGGCGGGCGTCAGGTCGGGCCGGTTCGCCGACCGGATTGCCGAGAGAAGCTCCAGGCTCGCTTCTCCCCTCTCCTCACGTCCGATTTCTATCTCGAAGGCCTGGATTGCCGACCGCGTTTGCGGCCCGGCGATTCCGTCAAGCGGGCCGGAATAATAGCCAACCTGCTTCAAGGCATCCTGGACGGCTCGCACGAGCTCGTCCGGCTTCTCTGCGTCCGGCACTTCGTTCTCGCGCGACAAGAAGAAGGGCGCCGGATGCGGGCGCGACTGCAGGAGAAGCGCATTGGCGACAATTCCCGCGCTGATCGCCAGGAACGCCGCGCCGACGAGCGTGCGAGGGCGCCTCAGGTGCGCGACCGCGGACGTACCGATGTCACTCAGCCACAACACTGTCGTCCACCTGCGCTGCTAAATCGAGCCTGACGCTGAGCACGATGTCAACGCCCTCCCGATCGACGATCAGCGTGCCGCCGGCACCTTCGACGAGCGAGCGCAATGCCGTGACGTCAAGCGGATCGTCCGATCTTCCTTCAGCGTCGCTCGCATCCGCTCCCAACACCGACGCGACGCGGAGAAGAACGACACCCCTCAGCCTTCGCGCGAGGACGCGGACCGCGCCACCCGCCTCGCTGCCGTTCAACGCGTTGTCGATGAGATAATGGAGGATACGCCGGCCAACCTGCCGGTCGCATGTCGCCGCGATGTCCGCCTCCGCCACGGAGGTCAGCCGGACCCTTTTCGCGTCGGCCTTCGGCCCGACATGGCGAAGCGCAAAGGCAAGCGCCTCGCCGATGTCGCAACTCGGCGCGATCGCCGGCTTCGTCGCTTGCGTCCCGGCAGGGCTTGGAGCGGCGTCCTCCTTCACAGCGATTGGAGATGGCTCTAGTGCAGGGCGCTTCTGGAGCCGCATTGCGACCGTGCCGTCATCGCAGACGGAGAAGATTGCCGTGAAGGCTTTCTCGACTCCTGGCGTTTCGCCGCCGACGTCCAGATCGACGCCGATCGGCTCCGAGCGCCTCTTGCAGCGGTCGATGGCATCGAGCAGAAGCAGCAAATCGTTCGAATCGAAGAAGCTGTTGATGTGATGCTCGAATGCGTCGGGCAACACCCTGAGTATTTTGCGTGCGGCGGAGGTCGTCGCCAGCACGGTTCCTTCCCCATCCAGGATGAGGACCGGTTCCGACGGCGCGAATTCGTCGAGGCAGGCGACACGATCCAAGGCCGCGTCCCGCAGGATGGGAGCCGCGCTCGCCGGCCGACCCCTTCGCGGCGCGATGATCGAACGGGCGAAGGCCGGGGCGGCTGCAAAGAGCGGAGCCATCAGCGCTGCCGTCAGCCCGCCGCGGGACAATTGTCCCTCCCTGACCAGGAGAAAGAGGAGCAACCAACCGACGAGTCCGCAAAGGACGACGGCATTGATGAGGGCGGCGCGACGGCGATGCTGCGCGGCGAGCGCATGGGACATGGCTAGGTAGCCCAAGCCGATTGCCGCCGGCACCGCGAGCGGCACGGCCATCACCACCGAGGACAACAGGAGCAACGGGAGTGTGAACAACGCAGCGAGCCCGGCGCTCGCGACGGCGCGCGCTGTCAGATCCGCGCCCGCGAGCAGGCCACCGCCAATCCCACGTTGGTCGCCGGCGCAGACAGCGCGGAGGAGTCTTCGAAGATCGAAGCCAAAAAAATCCCGCGGTATTTGCCCGGCCGTCGAAGCCATGCGGCAACCTTTGCTCGGCGTAAATTTCGCCGCCACATTCAGAGGCTGATTTTAAGGAAGGCTGAAGCAAGTCTGCGGAAGCGGCCGGCCGGCGCTTTCAGGAGGCTTAAACATCGTGTCAGGGTTAAGGGAAGCTTTCGAGATTTCGCTTTTCCCACTGCTGCTTAGAGACTGTTAAGTGCGTTTGCGAAAAACGCCCAAAATGGGGCTTAGGGTAAGGACCCGCTCTTCACCGGAAGCTGTTTCAATCAGCGCACCAAAAACGAAAAACGACAGGGACGGGCATGTTTGTTCTGCGTTCGCTTTTTTGGCTGGCGACAGTCGTGGTCTTGCTGCCCCCTTCGCAGGATGGGCGTGAGGCTGCGCCACGCGTGAGCCTTCTGCATACTGTCTATGCTGCGCGTGTGCTCTTGCAGGATGTCACGGGCGTTTGCGAGCGTAACCCCGAGGCCTGCGCGGCGAGCCGCAATGCGCTGGTCCTGTTGTCGCGGAAGCTGGAGACCGGAGCCGGAATCGTCGCGGCAGGCGTCAGGGCTGGAGAAGGGCTTGCCGATCCGAACACGGACCACGGCACGCTGACCGCCGCCGACCTCGAGCCGCTCTGGGCCGTCGCCGAAGTCACGCGCTGACTGAGTACGACGACTGAAGGAATCGGACCGCGACCGATTGCGTCGCCCGGCCGGGCCACCACCTATGCTATAGGTGGGCCATGAACGCGGTAGAATCGAGCATCGACAACCTCGTGGAGGATTTCGGCTTCCTGGACGATTGGGAGGACCGCTATCGCTACGTGATCGAGCTCGGCAAGAGCCTGCCCGAGCTTACGCCCCCCGAGCACAACGACACCAACAAGGTGCGCGGCTGCGCGAGCCAGGTGTGGCTGGTGAGCAAGGTTTTGGGGAACGGCGAGAAACGGCTCATCTTTCGCGGCGACAGCGATGCTCATATCGTGCGCGGGTTGATCGCGATCCTGCTCTCGCTTTATTCCGGCAGGACGGCCGAGGAGATCGTGGAGACGGATCCGGAGGCGGTCTTTGCGCGGATCGGTTTGCGCGAGCATCTGACGTCGCAGCGGTCGAACGGCCTCTCCTCCATGCTGGCACGCATCCGCCGCGACGCGGAGGCAGCGCTCGCCGGCTCGGCGCGGGCCTCTACGTGACCGCCGGCCGGTAGTCGCCCGCCCCCCAGTGGCGCAGCTTGCCGGAGGCCGGCTTGCCGACCCGTCGGCGTCAGCCCATAGTGGCGGGCGAGGCTCAGGAGCGCCATCCGCAGCACCAGCTTCGCCGACCGTGCCGGCCACTGCCGCTCCCGCTCGACCGTCTCGAGGCCCTTGAGAAAACAGCATATGTCGATGAGCACGCCGGAGAGCTCGGGCCCGACGTCGCGCATGGCGCGGTCGACGCGGAGACGCGCGGCGAGCGCCATGTCGGTCAGATCGGTCAGTCCGCCTGCGTTACCGGTCCGGCGGCCATCGTTGACGCTCGCCGACCAGTTCGCGGTCACGCGCGGCTGCAGCCGGCCGATCTCGAAGTCGTGCCGCAGCCGTTCAGCGGCGGTCGTAAGATCGGCGGAGAGCCATGGCGTCCCGCCTTTCCCCAGTCGTCGCGCCAAGGAAGCGACCGGGCTCTCGTCGAGATTGACGAGCACGTCGCGGTCGCGATCTCCGGCCGCCCGCGTCTCGACGATCTCGCCATGCTGCATGCGGAAAGGGCGGTCGGCGCTCGCCCGACGCCTGAGCCAGGCGCGCGCCGCCGGAGCGGCGGCGAATTTTCCCGACCCGGTTTCGACGAGGAGCCCGCGCGCGCAGAGCCGCCGGAGGCTCGCCTCCGAGATTGGCGTGGCACGACCGGACGAGCGAGGCTGCAGGTCGTATCGCCCGTCGCCGACGGCCGCCAGCCGGAGGGCGGAGTCGCTGCAAAGCAGCTGAATGAGGGTTGCGATTTCGGCGTCGGCTCGCTTCGCCATCAGAGAGCTCCGAGCGCGAGAAAACCCTGATGCCAGCGGTCGAGCGCGGCCTCGAGACAGGTAAGGACGCGCTCGAATTTCGGATCGTCTCGGCTGTCTTCGACGCGGGCGCAGGCATGCGCGACGGTCGTCCGGTCGCGGCCGAATTTTCGGCCCACCTGCGAGAGGCTCAGCCCGAAATGAACATGCGCCAGATACATCGCCGTTTGCCGGGCGAAAGCCGCCGCGGCGCGCCCGCGGCTCTCCGCGCGCAACTCCGCAAGGCCAATTCCGAGAGCCGCTGAGACGAGGGTTTCGATGAAGCGACATGCGCTGTCGTGGTTGTATCCGCCCGCTTCGGAACTGTAGTGCCCGCCGATCCAGCAACCTTCGATTGCCGTTCTTGCCTCCCACAACTAGGAGTATTTTCCTAATTATATACGTGACAAAAGTCACGGTTAGGAGTAATTCCTATGACCGACAGGCCGGCGAAGGCGGCTAAGGGCGCGAATCAGGAAGAGATCGAAATCACGCCCGAGATGATCGAGGCTGGCTCAGAAGCCTTGCAATCGCTCTTGCCTCTTGGGACGTTCTCTTTCGAGTTTGTGGCTTCGGAGGTTTATAGCGCCATGGCCCGTAGAGGTGCTTCCGCGCCCTCCGAAAGGCAGCAAGTGTGCGCGTCTTCGGAAGAGCCAGAGCGGAAAGTCGAACGCTGATGGACAGGCAATCGTGCTCTAGGCGCCTGAAGTCGCTTATTCCAAACAGATCAAATTCATGCTGATCGAATGACTTAGAAGTCAGCATGTTGGTGACGCCCATTAGACCGCCGATGTAGGCAGAATCTCGGTGCACCATCTTGTCTCGTTCCCTGCCAATCAGATCAAACTGAAGGAGGCAGGAGTCCATCTCAGCTTTGAAAGCGGCGCTCTTTTTTCTCAAACTAGCGAGCAAACGAATGCGAGTAACGATGTCGCCAAGGCGCATGCCGGAGAACACAGCACGAGCACGGTCATTTCTTAGACCAGAGAGCTTTCTGGCAAGCATGTGAATGCTGCCTTCCGCCCGGGCGTAGGCTAATATGAAACGTCCGATATTCTCATAGTAGGGTGCTTCCTCCTCGTCGGAGGCGTCGTGTGCGAACATTTCGTCCAAGGATGGGTGTGCCATGGTGAAAAGCCACGAGAGCGACAAAACCGACCGTAACACGGGCGGTGACGAATACAGCCCGCGAGAGGCGGCACGCCGAAGCGAGGCAACGCTTAAGCGGCTTCTAGCGATGCCTCCCAAGCCCCATAGTGCCGAGCCAAAGCGAAAGCGGGAGGCGGGCCATGGCAGACCGGCAGACGATCAATTACTTCCTAGAGCGCGTCGTAAGGGATCTAGCACACCTCAGAAGTGAGGCCGTGCGGATCGGCGGGGATGAGTTGTCCCTGCTCGCCTATCTGATCGACATGGCGCTTGTGGAAGCGCGGGAGCGAATATCGGGCTCTTAAGCTCGGTGCAGATATCTGCAAGGGCTCAATACCCAAAAGCGAGAACCACTTCGCGCAAGGGCTCCCAAGCATCGGACAGCACCACCTGCACACACTCAGTTGGGAGCTGGGTCCACTCAGAAAGCGTTGCTACATCAACGCGACCATCCGCGACATAGGGCAGAATTTCTTCGCGAAACCCGAAGGGAAAAAGAATTGTTGTCGCCTGCCATTTTGCCAGTTGATCGAAGAATGTTTGGAGGTTGTTGGCCGCGGGCCTGACGGGTCCGGTGGCGGATGCCAGGGTCTCTGCTAGGTGGACAACGTCTTCCATTTTGCTGGTCGTAATCGGGTCAGGATCAAGGACGTGGATCAGCTCTTTGCAAGCCACTAGGCGCTGCCAACGGAGGTCCATTTGTGCGCTGTAAACGATTGTGGAACATTGAATAGGCATCAAGATTGAGCCGTCATCGATCTTGTAGCGATACCGCCAACAGCCGCCGCGCAGGCGAGTCGGATCAACGTTGACAGATTTCAGGCGGATTCTCTCGTCGGGCACATGTGATCGCACTTGCTCCAAGACTTCTAAGATATCGACGGGCAGTTTGCCGGATGCCTCGAAGTGTCGCACCACTCGACCGATCGACATTGCTCTCTCTCGCAGGCACAAAAAAGTCCGGGCGATTTGCCCGGACTGCTTGTATCGCGTAACGCGCCGAAACTTAAAGCTTCGAAATCAAGTCCCCGAAGTGGACCTGCTCGCGGCCAGTGCCTGGGATGTCGTCGGGTTCATCCTCTCGGGCAATAGCCTGAGTTAGCGCGTCATGCGCTGTTTCAAGGAGCTCGTCGCCCGAGGAAACATTATCCCCGGGGAAGAACTTGATGTTTACAAGCTCCCTTTCTCCCCCGAAGAGGAGCGAAAGGAGCTTATCCTTTCCGCTCTCGTTCATGTCTCTCTCCATCACCTACGCAAATGCGCGGCGCTTGAATTTGCCTGATTTTACGTGCTGTTGGCCGATTCAACGCGGATACGGTGAATCGGTTTCATCGGCCTGCCCCTAGATGTTGCTGCACCGCAGCAATGTCAAGAGCGATCACTGGCGCGCCAACCACGGAATCAGGCGATTGTCAATAGCGGCTTTCCCGCTAATGAGAGATTAACAGACTCGGCGGATGGTTAGCTAGGGGTTAACCGAAAATTCATGTGGCCCTTTTGCAACTCGTGAGGCGATCTTTAGCTGGTCAAAACGGGGCTTTGTCTGGCCAGTTGTGGACGCGCACGCCCTGCCAGTTCTGCATCCCCTCCCGCTGATCGTTTCAACGGCGGAGACTACAACCGCAGCTATGGGTTTACCAACTGCGTTCCCTCTTGCGCTTTCTGTAGAGCTTCCTCGCCAATTGCCTAAGCGTGCGCGGCTTCACCAATCCGCCGATAGGTAAGGCGCTTGCCAGCGATGCCTTTGAGTGCCGCGGCGGCACGCTCCTGATCGGACACGCCAAGGCCCGAGCGGTGATTGTAGCGGAAGGCAAATTCATTGAGGTAGCGGTGCAGGTGCGCCTCGCCACAGTGCTGGTACGTGCCGTGCATTCCACGCTTGAAGACAGAGAAGATGTTTTCGACCGTGTTCGTATGGATCGAAAATCCCTCGTCGTAACGGACGTATTCGCCGACCGAGTGCTTGACCGTCTCGTGCTCGAAAGCCGTTCCGATGTCGCCATACAGGCGGCTCTCATCGGTCAACATGCGGCTTTCGTGCGCGACATTCTCGACAATGATCTGGTTGATCGTCGCTTTGTCGGCGCGCTCAACGTGGATCATGCGAGCCTTGCCGCCACGCTCGACTAGCGCCACGACGGCACGCTTGTTCGCGGGTCCGCTCTTGCCCTTCTTTGTGTAGGGAGCGCCCTTACGCTGCGGCGACGGGACAACGTTCTCGCGCTTGCCGAAATAGGTTTCGTCTGCCTCCACGACCTTGCCGTGACCGCCGATGGGCGTCGCAACGTCGTCCCTCATCGCCTCACGAATACGGTGCGCCATAAACCAGGCCGTCTTATAGGTGACGCCAAGCATGCGGTGCAGCTGGTGTGCGCTGATACCCTTCTTCGATGAATTGAGAAGGTGATTGGCGAGCAGCCACTTTGACAGCGGGACTTTGGAGCGCTCGAAAACGGTTCCGACCGTGACGGTGAACTGCCCCTTGCATTCGTTGCAATAGTAGAGGCCGGGACGATGGGAGCGCTTCACGCCTTCCACCTTGGCAATCTTGTCCTGATCGGCGTTGCCGCAATGCGGGCAGTAAGGGCCATCCGGCCAGCGGACCGCCTCTAGGGCTTCGCGAGCTGCGTTCTCGTCTGTGAACTGGACCTTCTGGAGATTGGCGGACATGGCGGGCTTCCCTCTTGCCCGCTCAATATCGTCCCGCCTCCCACTTTTGTCAAGTATATAATTAGGAGTATTTTCCTATAATCCAGCGTGGACAAGCGGGGATAAGTCTCTGGCGTCCGATCGCGCGGAAATGGGGACGGCAAAAAATCAATCCCCGCCGAATCCGGCAGGGGGAGCATGCCGCACACCAAAGGAGGCATGCGCCAATGCCGGTCGAACAAGGACGTCGCAGTGGGGAAGAGTGGCGGTTTGGAGAGTCCATCCGGCGGCGAGCCGCGGGGGCGATCGAGCGAACGCTCCGAGCCGGGGCCGAAGCTTACGACCGGGCGCGCGACCTTCCAAAGCTCGCCCGCCTCGATCCACGCGATCTCAGCGCGGAGACGATCGAGGGCGCCGAGGCGATCCTGGCGCGGCTCGAACGCGCTTTGAGGGCAGAGCGAAATCGTGCCCGATCAGGCCATTGGACCTATGACCTCAACCGCCACATCGCGCTCCGTCAGGCGTATCTCGCCGAAACAGAACGCCTGCAGGCGCTGAAGGAAGGACGTGGCTGAGGGCCGGGCGGGGCTAGAGGCGGATGCCGAGCCGCCGGCCTCCAAGGTCAGCGCGCGCGCTTCTGGCCGAGCCCCATTTCTTTCGCCAGCGCCGAGCGCGCCTTGGCGTAGTTCGGAGCGACCATGGGATAGTCGGCAGCGAGCCCCCACTTCCCGCGGTACTCCTCGGGAGTGAGGTCGTAGTGGGTGCGCAGATGCCGCTTCAGCGACTTGAACTTCTTTCCGTCCTCCAGGCAGACGATGTAGTCCGGCGTGACGGATTTCTTGATCGCAACCGCAGGCTTCAGCGGCTCGTGCTCGGGCTCGACGGTGCCGGTCGCGGTGCGGTGCAGGGCGGAATGAACCTGATTGATGAGACCCGGCAGATCGCCGGATGCGATCGTGTTGGTGCTGACGAAGGCGGACACGATCTCCGCCGTCAGTTCGATGAGATTGTCCTGTTCCATGGTTTCGGCCATCTACTCCTCGTGGTCCGCGCAAGGTTGAGCCGCCGCTGGCTCTCCTTTGGCAAGCTATAGTAACAATCCAGAACTTTGGCAATGGAACCTTGGCGAATGCCTGAATTCGCGTATTGTTGAGATGGTTTCGAGAGTTTTCAGGCGGTTGCCAAGTTCATGGCGCGCCATTCGCCCTGATTTTTCTGGAAACCACACAAAATGTTACGCGGAAGCCCGCCGCCATAGGTCGCTCGATCCTCGCTAATCTCGGGAGCCGGCGCTCACGTCGTGCGCGACAAGAGTCAGAAATAGCGCCACCACACATAGAGGTGCGCGATGGCGACCGACACCAGCATCATCGGAAATGCGTAGAGCGTGAAGGTGACGAAGCGGAAAGGCACGCCGTTCCGCTCGCCGATCCCCGCCACGCAGAGATTCGCCGAGGCGCCGATTAGGGTTCCGTTGCCGCCGAGGCAGGCGCCGAGCGAGAGGCACCACCAGAGCGGCAGGATGGCCTGCTCCCCGCCATAGGCCGGCGCCATGGTCTTGATCAGCGGGATCATGGTGGCGACGAAGGGAATGTTGTCGACGATGGCAGAGAGCACGGCGGACGCCCAAAGAATGGCGAAGCCGGCGGTCGCGAGGTCGCCGCCCGTCGCGTCAACGAGCGCATTGCCGAGCAGCGTCAGCAACCCGCCCACCTGCACGCCGTGCACGACGATGAAGAGCCCGATGAAGAAGAAGATGGTGATCCACTCCACGTCGCCGAACGTCTGGTGGATGTTGTGGGCCGCCTTCTCGTTGTGGTGCGCCCAGTTGTCGAGGAGCATCAGCACTCCGGCGCCGAGCATCGCGATCGTCGCCGGCTCCAGATTGAGCGGCCGCGCCAGCACGAAGGCGACGATGACCACGGCCAGAACCGCCAACGACTGTCTTAAGAGCACCGGGTCCATGATCGCCTCGCGCGGGATCATGTCCATCACCCGCGCCTTCGCTTCCGCCGTCGCGGCGAGCCGGCGCCCCCACAGCACGTGGATCATCGCCGTCTGCACGAGCATGATCACCAGGATCACCGGCGTGAGGTGATAGACGAAGGCGTTGAAATCGAGATCCACCTGCGAGCCGATCAGGATGTTCGGCGGATCGCCGATGAGGGTCGCGGTGCCGCCGATATTGGAAGCAAAAATCTCCGCGAAGAGAAACGGATAGGGCGGAACTTTCAACTCCTTGGTGATCGCCAGCGTCACCGGCACGACAAGGAGCACCGTCGTCACGTTGTCGAGGAAAGCCGAAAGCACGGCGGTGGTGATCTGCAGCATCGCGAGGATTCCAGCCGGATGCGCGCGCGCCGCCTGCGCCGACCAGATGGCTAAAAACTGGAACATGCCGGAGCGGCGCGAGATCGAAACCAGGATCATCATGCCGGTGAGCAACCCGATCGTGTTCCAGTCGACGCCTTCGAGCGCCTCCTCCTGGTCGAGCACGCCGACCACGATCATCAGCCCGGCGCCGACCAGCGCCACGATCGAGCGGTTGATTTTCTCGGTGATGATGACGGCGTAGGTGACCAGCAGCACGCAGGTCGAAACCCACATCGGATTCAAGCCGAGATAAACGTCGGATGCGGCGTGGCCTTCCATGCGAGCCCCTCGTCGTCAGCGGTGAGCCTCCGCCGACGCGGCCCGCGCGGACCTTTCCCCGAGCCGGGCGAACGCTCAGGGAAGCAGTAAGCTGAGTCAAGACGGCGGGGTATCCCAACAGCCGGGCTAGGGCGTGGACTCATAAGCTCTAAGCCAAAGCCTTGTTGAGGCAATGATGACG
>CAYTTC010000052.1:0-23233 GCA_964440525.1 uncultured Propylenella sp. | reverse complement strand
ACCTCGGCTCCGACGCGGCATCGGACGCGATCGTGGAGGCCATGGTGAACCTCGCTCGCGCTCTTCGCGTCGAGGTCACTGCGGAGGGCGTCGAGACGGTTGAGCAACGGGACGCTCTGCAGCGTATCGGCTGCGACGAATTGCAGGGTTTTCTGCTTTCGCCGCCGGTCACCGCCGATACCGTCGATCGTCTCCTCGCCATGAGCGAGCCCGCCGAGCCCAACGTGGCGTCTGCGGCGTAGCATCGCGCTGTTCCCTGGTTCCTCCAGGGCGCGACCGCCTCGGGCGAAACCACACTAAGTCCGGCGCCGCAACGCTGCCCATGCTCGCGCCATCTCTGCCGCATTTTTGACCATGTAGACAAAACTGTGCGGCAGCCCCTAAGCTGTCCGAAGACACGGGAAAGCCGGGGCGGTTCGCGCCCTCGGCCCGCAGCATTTCAGGAGGGGCAGATGTCGTTTTCCAATCGTGAGATGACCGGTAAGCACACCGGTTTCGGCTTCGATCGGCGCAAGCTTCTGGCGCTCACCGTCGCCGGCGTTTTCGCCGCCGTCGTCATCCCTGGCGCGGCGGTTGCGCAGGAGAAGATGAAGATCGCGGCGATCTTCTCCACGCCGATCGAGGAGCCCTGGGTCAACCAGGTGCACGAGGCGCTGCTGAAGTCCGAGGAAGAGCTTGGTACCGAGTACACCTGGGCCGAGAGCGTGCCCTCGGCCGACTATGCGCGTGTGCTGAGGGAATTCGCCCGCGACGGCTACAAGGTGATCTCCGGCGACGCTTTCGCGGCCGAGGATATCACCCGCCGTGTCGCGGAGGAATTTCCCGACGTCGCCTTCGTCATGGGATCGGGACAGGGCCCGGCGGAACCGAATTTCGCCGTCTTCGACAACTGGATCCATGAGCCGGCCTATCTCTCCGGTATGATCGCCGGAAAGCTCACCAAGTCGAACGTCATCGGAACCGTCGCGGCGATGGATATCCCCGAGGTGGCACGGCTCACGAATGCATTCTGCTCGGGCGCCAAGGAAGTGAACCCAGCGGTGAAGTGCAAGGTGAGCTTCATCGGCTCGTTCTTCGACCCGCCCAAAGCCAAGGAAGCGGCGCTCGCGCTGATCTCGGCCGGCGTCGACGCGATCTATGCAGAGCGCTTCGGCGTTATCGAGGCGGCGCAGGAGAAGGGAATCGTCGCCTTCTCCAATATGTCGGATCAGGCGTCGCTCGCCCCCGATACAGTCGTGACCGGCCCGGTCTGGGACACGTGGCCGACCATCCAGGCCGCGGTGAAGCAGGTGCAGGCCGGTGTGTTCACGGCACAGGATTTCGGCACGTTTTCCACCATGACCAAGGGCGGCGCATCGCTTGCGCCTCTGCATGACTGGGAGAGCAAGCTTCCCGCCGACGTCGTGCAGATGATCAAGGACAAGGAAGCGCTCATCCTGAGCGGCGATTTCCGCGTGCCGGTCAACGAGTCGACGCCAGTTTCGGAGTGATGCGCTGCTCCCTCCCCCCTTGCGGGGGAGGGCTGGGGTGGGGGTATCGCCGGCGCCCAGTCACGATGTCGCGCTACCCCTCCCCGATCCCCTCCCCGCAAGGGGGAGGGGACGCGCCCTGATCGGCTATGTCACCTCCCCTCGTCGCTATGCGCGGCATCTCCAAGCGCTTCGGCGCGGTGCAGGCCGCCGAGGCGGTGGACCTCACGCTGAACGCCGGCGACATCCTCGGCCTGCTCGGCGAGAACGGCGCCGGCAAGACGACCCTGATGAACGTCCTCTTCGGCGCCTACGCGGCCGATGCGGGAACGATCGAAGTCGAGGGCCGGGCCGTTTCGATCCGCAATTCCGCCGATGCGCTGAATTTCGGTATCGGCATGGTGCATCAGCATTTCGAGCTCGTGCCGCGTCATACGGCGCTCGAAAACCTGCTCGTCGGAAAGGCCGGTCCCGACGGCCGACTCTCGCGCCCGCAAGCGATCGAACGCCTAGCCGCGATCAGGCGCGACTATCATCTCGATCTCGATCCGGACCGCCTGGTCGGCGAGCTTTCTGTCGGCGAGCAGCAGCGGGTGGAGATTGCAAAATCACTCGTGCGCGGCGCCCGCATCCTCGTGCTCGACGAGCCGACCGCCACGCTGACACCGCGCGAGGCCGACGGCCTCTTCCGCGCACTGCGCTCGATGGCGTCGAAGGGCATGGGCGTGATCTTCATTTCGCACAAGCTTGGAGAGGTGCTTGAGGTCACCACGCGTATCACCATCATGCGCCACGGGCGGGTAGTCGCCGAGCGGGAAAATGGCGGCAGCCTGTCGAAGCGGGAGCTCGCTCGCCTGATGTGCGGCCGCGATCTTGTGCCGCCGGAGAAGCCAGCCTCGGCGCCGGGCGCGCCGCTCCTCGTGCTCGACCGGATCTCCGTCGCCGGCTCCGCAGGTGTGCCTCTGCATGATGTTTCACTTGCGCTCCATGCCGGCGAGATCGTCGGCATCGCCGGCGTATCCGGGAATGGTCAACGCGAGCTTGCCGACCTCGTCGCCGGCGTGCTGCAGCCGGAGCGGGGAACGATGTCGGTCGCCGGCGAGGTGATTGCCAATTCCTCGCCGAAACGCATGCAGGCGTTGAAGGTCGGCCGCGTCCCGGAAGACCGGCTGACGACCGGCATGATCGCCGCGCTGCCGCTGTCGGAATCGATGGCGCTGCCCTTTGTGGACACCCCGCCCTTCAGCCGCCACGGACTGTTGAATCGCGCCGCCATCCGACGCTTTGCCGCCGACCAGATCGAAAAATTCGACATCCGCACGCCCGGCCCGGAGGCGCGGACGGGCACGCTCTCCGGCGGCAATTTGCAGAAGGCGCTACTTGCCCGCGAGCTCGCCCGAAAACCGAAAATTCTGCTCGCGGCGCAGCCGACGCGCGGCATCGATGTCGGCGCGACCGAATTCGTCCACGGCCAGTTCCTCGCGCTTCGCGCTGCCGGCGGGGCCGTGCTCCTCATCAGCGAGGATCTGGAGGAGATTTTCGCCCTCTCCGACCGCATCGCGGTCATGTACCGCGGGCGCATCATGGCAGATATCGCGATCGCCGAGGCGACGGTCGAGCGCGTCGGGCTTTTGATGGCGGGTGTCGAGGAACGGGCGGCATGATCCGCGTGCGCCTGGAGCGGCGGCAGGATACGCCGCTCTATCTCCAGATCCTCATTCCTATCGGCGCGGTGATCGTCACGCTGGTGCTCTGCGGCGGACTCGTCTGGCTTACCGGGACAGACGTGATCGAGGCCTACAAGCTGCTCCTCTTCTCCACTTTTCAGTCCGGCTACGACGTCCAGGACACGCTGGTGAAGGCGTCGCCGCTGCTCTTCACCGGCCTCGCCGTGCTTGTCGCCTTCCGCGCAAAGTTCTGGAACATCGGCGCCGAGGGACAGCTCATGGCGGGCGCCTGCGCTGCCTGTTTCATCGGCGAGCGCGAATTCTTGCCGGCCTTCAGCCTGGTGCCGCTGATGATCATTGCCGCTGCGCTGTTCGGCGCGCTCTGGGCGCTGCTGCCGGCTCTCTTGAAGGTCAAGCTCAAGGTCGACGACGTGGTGACCACGCTCCTTCTGAATTTCATCATGCTCTACGGCGTAACGGCACTGCTCGAAGGCCCGTGGCGCGATCCGAAGAGCGGTTATCCGAATTCGCCGTCGATCCGCCCCGAGGCGGAATTTCCGGTGCTGCCGTTCCTCAACGTGCATCTCGGCGTGCTTCTGGCGCTCGTCGCCGCGATCGTCGTCTGGTGGATGCTCGCCCGCACGACGCTCGGCTTTTCGATCCGCGCCGTCGGGCATAACCCGGCCGCCGCCAACTATGCCGGCATGAAGGTCGGACGCGTCATCCTCATCGCGGCACTCGTCTCCGGCGCGCTCGCCGGGCTGGCGGGTGCAGGCGAAGTCGGCGGCGTCCGCTTTCAGGTGACCTCCGATCTCTCCTCCGGCTACGGCTACGCCGGCATCGTCATCGCCACGCTCGCCGAGCTGAACCCGCTCGGGGCCATCCCCGCGGCGCTGTTCTTCGCCATCATCTTCAACGGCGCCGGCACCATGGCGCGCGCGACCGGCGTTCCGATCTACCTCGCCGATGTGATCCAGGGCGTAGCGCTGGTGAGCATGGTGGCGGGAAGGTTGTTCGCGGCCTATCGGCTGAAGGTGACGCGCCTTCCCTCCCCCCTTGCGGGGGAGGGTGAGGGAGGGGGGAAAGAGGAAGGCCGCAGCGGTGTCCTGCCCCCCTCTTCCCCCGGTTCAACCGGGGGACTTCTCCCCCGCAAGGGGGGAGAGGGGTCCTCCACTGTGGTGGAGGGAGCCTAGATGGACCTTTTCGCAACCCTCTTCGATGTCGGTTTCTTCGCGGCGCTGATCCGCATATCGACGCCGCTGCTTCTGGCCACGCTCGGCGAGCTTTATTCGGAGCGCTCGGGCGTCCTCAATCTCGGCATCGAAGGGATCATGCTCTTAGGCGCCATGACCGGCTTCACCGCCGCCTATTTCAGCGGCAGCCTCTGGCTCGGCGTTTTGGCCGCGCTCGCGACCGGCGCGGCTGCCGGTCTGCTCATGTCCTTCCTCACTGTCGTGCTCGGCGTGAGCCAGCATGTCTCCGGCATCGGCACGACGCTGCTGGCTTCGGGCCTCGCCTTCTTCTTCTACCGGCTGGTCTTCGGGCAGCCGAGCTCGCCGCCCAACATCGTGCCGTTCCGGGCAACGCCGATCCCGCCTCTCTCCGACATTCCGTTCCTCGGACCGGTGCTCTTCAACCAGGCGCCGCTCACATACATCGCGCTGCTGGCGGTGCCGGCGACCGCCTGGCTGCTCTATCGAACACCCTGGGGCCTCGACCTTCGCACAGTCGGCGAGAACCCGCGCGCCGCCGACGCCGCCGGCGTCAGCGTCTGGGGCATGCGCACGCAGGCGCTCGTCATCGGCGGCGCGCTGATGGGGATGGGCGGCGCGTTCCTGACCATATCGCAGTTCAACGCCTTCACCTTCGGCGTCGTGTCGGGGCGCGGCTGGGTGGCGGTGGCGCTCGTCGTCTTCGGCATGTGGAGCCCGTGGCGCTGCGCCGCCGGCGCGCTCCTCTTCGCCGCGCTCGAAGCCTTGCAGCTCCGCCTGCAGGCGCACAATGTGCTGAACCTGCCCTACCAGGTTTTTCTGATGCTTCCCTTTGTCATGACCATCGTCGCCATGGCGCTCGTCTCGCGCAACGCCCGCGCCCCCGCGGCGCTCCTCGTTCCATTCCGCAAGGAGGAGCGCTGATGGCTGCCCTGGGTCCTCGGCTCTCGCTCCGCTCGGCCGAGGATGACCATGAGAGGTTGCAGAAAAAGACGCGTCATCCTCGGGCGGAGCGAAGCGAAGACCCGAGGACCCAGAAGCTTTCCCTGGAAACACGATGACCTTCGATCTGATCGTCCGCAAGGCCACCCTCCCCGACGGCCGCACGAACATCGACATCGCATGCTCCGGCGGGAAGATCGCGGCCATCGAGCTAAGCATCTCGGCGGACGCCGGCCGCATCATCAACGCCACCGGTCGCCTCGTCTCGCCACCCTTCGTCGATTGCCATTTCCACATGGACGCGACGCTGTCGCTCGGCATCCCCCGCCTCAATCAATCCGGCACGCTGCTCGAAGGTATTGCGCTCTGGGGCGAGTTGAAGCCGCTCCTCACCGTGGAAGCGGTGATGGAGCGGGCGCTTCGCTACTGCGACCTCGCCGTGTCGAAGGGGCTTCTCGCCATCCGCACGCATGTCGACATCTGCGACGACCGGCTGACCGCCGTCGACGCCCTTCTGGAAGTGAAGCGAAAAATCGCGCCCTACATCGACCTGCAGCTCGTCGCTTTTCCGCAGGACGGATATTTTCGCTCGCCGAACGCTGCGAAAAATCTGGAACGCGCGCTCGACAAGGGCGTCGACGTGGTCGGCGGCATTCCGCATTTCGAGCGGACGATGGCCGACGGCGCGGCAAGCGTGAAGGCGCTCTGCGAGATTGCCGAGAAGCGCGGGCTTTTGGTCGACATGCATTGCGACGAGACCGACGACCCGCTGTCGCGTCACATCGAGGCGCTCGCTTTCGAAACGCAGCGGCTCGGCCTCAACGGCCGCGTCGCAGGCTCGCACCTCACCTCCATGCATTCGATGGACAATTACTACGTCTCAAAGCTCCTGCCGCTGATCGCCGAGGCGGGCGTGCATGCAATTCCAAATCCGCTGATCAACATCGTGCTGCAGGGCCGCCACGACACCTATCCGAAGCGCCGCGGCATGACGCGCGTGCCGGAGATGCGCGCCTACGGCATCAACGTCGCCTTCGGCCAGGATTGCTGCATGGACCCCTGGTATTCGCTGGGCAGCGCCGACATGCTGGACGTGGCGCATATGGGCCTCCACGTCGCGCAGATGACGAGCCGCGAGGCGATGCGCTTCTGCTTCGAAGCGGTGACCACCAATCCCGCGAAAATCATGCAGCTTGAGGGCTATGGCCTCGCGGTCGGCAACAATGCCGACATGGTCGTGCTCCAGGCGCACGACACGATCGAGGCAATCCGGCTCCGCGCCCGCCGGCTTTTCGTCATCCGCCGCGGCAAGGTGATCGCCGAGACGCCCGCCGAGCGCACATCGCTCGATCTGCCGGGCCGGCCCGACGCGCTCGACCCGGCCAGTTATTTTCCGAAAGCCTGAGCTTTTCTCGCTCCGGGACGAAACAAGGGTTGTCGCGGCGCAATCAAATTCCTGCGCCCACGAAACGCCTGCCGAGCCACCCGCGTGCTACATTGCATCAAGACCTGTGGAATTTCCCACCGGATGGAGCGCATCGATGTCGAGACTGGTTCTTTCGGTTCTGGCGGTGACGCTGGCGAGCACGTCCGTCGCGGAGGCGCGGCCGTCGACCACCACCATGTCCTGCGGCCAGGCGGCAGCGACCGTGGCGCGCGCCGGCGCAATCGTGCTTTCGACCGGCGAGTTCACCTACGACCGCTTCGTGGCCACCAACGCCTTCTGCCTGCCCGGCGAGGTGACGGAGCCCGGAATCGCACGGACGCTCGATTCTCCCTCCTGCCAGGTCGGCTACGTCTGCAGACAGCGCGAGAGATTCGACGACAATTTCTGAGCGGCACGCAGCGACCGGCCGAGCGGGTTTGTCCCATAATCCCCGTTCTTCACACAGGACGATATTCCAGCACTCGACGGCCCCCGCATTTTCGGCGAGCATCGCATTTGTGAGAGGGCAGACGGTTCGGCAAAGGCAAGTCGGACATCACGTTTGGATCTCTCGCCCGCGCCGGCTTCTTCGGATGCCGGAATGCTTCGCGGGCCATTGGGTAAGCTGAGCGTGCCCGATGGGCCGATGCTCCATGAACGGCGGTCAAACCGTTCGATGGGTCGGCGGGGTCCGCAAGGATCAAGCCGGAGCCTGGGACTTCAGCGCTGAGGCGCTCAGGTTCAGACCCAGGAGGTGCGGCGGCGTGCCGAAAGGCATGGAGCCACATGACCAGGGCTGACAGGGAGGCGTTGGTTGGCTTGTCCAATCGGCGCCTTTCCTGATTCTGCCGACAGCGCCGGTTTCCGCCCGCCCTCTTGTTTTGCAATCCAGCCGTTTCGGAGCCAAATTGCGGCGCCCGGCGTTTGCGACGCGATGGCTCGCTATCGCAAGAGGTCGCGTCTGCCGCTGGAGACCGCCATGGCCGACGAAGCTGCGGAAATCGTGAAGGCGGGCATTCGTATCAGTCACCCTGACAAGGTGCTGTTTCCCGGCCAGGGCCTGACCAAGTCCGACCTGATCGACTACTACGAGGCGGTCGCCGCTCTGATGCTGCCGCATATCGAAAACCGGCCGCTCAGCCTCGTCCGCTGCCCGCAAGGGGCCGGCGCCAAGTGCTTCTTCCAGAAGCGCGATACCGGCGGCTTTCCCGATGTGATGCACCACGTCATGATCGCGGAATCGTCCGGCGCCAAGGACCAGTATTTCTACGTGAGCGACGTCGCCGGCATCGTCGCCGGCGTACAGATGGGCGTGCTGGAGTTTCACATCTGGGGCTCGCGCATCGATCAGGCGGAGAAGCCGGACCGCATCGTGTTCGATCTCGATCCAGATGCCGGGTTGGGTTTTGACGACGTGCGCCGCGCGGCCTTCGACCTGCGCGACCGGCTCGCCGATCTCGGTCTGAAGACTTTCCCCATGCTTTCCGGCGGCAAGGGGTTTCATATCGTCGCGCCACTTACGCGGCGCGCCGCCTGGCCGGAGGTCAAAGCCTTCTGCAAGGGCTTCGCCGAAAAGCTCGCCGGCGAGGCTCCGGACACCTACGTCTCGGTGATGTCGAAGGCGAAGCGCAAGGGGCGCATCTTCCTCGACTATCTCAGAAACGAGCGCGGCTCGACGGCGATCGCGCCCTACTCAACCCGCGCACGCGACAACGCGCCGGTGGCCGCACCGATCACCTGGGAGGAAGTGAAATCGGTCACTGCGGCCAATGTCTTCACGGTCAAAACCATGCCCGAGCGGGCGCGAAAAGTTGGCAATCCGTGGCCGGGCTATTTTGATGTGCGACAGTCGGTCACCAAGGCGCTGATAAAAGCGGTGAATGCCGCATGATGGAGGATAAGGCTCCCCCTCCCCTCGCCCCCGCACGCCGGGAACCCCGGCCCTAGCCGAGCGTTAGGCACCGAAGCGCTGCTTTGCCTGGGTAGCGCAATGGGGAAGCGGGCATGAATCGGCTCTTCGTAGTCTCCAATCGCGTCGGACCGCTGAACGACGATCGCACGGCCGGCGGGCTTGCCGTCGGCCTGGGTGATGTTTTGCGTCAACGCGGCGGCGTCTGGTTCGGCTGGTCCGGAAAGACCAGCGAGGAAGGGACGTTCGGGCCGCTGCAGATCAAGACCGAAGGCGGCGTGCAACTCGCGACCGTCGACATGACGCCCGCCGACATCGAGGAATTCTACAGCGGCTTCTCCAACCAGGCGCTGTGGCCAGTCTTCCACTATCGCATCGACCTCGCAAACTTCGACCGCCGCTTCGGGGAGGCGTTCTGGCGCATCAACGAGCGGATCGGCAGCCGGCTTCGCCCGCTCTTGAAGTCCGACGACGTCGTCTGGGTGCACGATTATCACTTCATGCCTCTCGGCGCGCAGATAAGGTCCGATGGGTTTTCCGGCCCGATCGGCTTCTTTCTCCACATTCCGTTCCCGCCGCCCGAAATCATCACCGCCTTGCCGGACGCGCATCGGCTCGTCCGCTCGATGCTCGCCTATGACGTGATCGGCTTTCAGACCAAGACCGACCGCGGCAATTTTGCACGCTTCCTCAGGTCCGAGCTCGGGGGAAAAGAGCTTGGCGGCGGCTGGATAAAAGTGGAAGGCCGCAAGCTGCGCGCCGACGTATTTCCGATCGGCATCGACGCCGAGCGTTTTGCGAGCTTCGCAAAAACGATCGAGGCGAGAGGCCGCCTCGCGCAGATTCGCTCGCGGCTGCACGACCGAAAACTCATCATCGGCGTCGATCGTCTCGATTATTCCAAGGGCATCCCCGAGCGCTTCAAGGCGTTCCAGCGCCTGCTCGAAGACGACCCCGGCAGTCGCGGCAAGGTGAGCTTTCTGCAGGTCGCGCCGCTGTCGCGATCGGAGGTAAGCGCCTATGCCGCGCTGCGGCGCGAGCTGGAGGAGCTCGCCGGTCATATCAACGGTGCTCACGGACAGCTCGACTGGACGCCGATTCAGATCATGACGCGCGGATTTTCACGAAAAGGCCTGGCCGGGCTCTATCGGGCGAGCCATGTCGCGCTCGTCACGCCGCTTCGCGACGGCATGAACCTCGTCGCCAAGGAATATGTGGCGGCGCAGGACCCCGAAAATCCAGGCGTGCTCGTGCTGTCGCGATTTGCCGGCGCCGCCGGCGAGCTTCGCGAGGCGCTGATCGTCAACCCGCATGATATTGCCGAGGTGGCCGAGAAGCTGCGGCAGGCACTGAACATGCCGCTCGCCGAGCGTAAGGAGCGCTGGCAGGCGTTGAACGAAACCGTGCGCAAGTTGAGCGCCAAGCGCTGGTCGTCGCAGTTCCTCGATGCGCTCGAATCCTCGCACACGCAAACCGGTCCCTCACCAGACGTGGCAGAGGGCAAGCCGCGCCGGCAAGCGGACATCGTCCCGCTTCGCCTCCCACCGCCGAGCGAGCCCGAAGATGATACGGGCCCGACGCCGCTCCAGGCGCTGGGCTAAAACGCAAGCTGCGCTTCGCCTCGGTGGCTGCTAGCGTCTCTCGCTGGGGAGACGCCATGCGAAAAAAACCAAGTCGAGGCCAGCTCAGGCTCAGGATCGTCCTGCGGCCGGGCGCGGCGCTCGGGCCCGGAAAAATCGATCTGCTCGAGGCGATCGCCGAGACCGGCTCCATCCGCGCCGGCGGCAGCCGGTTCAAGATGAGCTACCGTCGCGCTTGGAGCCTGGTCGCTGAATTGAACGGCATGTTCAAAACGCCCCTCGTCCTCGCCGAGACCGGCGGGTGGGGCGGCGGCGGGGCGACGCTCACCCCCCTCGGCCGAAAGGTGGTGGAACGCTTTCGCGCTATGGAGGCGGGCTCGTGGTCGGTCGTCGAGCGGGATTTTCGGCGCCTTTCAGCTGAGCTTCGCAAGGTACCGCCGGCCGGCTCTTGACAGATCGTTATTTCTAGACGGGAATAACGACTATGCGGAGGCCGGTCATGTCGAGACGCATCCATTCGTTTCCAAGGAGCCTTGTCGCGGTCGCGCTCTTCGCGACTATTGTCTTTGGCGCAATGTCAGCGGAAAACGCTTCGGCACAGAATGCACCGACAATTGCCGCCGCGTCCGACCTCCAATTCGCGCTCACCGAAGTCGCAAATGCTTTCAAAGCGGAGACGGGAGAAGAGGTGCAGCTCACCTTCGGCTCTTCCGGCAACTTTTTTCGCCAGATTCAGCAGGGTGCTCCCTTCGAAATGTACCTCTCGGCCGACGAAAAATTCGTATTCGATCTCGCAGCCGCGGGCCTGACGGTCGACGAAGGCGCGCTCTACGCGATCGGCCGGATCGTCCTCATCGTGCCGCATGGCTCCCCGCTGAAAGCCGACGGCACGCTGGGCGACCTGGCGCTCGGCCTGCGCGATGGCCGCGTAACGAAGTTCGCCATCGCAAATCCGGAGCACGCGCCCTACGGCCGGAGAGCCGAGGAAGCGCTCCGCCATGCCGGTTTGTGGGACGCGCTGAAGGAAAAACTCGTCCTCGGCGAAAACGTATCGCAGGCGGCGCAATTCGCCACATCGGGCAATGCTGAAGGCGGCATCATCGCGTATTCATTGGCGCTTTCGCCGAACGTATCGAAGCTCGGCGACTACGCTTTGATCCCGGACGATTGGCACGAGCCGCTCCGCCAGCGCATGGTGCTGCTCAAGGGAGCCGGCGAAACCGCGCGGCACTTCTATGACTTTGTGCAGGCGCCTGCGAGCCGGGACATCCTGAAGCGCTACGGTTTCATTCTGCCCGGCGATACGATGTAGCTCCCATATGGATTGGACCGCGCTCGGGCTGTCGCTGCAACTTGGCGGGTTGACGGTCCTCGTTCTGCTGCCACTTGGAATCGCTTTCGGCCGCTGGCTGGCCGTCACCAATTTCCGCGGACGCAGTGTGATCGAGGCTGCCTCGGCCCTCCCCCTCGTGCTGCCACCTACCGTCCTCGGCTTCTACCTGCTTGTCGCCTTCGGCCAGGGATCCGGGTTCGGCCAAATCTGGCGCGACCTTGTCGGCCGGCCGCTCGTCTTCACGTTCGAAGGCCTGCTGCTCGCCTCCGTGATCGTCAACATTCCATTCGCCGTGCAGCCGATACAGCGGGCCTTCGAGGCGGTCGGCGACGAGCTGCGCGAGGCGGCGGCGAGCTGTGGTATTTCATGGTGGCGAGCCTTCTGGCGGATCGAGCTGCCACTCGCCTGGCCGGGCATTCTGACCGGCATGGTTCTCACCTTTGCGCATACGCTGGGCGAGTTCGGTGTCGTATTGATGGTCGGCGGAAGCATCCCCGGCGAGACAAAAACCATCGCCATCGCGATCTATGATCGCGTGCAGGCCTTCGATGAACCTGCCGCGGCACGCATGTCGGCCTTGCTGCTCCTGATATCGCTGGCCGCCACGACGATGAGCTTCGGCCTTACCCGGCGAGCTTGGCGGCGACGTGGCTGAAAATTCCCGGCAAGAAGCCGGGCTGCGGGTGCGACTCCAGCAGGCCCGCCCGATTCCACTCGACCTGGCCCTCGAAGTGGCGCCTGGTAGAGTTTTGGCGCTCGTTGGCCCCTCGGGAAGCGGAAAATCCACCACCTTGCGCGCCATCGCCGGGCTCTTTCGTCCGGCGACAGGGTCGATCGTCTGCAACGGTCGCGTCTGGTTCGATGCTTCGAGCGGCACGATGACCCCGGCCCGGCAGCGGAGGGTCGGATTGGTCTTTCAGTCCTACGCGCTCTTCCCGCATCTCAGCGCAATCGAGAACGTCATGGAATCGCTGACCGACCGGCCAAGAGCTTCCCGACGCCGCGACGCTGCAGAATACCTCGCGCGCGTTCACTTGGAGGGTCTTGAGCATCGCCGGCCGGACGAGCTCTCCGGCGGTCAGCAGCAGCGTGTCGCCGTGGCGCGCGCGCTCGCCCGCCGCCCCGAGGTCATGCTCCTCGACGAGCCGTTTTCGGCCGTCGACCGCGTGACGCGGTATCGCCTGCAAAGCGAGCTGGCGGAACTCCGGCGGGACCTTTCCATGCCGGTCATACTGGTGACGCATGACATCGATGAGGCGGCTCGCCTTGCCGACGAGGTCGTCGTGCTGTCGGAAGGCCGCGTCATCGCATCGGGCGCGGTTGAAGACGTTTTCGCGCGTGTCGACCTGGGCGCCGTGCTCGGCCCCTACGAGGCGGGCGCGCTGCTCTTCGCAACGATCGCCACACATGAGCCTGACTTTGCGCTGACTTGGGTAAAGTGTGGCGACGCGAAACTCGTGGTCCCCGCGCTCGACCAGGAGATCGGCACGACAATCCGCATCCGTGTCCGCGCTCGCGACGTGACGCTGGCGCTCTCCGAGCCGCAGGGGCTTTCGACCCGCAACGTTATCGCGGCGGAAATCATGGAGGTGAGCCTCGAGGACGGCCCCTATGCCGAAATCCTGCTCATCGCCTCGGGCCAGCATCTGCGGTCACGCATCACCCGAAAGTCCGCCGTCGAGCTCGGCCTCCGGCCCGGCCTTCACGTCTTCGCACTGATCAAGAGCATCGCCGTCGAGGCCGACCGGCCGGACCGCGGCTGATCGAACCGCGTTCCAACGAGCCGCGATCCCCTTGCGGATGAGATGCCCGACTCATAGCCTGTCGCAGGCCGCGCGCGGAGACGCGGCGGATGCGAGGGGGATGCCTGTGAAGATCGGGTTCTGCATGCTGCTCTGGACGACGCATGTCACGAGCAAGCACCGCGACATTCTGGAAGCGCTGAAGGCGACCGGTTACGACGGTGTCGAGATCCCGGTTTTTGAGGGAAAGCCCGACCATTTTGCCGGGCTCGGCCGGATGCTCGAAGAGATCGGGCTCGACCGCACCGCGATCACCGTCGTTCCCACGCTCGACAAGAACCCAATCGGCAAGGACTCGGCGCAGAGGAAGGCAGCGCTCGACTATCTGAAGTATTGCATCGATTGCACCGAGGCGCTCGGCGCCAGGCAGCTCGCCGGGCCGTTGACGCAGACTCTTGGGCATTTCTCCGGCAAGAGCCCGACCGACATAGAGCGGGGCCGCGCCCGTGGCGTCCATCGCAAGGCCGGCGACTACGCCGCGAAGCGAGGCGTGAAAATCGTGATCGAGGCGGTGAACCGCTTCGAGACCTACTTCGTCAACACGATGGACGATCTTGCCGCCTATCTCGATTCCGTCGACCACCCCGCCGTCATCGGCATGTACGACACTTTTCATGCGAACATCGAGGAGGCCGACCCGATCGCCGCCATCGCGCGGAACAGGCGGCACATCTCCTACGTCCACATTTCGGAAAACGACCGCGGCGTGCCGGGGCGCGGTCATGTGCCCTGGGCCGAGACGTTCAAGGCGCTGAAGAAATCCCGCTACGACGGCTGGATGACGATCGAGGCGTTCGGCCGCGGGCTCCCCGCGCTCGCCGCCGCGACGCGGGTGTGGCGCGATTTTTCGGAGGGGCCAGAAGCGGTCTATCGCGAGGGTTTTCGGACGATCAGGGACGGCTGGAAGAAGGCCTAGATCCGGTACACCCTTGCCGGTGTGTCGTGAAGAATCGCGCGCTGCTGCGCTTCGGAGAAACCGGCGATCGCGCGGCGGTGCGCTTCGATCAGCGAGCGATAATCCGTCCACAACTTCTCGATCGGAAAATTCGAACCATAGAGGCAGCGGTCCGCCCCGAAGAACCCAACCGTCTCGCGCACCACGAAGGCGATGTGGTCGGGATCGTTGCGGTGGATGAAGGTGCCGAGGGCTGAGAGTTTCGAGACGACATTCGGCTGCGCGGCGAGCTTTCGCATTCCCTCGCGCCACGCGGCGAGGCCCTTCCCGGAGAGATTCTCCGGCATTCCGGCGTGCTGCAGAATGAAGGTGGTCTTGCGGAAGTCCGCTGCGAGCCGCGCCGCGCCAGTCATCTGGCTGGAAAACACCTGGAGCTCGAAGGAGAGGTCGTAGTCGGCGAGGGCCGCGAAATTTCTCCGGAAGATCACATCGTCGGCAAGGTCAGGCCTTTTGGCGAAGCGGTATTGCTCGTCCTCGTGCCAGTGAATCTGCATACGGATGCCCCGCAGCAGCGGATACTTTTTCAGGCGGTCGAGCGCCGGACGGACATCGTCGGCCAGCAGGTCCGCGTAGCCGACGATGGCATGCGGCCAGCCGCTCTCGTCGGCGGTCCTTTGCACCCAGGCGACCTCGTCCTCGGCACGATCCGGCGCCCAGTTCGGCTGTACGTAGACGGATTTTTCGACGCCGGTCCCCTTGATGTCGGCGAGATACTCCTCGACCAGATAGTCGCGTCGGATCGCCTCGTAGGGCCCGAAGATGCGCGGCAGCATCGGCCCGACAAGCCACGGGACATCCCGCTGCCGCCAGATGTGATGATGCGCGTCGATGACGGGAATGGTCATGGATGACGCACACTGTCCTTGTCGTCATTGCCGGGCCTGGCCCGGCAATCCATTCCGTGGCGGTGGAGAGTCACTGCGGCGCTACGGAATGGATCCCATGGTCAAGCCATGGGATGACGACAAGTGAAGCGGCCATCCACGTTGCGCCGTCAGCGCCGCTGGCACTTCGCTTCAGCCTCAAATGAACACCTTCTCCTCCGCCATGAAATGGAAGCGGCTCGCGCAATGTGCTGCGGCATCGGCGCCAGCCGCCTTGCCCTCGTCGGTGCCAAAGCCCTTGAGCCGCGCCTCGTCGGAATCCCACCACATCTCGCTGATCGCGTCGTGCGGCGACTCCGGGTTTTCGTTCAGCAATACGTTCATGCGGTAGCCGCGCATGCCGGGAATTTTCACCGCGAGCTTCGGGTGCTCGTTTTTTGCCCAGTTGCTGAATTCGGAAAAACTCATGCCTTCCTTACGCTTCAACAGCGACATCACTTTCAGCATCATTCTTCCTTTCCAAAGTACTCAACGATAAACCCGGGTGCGCGAGAACCCTCTCCCTCTGGGAGAGGGTTTTCATCCCCTCAAGCAGCCGCCTGTTTCGCCAAAATCCCCCGAAGCACCCTTTCCGGCGTGATCGGCAGTGAATCGACGCGGACGCCGACTGCGTCGAAGATCGCGTTGGCGATGGCCGGGATCGGCGAGTTCGCCGTCATCTCGCCGACGCCCTTGGCGCCGAACGGCCCGTCGTCGGACGGGCGCTCCAGGAGCGCCGCATGGAACTCCGGCAGGTCGCCCGGCCCCGGCATCAGATATTCGTTGAAGTCGACCGGCCCATGCGCGCGGTCCGGATAATAGGGCTCCGTCGTCTCGTAGAGCGCGTGGCTCATCCCCATCCAGGCGCCGCCGATGATCTGCTGCTCGACCATTTTCGGGTTCAGCGCGCGGCCGATCTCGTAAGCGCTCTTCAAGGACAGGACCGCGACCTCGCCCGTCTCCGTGTCGACCTCGACCTCGGCCACCGTGCAGGCATGCGCGTAGCAGGTGGAGGGCCGCATGTGTCCCGTCTCCGGCACGGGGTAGGAGCGTTGCACCATGAACATGCCGCGGCCCGACACCGTCCGGCCGTGCTTGAAATGCGCCGCGAGCGCCGCTTGAAAGACGGGCATAGACCGCGCGGGGGCGCCCTTCACGTGGATGTTGCCCTCGCCATCGGTTTCGAGATCCGAGGCATCCGCCTCGAGCTCCTCCGCCGCCACTTCGAGCAGAACCTGGCGCGCTTCCTTCGCCGCCATGATGATGGCGTTGCCGACGCGGTGGGTGCCGCGGCTGGCGAAAGTCCCCATGCAATGCGGGCCGGTATCGGTGTCGGCGGTATCGACGATGATCGTGTCGATCGGCACGCCAAGCGTCTCGGCGCAGATCTGCGCCATCACCGTTTTCAGCCCCTGGCCGAGATCGACGCTCGACAGCGTCACCACGAAATTCCCCGTCGTCGTCGCATGCACCAGCGCCTGGCTCGGATCGCCGCCGAGATTCATGCCGGTCGGGTAGTTGACCGCCGCGACGCCGCGCCCCCGGACCTTGGTCGCCTGCGCCTTCGTCATGTCGCGCTCTCCCCCTCTCGCACGGACATGGAGGACGCCTGCATCGACGCGGCGGAGAGCGGCCAGCTGGCGAGCTTCGACGCCGCCTGCATGGTTTCGATCAGCGCCGCGCCGTGCGTCACCTCGCCGTGCGCCTTCATGTCGCCGTCGCGATAGGCGTTCTTGAACCGCAGCTCCAGCGGATCAACGCCGAGGAGCCTGGCAATCTTGTCCATCTGCACTTCGAGCGCGAAATCGCCGATCGTGACGCCGAAGCCGCGCATCGCAGAGGAGGGCGTGCGGTTGGTGTAGACGCAATGCGCGTCCACATGGACGTTTGGGATCGAATACGGCCCCGGCATGTGTGCCGCTGCCTTGGTGGTGCCGTACGGGGTGTGGCGCGAATAGGCGCCCGCATCGACAAAGAGCGTCACCTTTCGCGCGACGATCCGCCCGTCCTGCATCACGCCGTCCTTGATGATGATGCGCTCCGCCGCGCGCGGCGAAGAGACCTGCATCTCCTCCTCGCGGCTGAACGCGTATTTGACCGGCCGGTTGGTGAGCATCGCCGCCAGGAAGGCGACCGGCTCGACGATCACGTCGACCTTGCCGCCAAAACCGCCGCCGACCGTCCCGCCGACGAGCCGAAGCTTCTGGAAGGGTGAGGCGAGGATCAACGCCGCATTGTCGAGCGTGAAGAACAGCGCCTGTGTGTTCGAATGGCAGACGTAGCGGCCATTCGCATCGGGCACGACGATGCAGCCCGTCGTCTCGGTCGGCGCGTGCTCGATCGGCGAGGACTGGTAGCGCTCCTCGATCACATGATCGGCTGCGGCGAAGGCCTTTTCAACATCGCCATGACGAACGCGGCGGCAGTGATGACCTTCGTATTTGAAAAAGTTCTGGCCGTGGTATTCGTTGACGAGCGGCGCGCCCGGCCTCAGCGCCTCCTCCACGTCAAAAACCGCCGGCAATTCCTCGTACTCGACCTTGACCTTGGCAGTCGCCTCGCGCGCCGCCACCTCGCTCTCGGCGATCACCGCCACGATCTGCTCGCCCCTGTAGCGGACCTTGTCGACGGCGAGGCACGGCTCGTCGTCGGGCTCGACCTGGATCAGGCAGAGGATCGTGTAGACGTTCTTCGGCACATCCTTGTGGGTGAGCACCCGCACGACGCCCGGCACTTTTTCCGCTTCGCTCGTATCGACGGAGAGGATTTTCGCGTGGTGGTACGGGCTCCTCGCCATCTTCAAATGCAGCATGCCGGGAAAAGTCCGGTCGGCGTAATATTGGGTGCGCCCGGTGACGTGGCCGTCGATGTCGGTCCGCTTGCCGCTGACGCCGACGGCCTTGTGACCCTCCGGGCGCTCGTCGGCAAAGAATTCCTTGACGTGTTCCATCCTGCCCTTCCCGCCCTCAAGCGCTTTTGCGGCCGCGCATCTCGGCGGCGGCGCTAAGGATCGCCCCGATGATCGGCTCGTAACCGGTGCAGCGGCAAATATTTCCGGAAATTGCGTCGACCACCTCCTCGCGACTCGGGCTGGCATTGCGGTCGAGCAGCCATTTCGCGGCGAGGATCATGCCGGGCGCACAGAACCCGCACTGCACCGCAAAGCCTTCCGAGAAGGCGCGCTGCAGCGGGTGAAGCTCGGCGCCATTGGCAAGCCCTTCGAGCGTCTCCACCGAGCGCCCCTCGGCGCGTTGCGCCGGGATGAGGCAGGAGAGTTGCAGCTCGCCGTCGATCATTACCGTGCAGGCGCCGCAGGTGCCCTGCCCGCAGCCGTTCTTGGTGGCGGTCAGGCCGAGTTTTTCGCGAAGCACGTCGACGAGGAGCGCGCCGGGCTCGACGAATTCCGCCTGCTCCTGACCGTTGACCGTGAATTGGAGGGGAACGCGCGCCATTATTCTTCTGGCTCTTGCTCAGCGATTCAGGAGGCGGGCGAGATGAACGGGAAGCACGTTCGCCCGGTACCACGCGCTCGCGAAGGAATCGGAGGCGGGCGCTGTGCCTTCGCCGGCGACCGCCACGGCATTGGCGATCGAGGCGGAGTTGAGCGCCTTTCCTTCCAGCGCTTTTTCGACCGCGCGCGCACGGATCGCAGTCGGCGCCATCGCGCCGTAGGCGACGCGCGCCCCCTTCACGCGCCCATCGGCAACCGGCAGCAGCGCAGCGATGGAGAGAAGTGACGCGCCATGCGGATGCCGCCGCGTCACTTTGACGAAACGGAAGGCGCCCGACGGCGGCAGCGAAAATGTCACGCTCTTCACGATGCGGCCCGACTTCTTCGCCCGTCCCTTTAGGAAGGCTTCGAGGTCGGTGCTTTCGCTCTTGCTTGCATCTTCCGTCGTCACCTCGGCGCCGAGCGCCAGCAGCGCCACGGAAAAATCGCCATAGGGCGAAGGCGCGAAGAGATTGCCGCCGATCGTCGCCATGGCGCGGACGGCCGGCCCGCCGATCTCGCGCGCCACGTCATGCAGGAAGGCGAGACCTGGATGCGCGAGAATCTTGGCCATCGTCACGGCGGCGCCAAGCTCGACGCGCCCACCCGCGACGCGGATCTGGTCGAGCCCAAGACCGTCGCAGAGCACCAGGGTGCCGATCGACAGATCGCCGGAATTGTGGTTGCGGACGAGGAGCGTGCCGCCGCCGAGAAACCGGGCGCTCGCATCGGCTGCGAGGACCGCCGCCGCGGCCCTGATCGAGTCCGGTCGCACCAGCTCCAACGGCATGCTTCCTCCCCGCCTCGGATCTTCTTCTTTGACGCGATGTTTGATTATCGATTATCGAGTGTCAATCCTGTATAAACCGCAGGATAAGGAACTTGCGTATCCGATGCGGCAGCGCCACGGATGCGTGGCGGTAGTTGCGGATTGGGAGCGGAGCAGCTTGGATCTTTCGGTCAGACCGCCCGAGGAAACGCTGAGCGCTGAGCATCAGCCGATCAGCGCGCGCATCCGTAATGTACTCCTGGAGCGCATCATCGGCGGCGAATACGCGCCCGGACAACGTCTCGTCGAGCTGCATCTCGCGCGCGAGTTCGGCTCCAGCCAGGCACCCGTCCGCGAGGCGCTCCGCGACCTCGAAACGACGGGGCTCGTGACCATCAAGCCGCGCCGTGGCTCCTTCGTGAACGACTATCACGCGAGGGCTCAGCACGAGATCTATGAGGTGCGCGGCGCTCTCGAAGAAGCAGCCATGCGGCTTGCCATGCCGCGCCTCAAAGCGAACTCGAAGACGCTCGCCGCGCATCTCGAAGGCATGCGCGAAGCGGCGCGGACGGACGATTTCGACGCCATGATCCATCACAGCGCCTGGTTCCACCGCACGATCCTCCGCGCTTCGGAGAACGAGCTCCTGGTCAAGATATGGGAGTCGCTGCATGTGGAGATCCATTCCCGAAAAACGCTGCTGCAGCCGAACATCGACATGTTCGCCGTGGCGGAGAGCCACGCGCCCATTCTCGACGCGGTGGAGGCCGGCGACGTCGAGCTCGCCTGCCGGCTGTCTCGAAAACACCAGGAATATTTCGAGCGCCGGGCCTAAGAGCTGCCGGTGGGAAGTCGCGGAAACCGATTGAGGCTTCTGCCGAATCTAAAGTAGCGTCACGTCGCCCTCTTGATTGAGGAATCGCCGTGTCTTTTCCGTTCGCATTCGTTCCGCCGCAGTCCTGGACCGTGCCGCCGCGAAGTTTTGGGGCGAGGCGCGACGGCGGTGCGCGCAGGCACGCCGGCTGCGACCTCTACGCTCCCGTCGGCACGCCGGTCTTCGCGGTCGCCGACGGCACGGTGCAGCGGTTCGGCGAGTTCTATCTCGGCACCTACGCGATCGTCATCGATCACGGCAGTTTCATCGTCCGCTATGGCGAGATCATGAAGGAAATCGCCGAGGGATTGTCCATCGGCACGAAGGTGAAAAAAGGGCAAAAGATCGGTCGCGTCGGGCGGCTGGAAAGCCTCGGCGCCTCGATGGTGCACTTCGAGATGTACGACGGCACCGGATCAGGGCTGCTGACGGACAGGACCCGGTTGCCCTTCATGCGAAGGGCCGACCTGATCGACCCGACCAGCCATCTCGACACCTGGGCGAGGGAGCCCTTGCCGGCTAAGAATTGAGCGCCTAACCGACGCTCAATTGTCGAGACCGGGATAATAGGGATCGGCGTAGAGCTCGCGCATCCTTTCGCCGATCAGGCAGTCGGCGGGCGCCTCCGCGGCGACCGGCGTGATCTCGAGCCGCGGGCGCGCAGCGATTTCGAGGATCAGTTTTCGCCGGATTGATCTGAGAGAATATGCCCAACGATGAAGAGAGTCCGGATGCAAGGCTTAGTTCAGGCGCGCTTCCTGGCCATGGATTCGTCTCAGTTGGGCGACTGGAGCCGGGATCACACATCTGCAGACCCCACAAGGAGACAAGCCGCGTTCTTGTTCCAACAGGAACTCTTCGAAAATGGAGGAGTTGTTCTGCTTTCCTGGCACCACTTCCAAGAGCTGCTCAGCACTCGAAATCTTGCCACCGCCGGCACTCGGGTTCGCTTCCTCCAGTCGCTGCCTGTTGTCGGTTGGATCGCCCAAGCTGACGGCAAGGAGGGACTAGGGACAATCGTCGACATTCTCGCGGCCGAGGCCAAAGCTGCATTTGAACTACGGGACGCTGACGCCATCGAAGTGCGGGACCGCGTGTCCAAGACGTTGGTGAAGGTCGGCACTGGTGAGCAAGCGATCGCACCCTACGCAAGCATCTGGCGTGAGGCTCAATCGGAGTTTTGGGCACGCGAACAACAGGACAAACAGGTCGTGGCAATTGCTCGGTCAAAAGCTTTCGACATTTCAGCCTTGAAGGTCGCCGATTTACTCGAAGGCCGCATCCGGGCGCCCGAGAACATAGCTCGAGCGCTTGGCGTGATGCATGCGACCCTGACCCACGAGATCGCGACCCGAGGGGACAAACGGATCGCAAGACCAGAGATTGTCGCTGAACAATTCTTTGGGCAAGTTGTCGCGATAGCGACGCCGCTACCCAACACGGCGCGTGATCTCGTACTGCGAGGTCTGTCGTTGATGAGCATCGACCTCACGGACATCGGTCCGGAAACTACCATGGCCGAAATAAACGATCTCTCCCTCTTCAGAAAGCGCCTGGAAGTGGCTGCTGAAGCGAGTGGTCTTAGGCCGGAGCAGCTGCGCCGGCTTCGAATGGATCAGATTCCGTCCTGGATAGTTGACAGTGCTCTACGCGCGCACGGACAGGATCTGCCGGAGCGCAAAGGCAGTGAACTGACTGATCGCTACCTCGCCTGCTTAGCGCCTTATGCCGACATCACCTACGTTGACAAACGCACTAAGGAGAACTTCCGCAGAGCGACTCGAAGGTCGCCAGAGACGAGAGCGCTAGTACGGCGCGTTGAGAAGACGTCGACCTACACCGAGATTGTGCGCCATCTCGCGCCATGATGGCCGCGCTCAATTATCGAGCCCGGGATAATAGGGATCGGCGTAGAGCTCGCGCATCCTTTCTCCGATCAGGCAATCGGCGGGCGCCTCTGCGGCGACCGGAGTGATGTCGGGCTGCGGGCGCGCGGCGATTTCGAGGATCAGTTTTCGGCGGATTGCCAGGGCGAATTCCTCGGCCTTGCGCACCGGCAGCACGAAGGATCCCGGCCCGCCGGTCACGCAGTCAAAATAGTAGCGCACCACGTCGGGAACGATCGGCGACGGCCGGATCAGGATAGGCAACCCGTTGATGACGATGCCCTGTCCGACCGCGCGGTCGCGCGCTTCGGTGACGGGAAAACCGTAATTGTTCGGCCCGTCGCCAGAGACGTCGATCACCTGCCGCGCGCTTTCGTACTCGTTTGCCGCAAAGAGGGCGGCGCTGAAGGCGACGGCAGCCGATATCGACGTTCCGCGCGCTATGACGAGCGGCTCGCTGTCGAGGGCGGCAGCGAACGCTTCAGCGCTTTCGACGCCGTCGATCAGCCGCCATGGCACGACGATCTTCTGCCACGAGGGTCCCGACCACTCGACATAGGTGACCGCGATCCGCCGAGTGTCGCCCGACGTGACTGCCCGAACGAAGTCGGGATGGCGAATGGCCTGGCCGTATCCGCTCCGCTGCAGAAGGAATTCTTCGCGGTCCATCGACCCGGATACGTCGACGGCAATCACCAGTTCCAGGTCGACCGAGACCGAGGGCCTGCTCTCCTGTGCAGCTGCCGCGCCGCAGAGCGCGAGGAGGAGGAGCGAGCATCGGATCGTGGTGGGTTTCAAGTGACCTCAACTTTCCGCGGCCGAAAACGAGGAATAGCATCCGGCCTCCAGTGGCAAACCATCACGGCCGCAATAGGTTGAGCCACGCGGCGTCCAGATTTGCTCGCGGCAGTTCTTGTTGCATCGCAACATAACCCCGCTAAGCTGAGCCAATAGCGCCGTCGGAGGGCCGTATTGCCTGAAATCCGCAAGATTTTGGTCGCGAACCGCTCGGAGATCGCCATCCGGGTTTTTCGCGCTGCAAACGAGCTTGGGATCA
>CAYTTC010000051.1:0-24014 GCA_964440525.1 uncultured Propylenella sp. | reverse complement strand
GAGTAGCGCTTCGGGCGCCCGGTTACGATGTTCCGCGCGTGCCGGCAAGCATGGGTGCCCAAGGATCGCGTGCGCCGGCGCGTCTAATGCTTCGGAGAGCGGCGCTCGGGCCAGCCCGATCGGCCAAGAATCTCGCAATTGCCGTAATCGAAGGCGAGATCGGCGGGGAAACAGGTGCAACCGGAGACCGGATGATGAGAACGAGATTTGGCGCAATATTAATCGCTGCGGCGGTCGCGGGTCTCTTCGGCGGCGCGATGGCAGAGGCGCAGGCGCAGGATACGGCGCACGAGCGGCTCCTGACCGTGAGCGGCGAGGGGACCGTGCGGGCCGCGCCCGATATGGCGCTGATCACGCTCGGGGTCGTCAGCGAGGCGGAGGCCGCGCGCGAGGCGCTTTCCGCCAACAGCCAATCGATGAACGGCATCCTCGACGCGCTCAAGGCGAGCGGGATGGAGCCGCGCGATCTGCAGACGTCGGGATTTTCGGTCGAGCCGATCTATTCGCAGCCGCCGGCCGATCAGGACGCGTCGATGCCATTCGAGCCTGAGATCGTCGGCTACCGGGTGCGCAACAATCTCACGCTTCGCATCCGCGATCTCAGCCGGGTGGGGGCGCTGCTCGACCAGGTAGTGACGCTCGGCGCCAATTCCATTTCTGGTCCGACCTTCACCCTCGACGATCCGACGCCGATCGAGGACGAGGCGCGCCGCGCCGCCATCGGCGACGCGCTCCGCAAGAGCAAGCTCTACGCCGAGGCGGCGGATATCGTGCTCGGGCCGATTTTTCGCATCGAGGAGGGCTACATTCAGCCGCCGCAGCCGCTGGCTGGGGACATGATGATGCGGATGGAGGCGGCCCCGAGCCCGGTGCCGATCGAGGGCGGCGAGCTGACGTTCCAGGCGCAAGTCTCCGTGTCGTGGCGGCTTACGCCCTGAGCCGGGAATATCCGCGTCAATAGCCGGGAAGCACGAGCACCTTCGGCCGCTCCGGCAGGGTTTGGACTGAGACCACGATCTCCGGCACGCGGCTGAGCTCGACCTCGAACGTCTCTCCGAGGCTGAGCAGGAACCGGTTCAAGGTCGCCACGCCGAAATAGTGCATCGGCAGGATGAGCCGCGCCTTCACGACCTCCAATGTCTCCACCATCGCGGGCTGACTCATGGTCATGGAGCCGTCGACCGGCACCATGACCACGTCGAGCTGGCCGATGAAGGCGAGGTCCTCGGTATCGAGCACATGATGCAGGTGGCCGACATGGCCAATGCAGAGCCGCGCCACCTCGAAGATGAAGATCGAATTGCCGTCCGGAATCCGCACCGAGCCGTCCCCCTCGAAGCCGAAGCCGCGGATGTCGGTCGTTACGTTGCGGATCAGGACATCGTCGATCTCGAGGTGATGCACCGCCTTGCCGCCATCGGGGTTCCAGCCGCGCAGCACGTATTCGATGCGCGGGTCGAGGACGTCGGTCCAGTGCGAGCTGTGCGCCCGATTCATGGTCACGACGCGCGGGATCACGCCCTGGCCGGCAAAGCCGTTGTAGTCGGTGGCGATGGTGACGCCCTTCGGGCTGGTGATCAGAAAAGTCGAATGACCGACGAAGCGGATCGACACTTCCTCTGCTACGGCTGGCTCGAGACCCTCCTGTACCTGGACATAGACGACCGGTACGGCCTTCGGCGCCGACTGCGCGATCGCCAGGCAGCGGCTCCCGGTCGTCTGGGCGAGCGCCTGCGGCGCAACGAAGCCGAGGCAGGCGAGCGCGACAGCTAGTCCGCTGAAGATTCTCATCGATCCGCCTTAGGACGTGACGACGGCATTCTATAGCGTGACCGACCGTCGGCAATCGTTCAGCCAGCGTTCAGCTGAAGCGTGATTAGCCTCGGAGTATCCGAGCCATGCGGCCATTCGGCGGTGGAGCGGGACTAAGAGCGGCTTTCTCCGCCGGCCTCGCGAAAAAATGATCGACGACGACGCCGGAAAACTCTCGCTACGAACGTTGACTAGGCGAGTAGGCGATACGCACGCATCGGCGATGCAGGAGGTAACAATGCGACGTTCCTTTTCATTCCTCGTGGCCGCAGTGGTCATAGCCGCGGTATCGGCCGCGAGCTTTGTACCAGCCCAGGCGGCGGCGCCAAGACCAGCGCCGGCGGTAACCGGTTCAGCCGGGGGCGCGATCATCGAGGTCGGCGGGCGCTGGGAGAATTTTCACGGCGACAGACACAACGCCTTCCGCGACGACGGTTGGGGCAACGATTGGCGTTGGCGTAATCGCCACCACCGCCGCAACCGGCACCACGGCAACTTCTTCCCGAACCAGTTCTACTTCGGCTTCCCGTTCGCCTTCGTGCAGCCGTACCATAACAGACGCAACGACTGCTTCCGCACCTGGGACGGGCAGCTCATCTGCCGCTGAGAGCGGCGGCTGTCTGAAGACAACGAGAGCGGGCGGCTGAGCCGCCCGTTCTTTCTCGACCGTTCGGCTAAAACGGGCAGCGCTCGCCCTCAGCCGAGCACCTCGGCCCAGAAGACGATGAGGCAGGCGCAATCGAGCGGCATTTCCGGGTTCGTGTAGATCATGCGCGTGTGGCGGCCGCGCTCCTCGAAGACAGCGTTCACCAGGTGCGACGCGCCGTTCAGCATGGCCGGGGTGTCGCTAAAACCCGGCGCCGCGTTGAGCCGCCCTCGATGCGGAGGATTCGTTTCACCTTCTCGAGCGAGCCGAGCGCCGCCTTGAGCTGCGCGATCGCGTTTAGCGCCGCAAGCTGGCAGGCAAGGTAGCCGTCCTCGCGCGTCAGCGCCGCGCCGATTTTTCCCTTGTAGAGAAGCTTGCCGTCGATCCAGGGCAGCTGGCCGGAGGTGTAGATGACGCCGTTCGAAATGGCCCAGGGCTCGTAGGCCGCAACGGCGCCTGCCGCCTGCGGGAGCTTCAGCCCGAGCGACGCAAGCCGTTCCTCGGCTGTTCTGCCTTTTGCCTCTGCGAGCTGCATCGCGCCTCCCTCCTGTGGACGCGATCATTCGTGCCCGTCGCCAACGGCCTTGGCAACTCGCGCGGGGGCTTCAGGGGAGTTGTTGAGGGGCAAGAGGAAGCCGCCGCGGCGGCTCGGGACGAGAGGGGGGCGGGGGTATCGTCTCCGAGCCGCTGCGACGACTATTCGAGCGGGGAAATTTCGAAGCGGGTCGTTGGCGGCCCGCGAAACCTTCATTCGGCCTGCTGCAGAGGTTCCTCGGTCATACCGGCGATTGTCATGGCATCCATCCGCATCAGCGTAGACGTGTTGCCAAAGCGGGTTTCCACGACGAGGCTCGGCTCCGATTCGACCTCATAGGCAACGTCCATGCATTCCGCCTGGGCGTCGCCCTGGACACCGGTGCAGCCAAGCGGGACCGGAAGATCTCCCTTCGCCGCCATCGGCACCATCACAGCCGCAACCGCGGGCATGGTGGCGACCAGGTCGAAAGCCGTGTCGACTCGCGCGGCTGCATAGGCGCCCGCGCGGGTCATCCGCATCGGCTCGGCCTGCGCGGCATCGCGCGACAGCTCCACCGTGGCAACGCCTGTCGCCACGATCAGGGCGGCAAGGGCGAACACCTTCTTGGTCTGGGCAATCATTTGACGCTCCATAGGCCTGTATCCGGCCCTGTTGAACTCGTCGTACATCCACAACGCTTCAGATTGCTTACGCGCGAGAGGCAAAATGGTTTCGCGGTTGCTCAATTGTTTCTTCAATTCAACAGGGAACGAAACAATTGAGGCCGCGCGGGACCCCGGGCAGCAATAGCGGCATTCGGCAGCGGGCCGCCACGCGTGTCGTCAAGATAAGGAGAATTTACTAAGCGAAATGAAGGGCTTGCGCGTTGCGGTTCGGCCACCGCGGGGCGTCTAGTTGCCCGCCTGAAATGGGGATACGAGGGCCCGGGTTGCGGAGCCTGTCTCAGTCAAGCCGAATCGGCCGATCCGGTGCTGCTCTTCTGCTGCTTGGCGGCAATTCCATACAGCCCGCGGCGGCGATCCAGCTCGCCGCAAACGTCGTCGAAATGGATATTCATACCCTCGAGCAGAACGACCAAATTGTAGACGAGATCGGCCGCTTCCATGACTGCGGCGCTTCGGTCGTGGCGCACCGCTTCGATCGCCAGCTCGGCCGCTTCCTCGATGATTTTCTTGGCCTGCTGGGGCACGCCCGCGGCAATGAGTTTGTTGGTACGCGGAAAGCGCAGGGGCTCGGCGCCGACGTGCTTCAGATCGACTTCCAGTTGGCGGATCGGATCGATGTCATTTCGGACAGGATCGGAATATGCGTCCATTGGACTTGACTGTGCCCTTCCGAAAATAATGTCGAATCGCTTGCGGGGCCTCACTAAACTGGAGTTGTCTGCCGCTCGGCTAACTGTGTCCAGCCTAATGGCTAACGAAGGGTTAACGCCGGGGCGAGGGAATTTCCGTTGGGACATCGACACTTGCGCGCCAAGGCTTGACGTCGAGCACGGGAGTGCCGTCAAGGCAATCGAGCGCATTGACCTCGAGCAGTCCCGATTCTGCGTCACAAGACAGTAGCCGCACGACGTGCAGCCCGATCGGGTTCGGCCTGACCGGTGAGCGGATGGAAAACACGCCGGCCAGATCTCCGCGGTGACGCGGTGCCTGGACCAGAAGGTCGCGGCGCGCGCGGTCCATCCAGGTGAGCACGATGATCGCTTCCCCGGAGGAGAGATCGCGCAGCCCCGTTCGCCAGGGCTGATCGATCTCGATCCAGGCCTTGCCGCCGCGCTCGCGCGCCTGACGAAGATTCTTCGGGCAGTCTTCGCGGCTCGTCCAGGGCGTCCGCGCGCGGCCGATATAGACGAGGTGGACGTCGCCCGGCTGGCTCGCCAGATCGAGCGGAGAGCGGATTTCGCCGGGGCGAAGGGAGGTGGTCATGGTTTTGCCGATGCCTGTAGTGAAAAACTGGGGCGGGTTCGTGCCTGCGTTGGCGGCCGATGCTTAGCGCCGCACGTATCTCCGTGCCAGAAGGGACCGGAAACAGCCGTCGCGTCAGGTAAGCCGGCCGATCCGCCCGCGGCCTCAATCACCGGCTTGACGGGATTGCGTAACGATATAAAGATATGCGCATATCGTTCTTGCGAGCGAGCGCATGGGCCTCTCTGTCGACCTCGTCGTCAATCAGTTGAAAGCCGCCGGCGACGAGACGCGCATCCGTCTTCTTGCTCTCCTCCAGCGCGGCGAGCGCACCGTGAAGGAGCTGACCGAGATTCTCGGCCAGTCGCAGCCGCGCATTTCGAGGCACCTGAAGGTGCTTGCCGAGGCCGGCCTCGTGTCCCGCAGTCCCGAAGGCTCGTGGGTCTACTATCGGCTTTCTGAGTCCGATGCCGACCGCGCGGTGGCGCTGGCGATCGTCAAGGGCCTCGATGCCGGCGATACGCGGCTCCGGCGCGACAGCGAGCGCCTCGTCAGCCTGCAGCAGCAGAACCGCGAGGCGGCCGAAAAGTATTTCACCGAGCACGCCAGCCACTGGGACGAGATCCGCTCGCTGCATGTGCCCGAAAGGCAGGTCGAGGCGGCCATGCTGCTTCGTGCCGGCGCGGGTCCGTATCGCGCCATGCTCGACATCGGCACCGGCACTGGCCGCATGCTGGAGCTTTTCGCCAGCCGCTATGAACGCGCGCTCGGCGTCGACCTGTCGCCGGCCATGCTGGCGGTCGCACGCGCCAATCTGGAGCGCGCGGCGATCGACCATGCGCGCGTGAGGCTGGGCGACGTGATCAACCTGCCAGTCGTGCGCGACAGCTTCGACCTCGTCGTCATCCACCAGGTGCTGCATTTTCTCGACGAGCCGAGCCGCGCGCTTTCGGAAGCAGCGGCGGCGCTCTCCGCCGGCGGGCGTCTGCTCATCGTAGACTTCGCTCCGCATGAGCTGGAGCACCTGCGCGAGAGCCAGGCGCATCTCCGGCTCGGCTTCAGCCACGCCCAGATGAAGCAATGGATCGTGGCGGCGGGACTTAAGCTCGAGGCGGCGGAGGATCTCGTGCCGAGCGCCGAGTCGGGTGGACTGACGGTCACCATCTGGACGGCGCTCGACCGGCGTGCCGCGGATGCCGGGCGTAAGGCGGGAGCACAGCTTTGAGCACGGCGAGCAAGAGCGGCAGAAGCTCCAAAAAGCCTCCGGCCATTTCGTTCGAATTTTTTCCGCCGAAGAGCGACGCGCAGGCGGAGGCGCTCAACGAGACCGTCGCGCGGCTTCAGCCGTTCCAGCCGACCTATGTGTCGGTCACCTACGGCGCCGGCGGCACGACACAGGAACGCTCGCTCGGCACGGTGCGGCGCATGCACGAATCGGGTTTGCCAACTGCCGCGCACCTCACTTGCGCCGGGTCAACCCGCGACGCGCTCGCGCATACGATCGGACTGTTTCGGGAAGTGGGCATCGAGCGCTTCGTGGCGCTTCGCGGCGATCCGCCTGGCGGCCTCTCCGAGCCCTATGAGCCGCATCCGCTGGGATATCGCGACACGGCGCAGCTCGTGGAGACATTGAAGCTCGCGGGCGCCACCGAAGTCTCAGTGGGGGCGTATCCCGAACGGCATCCGCAGAGCCCCGATTGGAACACTGAGATCGACGTGTTGAGGCGAAAAGTCGACGCCGGCGCCGATCGCGCGATCACGCAATTCTTCTACGACAACGATCTCTTTGAAACCTATGTCGATCGCGTCCGCAGTTCCGGCATCGATATTCCGATCGTTCCAGGCATCATGCCGATCCATCGCTTCTCGGCGGTGTGCAACTTCGCCAGCCGCTGCGGCGCGAGCATTCCGGAAAGCGTGACGCGCCGGTTCGATGGCCTCGATCCGGAGCAGGATCCGCACCGTCTCGCCGCGGTCGAACTCACCGCCGAGCAGATGTCGGATCTGATGGGGCGCGGTGTTACCGCGTTCCACATCTATACGCTGAACCGGGCGGAGCTTTCGGAAGCCATCTGCCGGACGCTTGGCGTGGCGCCCGACCGCGACAGTGCCGCTGCCTGCGCCGCCTAGAGCATGCTCAAACGAATGGATCTAGCGGCGCTCCTCAGAGGATGCCGAAGACGATCGCTCCAAGGAAAACAAAAGCGGCGCCGACCGCGACAAAATTCAGCGGCTTGATGAAGGTCATCGGGTGGCCTCCCTCTGCTTCATGCGACGCATACTAACGCAGAAACGACGCATTCAGAACATGGAATTTGTGATGCACTGCAAAAGGTGCGAGTAGCCCATAGAAATCGACTAGACGTTTATTCAACTTTATCAATCGCTTAACCACGATATTCTCGCGTCATCCACAGGCTGTAATTTTTTGCTTGGTCGGCGTGCGGGGGCGGGCCCGGCAGGCGAAAGCGACGGCGAATTCGGCCCAAAATATTCCGACCGGCCGCAACTCTGGGGATGCGTGCTTTCGGCCGGCATCGCGGCTAAAGGAGCGTCGAAAGAGGAGGATCGAAAATCGACCGATTCGAATCCGGGCAGGCCGCAACGCTGGCTCTCCGGCCAGATTCGCCCGTCTATTGTTTTCGGCCGGCCGTGCTGGAAGCCGACGCGAAGGCCTTTATCAAGGCCTTTCCCGGCAAGACCGCATACGCCGTCAAGACCAACGGCGAGGACTTCGTACTCCGCACGCTTATCGACGTCGGCATCAATGCCTTCGACGTCGCGAGCCCAGGCGAATTTTCGGCCGTGCGCGCCGTCTCCGACAATGCCGAGCTCCTCTACATGCATCCGGTCAAGGCGCAGTCCGACATCAGGCTGGCGCTCGAGCACTACGGCATCCGCGTGCTTGCGCTCGATCATGAGGACGAGATCGCCAAGCTCCTCCGGATTGTCCGCGCGCTCGACATCGATCCCGCCGACATCACGCTCTTCGTGCGGCTGCGGACCAAGGGACAAGCCGCCTACGAGCTTTCGCGGAAATTCGGGGCGGCGCCGACGCATGCCGTGGAGCTTCTGCAGCGTATCGACAAGATCGGCTTTAACGTCGGCCTCTGCTTCCATGTCGGAAGCCAGATCGAGGATCCGGAAGTCTACGAGCGGGCGCTCGCCTCCGCCGATTGGGTGCGGAGCCGCGCCGGCGTAGCGCTCGCCGGGCTCGATGTCGGCGGCGGCTTTCCGGCCCCCTATGGTTACGATCCGCGCCGCGCCAAGCCGGCAATGCCGCTCCTCGCCGAGCTCATGGCGGAACTGCGAAGCGACATCGAGGAATGGGGCTTTTCAGATTTGCCGCTGATCGCGGAGCCCGGCCGCGTGATCGTCGCCCGCTCGCTTTCCGTCATCGTCCGCGTGCTCCTGAAGAAGGGAAGGCGGCTCTATATCAATGACGGGATTTGGGGGTCGCTCTCAGATTCATGGACCGGCAAGATCACGCTGCCGGCCCGCCTCATCCACGATCCCGCACGCAAGCGAAGGAGCGGTAATCCAAGCGACCTGGTGCCGTTCCGCGTCTGCGGCGCCACCTGCGATTCCGTCGACATTCTTTCGCGGCCTTTCTGGCTGCCGGAGACGGTCGACACCGGCGACTGGATCGAGATCGGCCATATCGGCGCCTACAGCCTGGCGCTGCGCACGCACTTCAACGGCTTTTATCCCAACACTTTCGTCGAGGTCGCCACGCCGTTCGAGGACGAGAAGGGCGCCGGAGGATTTGCGGCGATCGAGACGATGGCCGATTAGCGCCTGGTCCCGAAAAGTGGGAACCGCTTTTCGGAAAAGATCATGCTTAAACAAATAGATAGAGCCCCATTCTGATTGAATCAGAATGGGGGCTCTAGCGCCGTTTCGGTCCGCGCTCGTCCGGAGGACAGCATCAATGAAGAAGACGATCGACAAAGCCGCCGCTCCGATCGTGAAGGGCACACGCTATCCGGCGCCCTATGACGAGCCTTGCCGGGCGCGCAGCCGCATTCGTCTTGGTGACGCCGCCGGGCTCGATCAGTTCGGCGTCAATCTCTGCCGGTTGCCGCCCGGAGCCTGGTCGAGCCAGCGCCACTGGCACACGCATGAAGACGAATTCGTCTATGTCGTCGAAGGCGAGGTCGTTCTGGTCACCGACGCGGGCGAGGAGACCTTTCGTGCCGGCGATTGCGCGGGGTTCAAGGCCGGCGCAGAAGACGGCCACCATTTCCAGAATCGCTCGGGCGCGGATGCCCTCATCCTGGAAATCGGCAGCCGGCATCCGGGCGGGGACTCGGCGCACTATCCCGATATCGATCTGCTCGCCGTCGGCACCGCCTATCTGCATAGAGACGGAACGCCCTACGAGGAAAAGCCGCGTTCGGCCTGAGCGAGGGCTGACCGCTAAATCAGTCTAGGGCGACGGCCGCGGCAGAGGCAGCCTTGGTAAACTGGTCGACGAAGTGGGGCGCGACTGCGACGATGTCGGTCCACACAGTGCCGAGCTTCCTATTCTCCCGAGCAAAGAACTGGCAGTAGTCATTCGGCGCATAGGAAATCACCCGCGGCCAGGCCCGGTGTGCTGTAGCTCCCGTTGTCAGCGTGAGATCACGGAATACGTCCCAGTTCGACATGTCGATCCGATCCCTTCTCCATCGCTTAAGATTACGGAACACGTTCCAGGTTAGCCCATAGACCCGATGCTTTCTCGGGATGAGCAGATACTCGGAATCGAAAATTCTCATCCCCCGTTCGAGAAGATGGTTCAAGACGGCCTCCTCGCCGCCGAACTCGACGAACATGAAATCGATTCGACCCTGAGTGATCGCCTGCTCAGCCGAGCGGAGAACGCCAAGCTCGCCCCCCTGAACGTCGACCTTCATGAATCGGACGTGTTGGTCACCGATCACATCATCGATGCGGACGGTATCGACGGTGACGCTCTTGTCCCCCCGCTCGTCATCGTCTGCTATCAGGAATCCGCCCGAAGAGTAGCCGGTCAACTTCTCCCAGCCCTTTTCCGAGCCCGTGACCGTCGCGGCGACGAAAAGCTTGTTCCTGCGCGCCTCAGAAGCGACGGCCACCTTCATGAGGGTGACGCGGGAGTCGTCGCCGACGATATTCGCGAAATGCGGATAGTTGCCGGGGAACGGCTCGAAGGCGATGACATGCGACTGAGGGCTTCTATGCAGCATTCGCTTGGTCACCGCACCGCCGGCCGCGCCGACATCAAGCATCAGCCCGGGCGGCAGCTGCGCCAGCACGTCATAGACTGCGTGAGGACGCTCGCCGAAGAATGGTCGCCCGGACTTGATCGGATTCATATTTCTCGCCGCGCGGCTTCTCGGTCGGGCTGATGCCACGATCAGAACTCTACATTATGTGCAACCGGGAGCCGATGCGTGAGGCGTGGGCCAACAGCTTCCGGGGATCAGCAAGGGCGAAAGAGGCAGATCCACTGGCCACGTCAACGCCGCCCGAACGTCGCGATGCGCCAAAGGTAGATCGCGACGATCAGCGCGATGACCCCGTACGAGATCGGATCGATCCAGCGCTCGAGCGCCGAATATTTGCTCCCGACTGCATATCCGAAGAGTGCCAGGAACGTGGTCCACACCGCCGTTCCGATCCCGGAATAGACGAGGAAGCGCCCGACCGGCATCTCCGAAAGTCCCGCCGGTATCGAGATCAGCGTGCGCACCGTCGGGATCAGACGCCCGAACAGGACGGCGTATTGGCCGTAGGCGTCGAACCAGTCGCCGGCGCGCTCGATTTCGGCGCGCGTCATGGTGATGAAGCGGCCATGGCGGTCGGCGAAACGCTTGAAGCGCTCGTGGTCGATCAGGCGGCCGAGCCCATACCAGAAGAGCGCGCCGGCAAGCGAGCCGGCGGTGCCGGCCACGATGACCAGAAAAATGTTCGCCTCTCCCTTGGCTGCCGCATAGCCGGCGAGCGGCATGATCAGTTCCGACGGAATGGGTGGAAAGACGTTTTCGAGGAACATGAGGAGGGCGATGCCGAATACGCCCATCGTCTCGACGATTGTCTGGATCCAGGTCGCCACGTCGCTTCCTCTGACATCCGATTGCACACCTGTTAAGCCGATTCGTACGCTCGCATCGCATGGCACGCGGAACGGAGGGCCTTGGCGCACGTTGTCAGCCGCTTGGCTCCGCTGTGGAGCCGTGGAGAGCGACGATGGACAAGGATCGGGTCAAGGGTGCGGCGACGAACCTCAAGGGCAAGGTCAAGGAAGCCGCCGGCAAAGTCACGGGCGACGCAAAGCTGAAATCGGAAGGCAGGGCAGACCAGGTCGCCGGCAAGGTGCAGAACGCCTACGGCGGCGCTAAGGACGCCATCCGCGACGCCACGCGGAAGTAAGCGCCGGCATCGAATACTCGCGCGGGCGCCGGGGCGGCGAAGGTGTCGCCGCGCCCCGCTCGGCAGCGCTTGTTTCGGCGGGGAGCCTCGGGCAGGCTCCGGCCGACAGGTGAGGAATGCCAAAACCGCCGATCGCCGCGCGCCAGCGCCCCGCCATGTGGGGCGTGCTTGCCGTGATCCTGGCGGTCTCGGCGCCTTTGTCGCGCGGCGAGGCGGCGGAGTTTTTCGCCGGCGACTATTCCTTCTCCGACGAGCGCGGCGGGTTTCGGCTCGTCTCGGCAACTGGATCGGGGACGCCGGACGATCCGGTCGTGATCGTGGAGGAGATCTTCGAGGTCGCGCCAGTCACGCTCGTTATCCGCAACCGGAATTGGGGGGGCGGCCTCCGATCGGTGCATGCTCAGCTCACTCTCATCAAGCGGGTCGCCAACCGTTCCCTTCGCGTCTGGGCGGCGTTCGAGATGGAACTGCAGGAGGTGCCGAAGAAGCCGAGCGTCTATGGCGACGGCCTGTCGTTCAAGCAATTTGCGGTGCTGGCGCCGGACGTCGGCTCCGATTCCTTCTCCAGCAACGAGCGCCGCTTCGAGCCCTACGACCGGATCGAGTTTTTGAACGGCCATGTCGATCCCGAGGCGACGGCCGAGTTCAAGATCACCATCACCGATCCCACCCCGGTCAGGGAGTTCTACCTGGTGCAGGATCCAAAACTTCTCGCGGCGGAGCTGCCGGCGGCCGGCCCGAGTTTCGCGGCGCTTCGCGACTGATGCTAAAGCAACAGCGGCACAATTGCCGCGAGGAGCAGCCCCATCGCGATGTTGAATGCGCGGAGCGCGCGATCCGTCCGCAGCACATATTGCATCGCCGCGCCGAAGCCCAGCCAGATGAGCATGCAGGGGATGCCGGCGACGATGAAGATCAACCCGAAGAGAGCGGCCTAGACGATCGGCGTCGCGTCGGGCTGCAGAAAGCTCACGGCCCCGGCGCAGATCAGCCACGCCTTCGGGTTGACCCCTTGAAAGGCTACGGCCCCGAAAAAGCCGATCGGCCGCTCGCGTTCAGCTGCGCTGCCGCGCTTCGCTGTCGCGATCTTCCACGCGAGCCAGAGGAGGACTGCGATGCCGGCGATGTTGAGGCCAAGCATGAGCGCCGGACTGGAGGTGAGTGCTGTCCCGACGCCCGCGGTGAACAGGAAAAGCATGAAGCCGAAGCCGAAGGCGATACCGAGGACATGCGGCATACCGCGGCGGATGCCGACATTTGCGCCAGTCGCCGTCAGCATGACGTTGTTCGGCCCCGGCGTGATGGTGGTCACGATGGAGAAGACGGTGAACGCGATGACCGGCTCGAGGCGCATCGATCGAAGCATATAAGTCAGCAATACTGACCTTTATGCCGTTGCGCGATCGCTTGCAAGAGAGAAGCGGCGAGAAGGCGGGATTGTCCGCCCCGCTTTGCTGGTGCGAAGAAGTCAGCGGCCAAGCGGAAGTCAAACGCAGCGAACGTGTGATCGCCGGTCAAGCCATCAGACGGTCATATTCGGCCTCGGGGACGCCATAGGAGGCGTTGGCGAGCTCCTCGAGGCCGGCGCGATCCACCACCAGGATGCGGCCGCGCGCGGCCCTGATTAGCCCCTGTTCTTCAAGTGTGTGGAGGGCCACCGTCACACCCGGCCGGCGGACGCCGAGCATGACCGCCAGAAATTCGTGAACGAGGGACAGCTCATCGCCGTCCGTCCTGTCATGCGCCATGAGCAGCCAGCGCGCCAGCCGTTCCTCCAGCCTCGCGCTGCCGTTGGAAGCGGCGGTATGCGTCGTCTGGATCATGAACGCCTGCACGTAGTGCAGCAGCACGCTGCGAAGCGTGGGGCTTTTCGCCATCGCACTACGCAGGTCGTCTGCCGCGATACGGTAGGCGCGCCCCGCAATTTGCACGAAGGTCGAGTGAGGCGAGCGGTCGCTGCCGAGGACGACCGTCAAGCCGGTGACGCCTTCCCGGCCGATGATGCCGACTTCAAGCTGCTTTTTGCGCGAGCCGAGGGCTACCACGGAAGCCATGCCACTCTCTGGGAAGAAAACGTGCTTGATCGATTTGTTCGGCTGTTCGAGCGACTGCCGCAGCGCAAGTTCGACATTTTTTAGTCTGGGCTCGAGCAGCCGCACATCGTCCGACGAAAGACGAGTGAGCATGCGATTTCCATAGACGGCCGGTTTGCGGTGGGGGGCCATGGCTCTTCCCTTGCGGGCAAGAGCACTGACGCGTCCCCTAGCCGTCGGCGCCCGGACTAGTGGCCGACGATGGACCACAATTAGGCCGTCAGGCGCCTAAGGTCCAATTGCTTTTTGTATGTTCTAGTGCGTAGTTAGCCTTCACCGTCCGTTGTGAACTTGACCAAGGCCTGACGGCGAGATCAACGCGGCTCCTTGAACCGCGCTGAAGGCTGTCCCAGTGACTGCTCTCGGTCGAACTACCCGGTTGGGCACCCGATGGAGAGATGGAAGTCGCGGTCGGTCGGAACGCCCTGCTTGTTGAACGTGTCTCCGCGCTCGAAAGCTCGTCCTGCGACGAGTGTTTCGCGGTGCTCACGAAAACCGCCGCGACTGTCCGGGAGTTCGGCCTGGCGACCGCTACGCGGTTCGGGCTCGGGAAATATGCCGCCTTCTTCAAGCGGCCGGTCCTCGAATGCGCCTATGACGCCACGATCGGCGACGATGACGCGACCATACCAGCGATGATCACAGTGCAGGGGAATAGCGAATCGCCCAAGGTCGTCCTGTTCATTATAAGCTGCAGGCTCAGATCACGTACGACTGCAGCGGCGCGAAGCCGTTGAAGGCGACCGCACAATAGGTGGTCGTATAGGCGCCGGTCCCCTCGATCAGCACCTCGTCGCCGATCGTCAGCGAAAGCGGCAAATCGTAAGGCACCTTTTCGTAGAGCACGTCGGCGGAATCGCAGGTCGGCCCTGCCACCACGCACGGACCTTTCGGCCCATGGTCGTGCGGCGTCTTGATCGGGTAGCGGATCGCCTCGTCCATCGTCTCGGCGAGGCCGCCGAATTTTCCGACGTCGAGATAGACCCAGCGGACCGCGTCGTTGCGCGACTTCTTGGAGACGAGAACCACCTCCGCCTTGAGCACGCCGGCGTCGCCGACCATACCGCGGCCTGGCTCGATGATCGTCTCGGGAATGCGATTGCCGAAATGCCGCCGGAGCCCCTTGAAGATCGCCCGCCCGTAATCCTCGGAGGAGGGCACGTCCTTCAGGTAGCGGGTCGGAAAGCCGCCGCCGAGATTGAGCATCTGCAGCTGCATGCCGCGCTCGGATGCGGCTCGGAACACTTTTGCCGCGTCGGCGAGCGCGCGGTTCCAGGCTTTCACGTCGGTCTGCTGCGAGCCGACGTGGAACGACACGCCGTGAGCGACGAGGCCAAGCTCGGCGGCGCGCGCGAGGATGTCGACGGCCTCCGTCATGACGCAGCCGAATTTTCGGCTGAGCGGCCATTCGGCCCCGGCGCCATCGGTCAGGATGCGGCAGAAGACGCGGGCGCCGGGCGCCGCGCGAGAAATCTTCTCCACCTCCTCGACGCAGTCGACCGCGAAGAGCGACACGCCGAGCTGATGGGCGCGGGCGATGTCGCGTTCCTTCTTGATCGTGTTGCCGTAGGAGATGCGGTTCGCCGCGGCGCCGGTCGCGAGCACCATCTCGATCTCGGGAACGGAAGCGGCGTCAAAAGACGAGCCGAGCACGGCGAGGAGGTCCAAGACCTCCGGCGCGGGATTGGCCTTCACCGCATAGAAGATGCGGCTGTCCGGCATGACGCGGGCGAAGGCTTCATAGTTGCGGCGGACGATTTCGAGGTCGACCACGAGGCAGGGGCCTTCGGGTCGTCGCTCGTCCAGGAACGAGCGGATGCGGTCGGTCATCATTGGGTGACACCCCGTTTCCAAGCGTTGCAGCCCGGGAGTCCTGCGCCGGCCTCCGACCCGCGATGGAAACGGGTCGAAAACCCCTGGATCCCCCAACCGGCGAAAGGCCGGGTGGTTCGCGCCGAACAGCTCTTCTGGAACGGATAAGAGTCCGAACCTGTGAGCCATCGCTTGGAACGGGAACGCCCGATCCGCACGTCCGGCAAAGAGAGTGTGTGCCTCTTCAGTGTCGCCGGCCTTTGGAGGACCGACACGAGACCAAAAAAGCCCTCCACCGTCGTTGCTTTAAGCCGCCGCTTCGAGAACCCTTTGGCGACCACAGGCACGTGCGAATTTGGGCAAGCACGGAAATATGTGCTTCGGCCCCTCGATGCAACAAAAAAGATGGGCGTCGGTGAACCGCGCCGGCACAAAAAAGAAGGGGCGGCCTGGGCCGCCCCTCCGATCGCCCCCCGATCGGAATAGTTGAGAGTCTGGTTCAATCCCCGCGCGCCCGATGGGCAGCGCGGCAGCGAGCCTTCTACCTCAGCCGGAATGCGGAGTCCCCTTCATCGCTCTGTCATCGAAGCATTTTCGCCATCTGTGCCCGGGCGGCAACACTCTGATATCGCAGCCAAAGTGCCGCTCTTGTCGGCGACTGCCACTGGCTTGCTCTGCGTCTCCGGTAAACGTCGCTCGCGTCAATCGGGCGCTCGCCATTCAGATTCGGATCAGGGCGCGAACGAAGCGGCGACGAATCAGCGAGCCTGTGGATATTCCGGGCCTGTTCTCACAGCATCTGGTGTCCGGACCGCGCTGCGCCACAACGCGCACCCCTCGGCCGCTCCCGATTCGCTCCGAAGCGGATGCAGCCCTTAACCTCCGCGTGCCAATACGGCACACGCGAAGCGCGTTGCTCACCACAGCTGTGCCGTTGTGGGGCGATTCGCTTGGCTTTCGTTTACGTCTTGCCGAGGCTCACGCCGTTCAGCATCGCGATATGGTCGGAGAGCATGGGCAGATAGTCGCCGCCCTTGCCCATCGCCTCGGCGCTCGCGAGATAGCCCTTCACCACCGGCGCCACCACGTTCGAAGCGCCCGCCTTGTTGGCGAGGTTCATCAGGTAGCGCATATCCTTGTGGGCGTTCTGGATGGTGAATTTGTGCGCGTCGCGGTCGCGCTCCACCACGTATTTCATGAACGTGTCGTAGAAGCCGCAGCTCATGCGCCCGCCGCCGATCACCGCGTGGAACTGTTTTGGCGAAATGCCGGTGCGGGCGCCGAGCGCCAGCGCCTCCGAATAGATCGCCGCATAGCTTATCGACACGAAATTGTTGATGAGCTTCATCGTGTGGCCGGCGCCGACCGGGCCCACATGCACGATTTTTGCGGCAAAGCACTCGATCACCGGCTTGGCCTTGGCGAAATCCTCAGGGGACGCGCCGACCATGCAGTCGAGCGTGCCCGCCTCGGCTTCCTTCGGCGTGCGAGAGAGCGGCGCGTCGACGAGGCTGACACCTGCCGCTAGAAGCTCCTCCGCCAGCGCCGCGGTCGAGACCGGATCGGCGGTCGAAGAATCGATCACGACGAGGCCGGGCTTGGCGCCGGCGATGATGCCGTTTTCGCCGCGCACGACCGCTTCTACTTCGGGGCTGCCAGTGACGCAAATCACGACGATGTCGGCCGCGGCGGCCATCTCGCGCGCGCTCTTCACCTCGCGCGCGCCCTCTTTCACCAGCGCGTCGACCGGCGCGCGGTTCTTGTGCGCCATGACGAGGAGGTCGTTCCCTTTTCGGAGAATGTTTCCGGCCATACCCCGGCCCATCAGCCCAAGGCCAATGAAGCCGACTACTCTCTTCGCCATGTCGGTCTCTTCCCGGTTTCTTTGATCGAGGTCGTCGCCCGGCGGGCTACGGCGGTGGGGCGCGGTCAGCCAGACGCCATCGGCGCGGCGAATCCCGATCGCTTCAATTCGAAGCGCCCACCATCGCCTTGATTGCAGGCGACGGTGTCCGCGGCCATGAAGGAGCAGTTGGCGGTCCGCTGCTGCTGCGTCGCTACCGAAATCCACTGCATGCTGACGGAGGGGCCAACGACGGAGTAGGTGCCCTGCGCCAGGATCTCGTTCGTCGCGGTGAAGCGCGAGGTGAAGCTGCCGCGGCCGAAACTCGCGACGAAGACGCCGTCGGTCGACGCCCACACGCCGTCCATCGGCGTGGTGGCGACCCGCATGGGGGTGGAAGTCTGGTAGAAACCCGTCTGGCAGGCGCCCAAGAACACGACGGCAAGAACGAGCGCGCAGCGCGCTGAACGAAAAATCATGGTAGCCCCCTCAAGGTCCGCAGGGATGATATAGGCCGCGGCTGGTTTCCGGTCCACAACGCTTGGGGCCGCTCAACGATCCCAACCCGCCGCGCTGAGGGTCCGCCGGGCCCACCAGGCATCCAGCGACCAGGGCGCCGGCCCGTGGGCCACGAGCATCAGAAACCCGCCGGCGATCGCCAGGTTCTTGTAAAAATGCACCGCCTGGTCGGGCGCCATGTGGAAGAGGAGGGCGGTCAGGAGGCAGAAGCCCGCTAGTGCGAGCGCCGCCCAGCGGGTGAATAGCCCGAACATGACGAGCAGCCCGCCGCCGAGCTCCGTCAGGATGACGAAGGGGAGGAAGAGGGGGGAGACGCCGTTCGCCTCCATGTAGCTCACGGTTCCGGAATAGTCCGCGACCTTCAGCCAGCCCTCGATGACAAAGATCAGCGCCAGCAGCAGCCGCCCGGCGAGGGCCGCGAGATCTTTGAGCGCGCGCAATTGGTTCATGCCCGCGAGCATAAGCGCGTGGGCGCGCCGGGTCACCTCACGGAATTGTTGGCGAGGCTTCCGACCTCGTCCGTGAACACCTTGAATCCAACCAGCGTCGAGCGGCCAAAGCTCGTGGAGATCGCGACGTCGGTGGCGTCGCGCCCGCGCCCCATGAGAATGCGGCCGATGCGCGGAAAATTGTGGCGGGCGTCGAACGTATACCAGCGGCCGTCGAGAAGCGCCTCGAACCAGGCGGAAAAATCCATCGGGTTCGGATCGAAAGGCACGCCGAAATCGCCAAGGTAGCCGGTGCAGTAGCGCGCCGGGATGTTCATGCAGCGGCAAAGCGTGACGGCGAGGTGCGCGAAATCGCGGCAGACGCCGGTCCGGTCCTGATAGCCGCCGAAAGCGGTGCGGGTCGGATCGGCGTTCTGGTAGTTGAAGGCGATGTGCTCGTGGACGTAGTCGCAGATCGCCTTGGCGCGCGTCCATCCCGGCGGCACGTTCCCAAAAGTGGCCCAGGCGAAGTCGGCGAGGCGGTCGGTCTCGCAATAGCGGCTGCCGAGCAGGTAAACGAGCGCCTCTTCCGGCAGCTCCTCGACAGGAAGCTGTCGCGCCTCCGGCATCACCAAGTCGGCAAGCCCGGTGTCGCCGATCTGAAAATCCGCGAAGATTTTTGTGCGCCCGGCCGGCGCCACGATCCGCGTGCAGATATTGCCAAAACCGTCCTCGTAATTGCTCGACGGGATGGGCGGATCGAACTGGATCAGATGCGGCGTCGAAAGATCTGCGAAGCGCGAGGGATGGATGGAAAGGACGAGCAGCATCGGCGTCGGCTGCGCGCATTCGTATTCGATTTCGTAGCCGGCTCTGATCTGCATGGCTTCCCTCAAGCACGAAGCCCGGCGGTAAGTTCCGCCTCGCCGGACTCTTCGCGCACCACCTTCACCGTCACCTCCATGCCGAGATCGTCGGAGGGAAAACCGCCGTAGGAGCCCGAGAGCGGCAGCGCCTCGCTCGGCTCGCGCGCGATGGCGATGCGGATCAGCCCTTCATTGCCGAGGATGGCGTTGGTCGGGTCGATGTCGATCCAGCCGGCGCCAGGGAGATACACCTGCACCCAGGCATGCGTCGCGCCGCCGCCATGCACCTCGCCGCGGTCGCGCGCCGGCACGTAGAGATAGCCGGAGACGAAGCGCGCCGGCAGGCCGAGGGCGCGGAGCGCCTCGATCATCAGCTCGGTAAAATCGCGGCAGGTTCCGGAGCCGCGCGCTAGCGTCTCGGCCGGGCGCTGGATGCCTGTCTCGACGCGCCGCACATAGATGAGTTTTCGCCGGATGCCATGGATCATGCCGGTGAGGAGCTCCACCGTCGACGTCGGTTTTTCGGCGCGCAGGAACGACCGCGCCCAGCCTTCGAGCGCACTGTCGGGATCGGGATGCCGCCGCGTCAAGTATGGGCCGAGGTCGTCCAGCTCCTCGACATCGAAGGCGACGGGAAGCGAGCTGGCGCGATCCTCGATATTGAAGCCGGCCGGATGCGAGCGCGACTGCGCGACGCGGATGCGGCTCTCGAAGACCAGCGTATCGGCGCGGCCGGCAAAGCGCGCCACGCCGACGCGGTTGCCGAGCGCGTCGTCGCTGAAGTAGAGGCTCGCCGGCTCCGGCGTAATCGTCAGCGTCGACGACAGAAGATGCTGGTCGTGCCCCTCGCGCGGCGAAAACATCATGCGGTGCTCGCCGAAGGCGACCGGCTGCTTGTAGCGGTAGGTGGTGAGGTGGCGGACGCTGTAAATCGGCATTTTATCTGCGTTCCGCTCCTTTCGCACTGCCTTGGACAAGAGTCCGCCCGTGCTACCGGAGCAAGAACCACGCCAGATCATGCTGGACCGGCGGAAGCAGTCCGGACATCGTTTTCAACCGAACGGATTAAGGACTTCGACTCCGAACGGGGCGAAGTCGCGAATGCTGCGCGTGACCACGGTCAGGCCGTGGGGGCGCGCCGGTCAGGCGGCATCCGCGGGCGCGCGCCGTGGGCGCTTTCCCCGCGGGGGGATGGAAAACTCCGCGCGCGGCTCCTCCGCCAGAAGCAGGTCCTTCAAGGCCGGACGCGCCGCGCGCTGCAGCCGCCGCCAGTCCTCCATGGGCACCAGGACGGCGACCTCGGCCCCGCGCTTGGTGACGACCTGCGGCCCCTCGCGCAGGCTCGTGTCGAGCATCTCGCTGAACCGCGCCTTCGCGTCTTGGACAGGCCAGATCTTCATGCACTCCTCCGCACGGACTAGTCATTAAGCTAATCAGAATGCCGGAGAAAACCAACCGGGCTTGCCGCCTCTGGCGGCGATTTGCGCCAGGCCATCGCCGCCTCCGTTGCGGCGACCTCAGTCGTAGCGAAACTTTGGCCGCCAGCCGCCGAGCCCCTCCGGCAGAAGATCCATCAGGTGCCAGAAGGCGCAGAAATCGTCGCCCATCTCGAAGCCCGCATCGGAGACGCGCACGATGCCGCCGTTTTTTCGCTTGAAGACGGAGACGCCGGGCATGCACGTGCCCTCGTCGTTCAGATATCCCATGTCCCTGGCGAAGCGCGTGCCGGCATGGCTCACCATCGGAAAGCGCCAGCCGCGGCTTTCTGCGAATTTCTGCTGCACGTCCGGCTGATCGGGGCTGGATACGACGAAGGCGGCGCGGTCGGCCAGATGCGCGTAGACGCCGTTGAAGCCGTCCGCCCAGAGCGTGCAGGAGGGGCACGTCGTTCCCATGTTGTGGATGACGAAGAGATCGTCCTTGGCGCCGAAGAGCTCCGACAGCCGCACCTCGCCGCCCTTCGTCGCAAAAACATAGTCCTCGACCGGCTCAGGCTCTATCGCCTGCTGAACTTTTCGCATCTCGCGCCGCGTCTCGTCGATCCGCTTGCGCAGCGCGTCGAGGCGCTCCGCACCCTGCGCATAGGTTGGCGCGGTGCCTCCGCGGGGTGGCTGGTAGTTCATCGCTGCACTCCCTGCGTTTTTCGCATCAGGCGGCATATTCGTCGTGTAGGCGCACCCACGCCATCGAGAACGGCAGCCCGGCCTCGCCGCGTCCTTTCGGCACGAGGTCGAGATAGTGGTAAGCGGTGTTCAGCATGTCGAGGCCGCGCGCGTAGCAGGAATAGGTGTGAAAAATTGCGCCGTCGGCATCCTTGAAGAAGACACTGATCCCTGGCATCTCCGAACCGTAGGCTTTGTGCCTGTCATTGTAGTTGTAGGCGACCTCGCCGCTGGCGACATCCTCCGGCCTGAACGAAACGCCAAGATCGAAGTTGAAGTCGCTGTCGGTGGACGACACCCACCGAAATCCCCATCCGAGGCGGAGCGCGGCCGCCTGCAACTTTTCCAGCGGCGCACGGGAGATCGCCGAAAAACTTACGTCGCGCGCTGCAAGATGCGCGTCGAGACCGTTGAAATTGTCGGCCCAGAACGAGCAGCTCTTGCAGGGCGCCTCCCAGTCCGGGGCGAACATGAAGTGATAGACGACGAGCTGCGAGCGCCCGTCGAAAAGGCCTTCCAGCGACTTGTCGCCCTCGGCGGTGTGAAAAGCATAGTCCTTCTCGATCCGGACCCAGGGAAGCTCCCGCCGCGCCTGGCTCAGCGCGTCACGCGCGCGGGTGAATTCCTTTTCTTGGGCAAGCAGCGCTTTTCGCGCCGCGATCCATTCGTCTTGAGAGACAATCTGGTGGTCTGACATCGCGACCTCCTCCTTGCGTTTGAAACTCAACGGGCCGGGCGGTCGCGACGCTGCCGGGGAGGGCGCTTCGCCCGCCCCGCTCCGCGGCCGCGCGTCTTCTCGATATCCTCGAGCGATGCGGCCAAAAACTCGAACTGCGCCTGCCAGTATTTCGTGTAGCGGTTCATCCACACCGCGGCGGCGAAGATCGGTCCGGCCTCCAGCCGGCAGCGGCTGATGCGACCGGTGCGCTCCTGGCTGACCAGCCCGGCGCGCACCAGCACCTGGATGTGGCGCGACACCGCCTGCAGCGAAATCTGGAACGGCTCCGCCAGCTCCGAGACGAGCAGCGGCGCGGCGTCGAGCCTTGCCAGAATTTCCCGCCGCACCGGATCGGAGAGCGCGAAGAACACGCCGTCAAGCGCCACCGCGCTGTCATCGGGGGACTGCGCTGCATGCAACGGAATTACAGGTGCGGCATTCCTCATCACGTCGATTGAATATCAATCACTATGTTGATTGTCAACCGATCGGCTGAATATTAGTCAGCCTCAGACGCGTTTCGGCGGCTCGGTTCCTTCCGCGAAAAACTCCATCGCGGCCGAGTTCATGCAATAGCGTTTTCCCGTCGGCGGCGGCCCGTCCGGAAACACGTGCCCCAAATGGCTGTCGCAGCGCGCGCAGCGGATTTCGGTCCGCGCCATGCCGAGCGAGCGGTCGACGATCTCGCGGATGTGGTCTTTGTCGAAGGGCTGATAAAAGCTCGGCCAGCCGGTGCCGGATTCGAATTTTGCGCCGGCCTTGAAGAGCGGCAGCCCGCAGAGGCGGCAGGCGTAGATGCCCGTCTCCTTGTTATCCAGAAGGGCGCCGCAGAAGGGCCGCTCGGTGCCGTGGTCGAGAAGAATGTGGCGCTCCTCCGGAGTGAGCTTTTGCGCGAGTTTTCCGCGCTCGACATCGGAGAGCGGCGTGATGTCGTGGCCCGAAGCGGAGGTCTTTTTCGCGGTGGCGGTTGCGCTTGTTGCGGCGTTCGACATGCGGGCTCCGGAGATTCTTGTAGTGCTGGCCGGAATATAGGGAATGCGGCGGGCGAAGGCTAATGCGGGGCGGTTACGCGCGACTACCTTCTCCCGCAAAGAGGGAGAGGGCAGCGCACTGCCGCCACATCCTTAGCCGTGGAACCTTCGGCGCAGCACGCCGTTTTGGGCTGAGCGAAACCGGCAGAGAGAGCGACGATGAACAACAATGGCTTGGCGCTGATCGTGGGCGGGCTCGTGGTCATTGTGGCCGCGTTCCTCTTCTTCGGCACCAACGTGTTCCGCGGCGGTGGCGGCGGCGGCACCGACGTCAACGTGACGATCGAGACGCCGGGTCCGCCCGTAACGACGCCGTAGCTCCCACCTGACGCCCGCCCGCCGAATGGTGCCGGGTGAGGGGAGCGGCCGCCCGCGGCTCCTCTAGGGGAGTGCACCGGCGAGGTACCTGGCGCGTCCCGGCCCTCCGATTTCAGCCACGCGCCCATCCGGCCGATCACCTCGCGCACCGCCGGCCGCGCCAGCACGCGCGCGCGCCAGTCGAGCAGCCGCGGCGTCGCGTCATTCATCACCGCGCCTTTCCGCTCGCCATAAAACTGCGCCATGAAGAAGCCGATGTCGGCATAGGAGAATGGCCCGGCGAGATAGTCGCGCTTCGCCAGCCGCGCCTCCATCTCCGCATAATGCTCGTAGGCTTTTCCGCGCGCGGCGACTGCGACGGGGTCGTCGGGCGTGTCCTCCAGGCCGAAAATCCGCGCGATGTTCATGAAGACAATGTCGTCGGCTTTCAGCTCCAAAAGCCGCGCTTCCGCCCGCGCCGCCGCGCCCGTCGGCCAGAGCGGCGGGACCGGAAAGGCGTCCTCCAGATATTCGAAGATCACCGTGGAATCGAAGGTCTCCACCGGCCCATGGATCAGCACCGGCACCTGGCCCTTCGGATTGATGCGGACGACCTCCGGATGCTTCGGCTCGTAGCGGTCGCCTTTGACGAAGGGGACCATGACAAGCTCGAATTCCACGCCCTTCTCCAGAAGCGCGATCTCGGCCTTGGCGCCGAACATCGAGAGCGGAGCGGTGTAGAGGAGGAGGGTCATGGCGCGATATCCTGTGGGCATTCGGTTCGATAACATGTAGCGCGCGCGTCGCGTCATCGGATACGACGCGAAGCCCTTCGCCAGCAGAATCGAAACACGATTCGAAAGCCGACGAAATCAACCTGAAACAACCGGGCGCCTATCCGCTTCCCCACGAAATTGGTGAGGGAACGAAAAATGACACCCGATCA
>CAYTTC010000050.1:0-24490 GCA_964440525.1 uncultured Propylenella sp. | reverse complement strand
AAGAGCCGGTCCTCGTTCTCAACACCGAGGTCGGCATGTTCGCCGAGCCCACGACATATTTTCTGCCGAGCGCCAGCGCCATTCAGGGCCTCGCCCGGTTGGCATGCTTTGACATCATGGCCACGCGGTTCTGCGTGCCGAGCCGCTACACGCTCTTGGGTCGGGCCACGCTTCCGGACGACGTTCGAGACCGCTCGGAGCAGTGCAAGAAAGTCCACGCCTTCGGAATCAGCGACCCGAGTTTTCGCCTTGAAATGATTGCCGGCGCTGCAAATTCGGAAATCGCATATCGGGGGGTGGGCGGTCATGCGGTCGTCGACGTTTTCGCATTTTCTCCGAACTTCCCCCCGCATCCCAAAAAGATTGATCAACCGATAGGACGCCGCGCCAGCGTGGAGACGCTGGGGCGAACGATCTCCGCGAAGTCTCAAGTGAAAGCAAATACGACCGCGGCTGCCGCGGAAACCTCGCGCAACCTGGGGTGAATCAATCCTTGGATTCCTACCGGTGCACACCGGCATGGCGGCGGTGGGACACCGTCGGCGTCGAGCAAGCTCCAGGCGCTGCTACCGAAGCGTCCGGCGACCGCTCAACGGGCCAACGGGCGCGCACCTGATTCAATGCTGGCATGGATGGATAGCGTCTGCTAGTAGCGCTTCCGGCGTGCTTCCGGTCGCGGAGATTTCTGAAGTTGGCGATCGCAACCATGGCCGTTAGCCGGGAGTAGTTAATGCTGTTGGAGCAGGACGTCCTCCAATGGATCTCTGGAGACGACAACTACCGAAAGATACGCAACGACGTCTCGCGGCGCTTCCTTTATGAGACGCAGCATCTGCAGCCGATCGTGTGTGAGTACGATGCGACGGATGCCCAGCTCTTGCAGATGCATCAGCACATCGAGGGCGTCTGGTCGGCATACGGGGCCGATGATCCTCATTGGTCGGTCGTCACCGTCCCGCGCTTCCGGCGCGACGCCATCAAGGACAATCTGCAGGAATTCTACGATCTCGGCCGGCGAGAAACGGCCGCCCTCGACCTTATCTTTGCCCGTAACGGAATCGCGCTTTCGCCGTCGCTTCGCTGGCTTGAATATGGTTGCGGCGTGGGGCGTGTCACGCGGTGGCTGGCCGAGCGGGCCGGAGAGATCACCGGAGCTGACATATCCGGAAATCATCTCAAGCTTGCCCACGATTACTGCAGGGCGGAAGGCATAACGAACGTCAAGTGGGTGCAGATAAAGACAATCAAAGATATCGAACTTTTGCCGCGATTTGACGTGCTCTACTCCAAGATTGTGCTTCAGCACAATCCGCCGCCCATCATACACCGCATACTCGATGCACTGTTGTCGAGGACTGATTCCGGGGGCCTGGCTGTATTTCAGGTTCCAACCTATAAGACTAAATATGTGTTCCGTCTCGAAGAATACCTCTCAAAAATTGATACCTTCAAGGCTTTAGAGATGCATGTATTGCCGCAGAAGGTCGTTTTTGATCTACTTCATCGCCACGGCTTTGTTCCGATCGAAGTGATGCGAGACCACCTCGTGTCTCAGGCGGACTATATCTCCAATACCTTTGTGGCGCAGAAGCTCTGAGTGGACCTGTTGCATGTTGTCGGTGATAACCAAGGAAGAATACTGGAAATGGTGCGATGCCGGCGCGACCGCATCCGGCAAGGGCGTGCTGAAGGACATACAAGATTCGTTCGCGTTGTTTCATCTCGGGGGCCTGAGCGGCGCGCGGGTCTGCGAGGTCGGCGGCGGGAACTCGCGTGTCTTGCCGAAGCTCGTGGCAAGCAACGAGTGCTGGAACCTCGACAAATTCGAGGGTCAGGGAGGGGGGCCGTCCGTTGTCGCCGAACGGCCGGGCATCCGGCTGAGCCGCGTATTCATCGGAGAGTTTTCGCCCGAGATTCCGGATGACTATTTCGACGTCGTGTTCTCCGTCTCGGTGGTGGAGCACATCCCCTCCAATGTCTATGCTGACGCGATTCGAGATTGCGTTCGTGTGCTGAAGAAAGGTGGACGCTTGTTGCATGCAATTGACGTCTATCTTCCGGACGCTGGCGACAACTCTCCCGCCTTTGCTCCGTTGCGCGCGCGTCTCGATCTCTACCTGAAGACCGTCGAGCTCTCGGAAGGTCGCCTCGCCTGGGCCGAGCCGCCTGCGATCGACGTGAATCTCGGCGCTTCGGCGAAGCATGCCTGCAACCAAGTCGATGAACTCTACAAATGGAACAAGATGTTTCCACAGCTGCGAGGGATGCGCGAGGTCGCTGCATCCTGTAGCCTGCAAATGATCCTGGAACGCAAGACCTGATCCGGGGGGAGTAGCGTCCATGGTCGCGATATCGATCGTATCGCCAAGTTTTAATCAGAAGCCGTTCGTCCAGCAGACTCTAGACAGCATCGCGTCGCAGGATTTCCCGGACTACGAGCTCATTGTGTTCGACGGGGGTTCCACCGACGGCACCCTGGACATCCTCAAGCGGGCCGCGGCGGCCGACAAGAGGATGTCGTTGCATGTGGGCCGCGACAGTGGCCAAGCCAACGCGATCAATCTCGGGTTTCGCGAGGCCAAGGGCGACATTGTCACATGGATCAACACCGACGATTCGTATGTGAGCCCGACTGTGCTGTCGGAAATCGCCGATCTCTTCGGCCGCAGGCCGGACGTCGACGTCTTATACGGACGCGGCAAATTTGTCGCTCCCGACGGGACGGTGCTCCGCGACACGTACATCAACGATGAGGCTGACCTCCTTCGATATCGCTTCATCAACTCCAACGGGATCCTGCAGCCGGCGGTCTTCTTTCGCCGGCGGGTTCTCGAGCGCTTCGGCTATCTCGATGAGAGCATGGGCTGCGCCTTCGACTACGAATATTGGGTCCGTCTGATTGCCGGCGGCGCGAAGTTCGCGTTTCACGACAAGGTGCTCGTGCATGCGATCTGGCACGACCAGATGAAGACCAGCAAGTCGCGGGGGCAGTCGTTCGAAGAATCGATCGAGGTATGCCGGCGACATTACGGCTTTTCGCCGATGGAATGGATCGAACGACTGTCGGGATTCCTGGTCGCGGGCTCCGACTTCGTGATCACCGACAAAGGTCGGGACAACCCGAAAATCCGCAAGGAGACGAAACAGCATGCTCTGGAGGCCTTCCGCCAGCGCAATGTCGGAGCTGCGACCAGCACAGCAATTCTGAGTTGGGCGCATGCCGCCGAGGCATCGAAAACGCTGGCCGCGTTTCGGGAGTCTTCGGGCATCGGATGGGATCGGGTTGTCGTTACGACCTTCAACGAGCCGTATTTTGAGCAGGGTCTGACTCTGATCGCCAGCCTGCATCGGACCGCGACACGGCGCACCCCGATACTTGTCTACGACCTGGGCCTGAGCAATTGGCAGCGCGGGCACATCGCCACGCTTCGGGATGTGTATGTTGTCGATTACCCGAAGGACATGGCGCCGGACTATCCGGAATTCTTCGATCCGAAGTCGTACGTCTACAAGATTCTAGCGGTCAACCACGCGGCGAGCATCGCCGGGCCGAGAGGCATGGTCCTCTTCATCGACGCCGGCGTGGCGGTTGTGGAAGGCGTCGACGGAATCTTCGGTCGGGTCCAGAGCGACGGTGTGTTTTTTGTCGATCACGACGACAAGCCCGTCTCGACGTTGCACAACATGACGTTTGCGCCGGATTCCTGCATTGACGGGATGAACGCCACGAATGGCGAGCTCGCGGCCACCCATCTTTGTTCCTGCCTGTTCGGATATCGGATCGACGGGAAGTTCCAAGCGCTGTTTTCCGACGCGCTCACATATGCGGCCGATCCTCGCGTCGCTGTAGGTGACAAGCATCCGCCCCTGGAGGCGCAGATCATGCCTGCGCTGGGTGCAGCAGCGGACCGCGAGCGGCGGCGCGCAGCCAACAACCGAGCATTTCAATCGCGGCTTGACCGCGACGAGATGCGGCGTCTGTTTGGCTACCAGGGTCATCGCCAAGACCAGACGATCCTTTCGATCCTTGCGGCCCGCTATCGGGCGCCTCTCTCGTCGGCGCGCGCCTGGTGCATCTCAAATGATGCGTCCTCTGATGCCTCGATGCTGAATTGGGCAACACGCGGGTCGCTAACAGTGAAATCGTCTCTTGCTGCTGGCAAGACGTTCCAACGCAGCGTGACGATCCATCACCGCGGGCTCTATTTGAATCTCGAGCAACTCGACTACAACATTGCCCACGATCGTCGCGCAATCGTGCTTGGCAACGGTCCCTCGCTCAAGGGTTTCGATTTCAATCGCCTCAAACCCTTCGATGTGTTCGGCATGAACGCAGCGTACCGTTACTGGGACGAGATCGGCTGGTACCCGAAGTTCTATTCCTGCCTCGACCTCGTTGTCGGGATGTCGCACGCGGAAGAAATCGCCCGCCTTGTCCGGAAAGCCCCAGAATATGGCATCGAGCGGTTCCTGCTGCGGCGCAATCTGATTTCCCACATAGGTCCGATTGAGAACAGCGACCGAATTGTCGAATTCGATCTGCTCCGAAATGGCACGCGCCAATTTGCAAGGCTTCCCATAACGACCGGCAGTCACACGCTGATCTGGGCGGCTGCGCTTGGATATCGCGACATCTATCTCATGGGCGTCGACTGTAACTATGTCGAGATCGTGCCCGGCGCGGAGCGGCGTGAGGGGACCGGGCTGGAGATAACCGCGGCCGCCGGCGAGAACCCAAACTACTTTTTTGCTGGCTATCAGCAAGTTGGCGACAAGTACAACGTTCCAAACTCCAGCCCGGATCTCCATTTGGGCAGCTGGAGGGCGGCCGCGGGCGCACTGCGGGACGTTGGCGCCAAGGCCCTTAATGCGAATCCTGAGTCGAAGGTCGATGCATTCGACTTTTGCCTTTTCGAAGACGTCGAAAAAGCTGGCCGCGTCCCCGTCATCCCGCGGAGGAAAATCCTTGGGGCGAGTGCGTTCGATGCCGAGTCCGGCCTTAAGAGGCTTCCATCCGCGCTTCAGGTGCTGCTCAAGTTCGCTGCCTCTAAGTCCGCCGCTCCGATACGGGTGGTGCGCGATCACATCAACGCGAGGAAGGTAGCCGCGCTTGAGCCGAGACGAAAGAAGATCATCAGCGAACTGCCTGTCAAGGCGCCGATCTTCCTGCCGACTGATCGAATTCCGCTGGCGCAACAGGTCGCCGGCCTGGAGCGGGTGCGGCAGATTTTTCGAACCGACCTGGATGCGCAGTATCGGCCGCGCCTGCGCGCTTTGCGGGATCGTCACCTCGGCCAAGACCGATGCTTCATCATTGGCAATGGTCCAAGCCTGAATCGGACCAACTTGGCTCGGCTCAAGGGCGAAGTGACGTTCGCAACGAATGGCTTCTTCCTGAAGGCGCCTGAGCTCAACTGGCTGCCAACATATTATGTCGTCGAGGATCATCTCGTGGCGGAGGACCGTGCCCAATGGATCAACGGGTTCAAGGGGCCGACCAAGCTGTTTCCGGCTAATCTGGCCTATTGCCTCGACAAGGGCGACGACACGATATTCTTTGATCTACGACCCCGGAAATCCTACCCGCATGGGTTCGATTTCTCCACCGACGCATGCAACCTCGTCTATGCAGGTGGGACCGTCACCTTCTCGTGCATTCAGCTTGCGTATTATTTCGGCTTTCGCGAGATTTATCTCGTCGGCGTGGACGCCGATTACAAACTCCCAAGCGATGCCAAAGTCGTTGGAAAGACCGGCGTATCCGAATTGGACATGGCGTCGGATGATCCGAACCATTTTCACCCGGACTATTTCGGCAAAGGCTTTCGCTGGCACGACCCCAACGTCGATCGCATGCTTGCCGCCTATTCCGAGGCAAAGAAGGTCACCGAACAAGAGGGGAAGACGCAAATCTACAATGCCACAATCGGTGGCAAGCTCGATGTCTTCCCGCGGGTTGCGTTCAGCTCCTTGTTCGAACGCGTGGATCGAGTCTCCGCTCCCCGCACCCTATTGATCGACGTGACGGGCATCGGCGGGACCTCCGCTACCGGTCAGCTCAAAGCGAACTACTTCGGGCACTTTGGGACGGAGAAACTTCTGCACTTGTTCGCTCGCCCCCGGAGTTCGCCCAGCAGGCCGTTCGAGCTTGGTCTTGCCCCTGCCGGGATGCGCACATTGCCCAGGCTCCGCTACTTCGCGGCTGACAGTCCGGATGTTGAGACCGCGTGCCGCGCCTTCAATCCCGATATCGTGTGTTATCGACCAGTCGCCGAACGGCGCGAACTGCACGCGGCTGCCATGCGGCTCATCCAAACCCTCGGCAAGCCATGGGTCATCTGGCTTATGGACGATTGGCCGGAGAGACTTCGAACAAGCGACTCGCAACAATACGCAGAGATGGATCGCGACCTGCGCCGATTGCTGCGGGGAGCGGCCGATCGTTTTGCGATCAGCGAAGCGATGGCTGCAGCCTTCAAGGAGCGATACGGCGTCCCTTTCAAGATTTACCGAAACGGGGCCCTGCCGGACGACTGGGCGCTGCTTCAACATCATGCCGGCCCGGACGGTCGGGCCCGAATTCGCTATGCTGGAAGTCTTGCGCCGGATACCACGCGCGACAGCGTTCTCGAGGTAGCAACTGTTGTGTCGGATGTGGCGAGCCGGCTCCCGGTTTCGCTGGAGATCCACACACAGGCTCAATGGTACCGCGCCGAAAATCACAAATATTCGAGCTTGCAGAACGTTACTCTCGACGCGACGGAACTTGACGAAGCGGCCTATCGGCAATGGTTGGTCGATGCCGACATTCTTCTTGTCGCCTACAATTTCGATCGCGAGACCATCCGCTACCTGCGTTATTCCTTCGGGAACAAGACGCCGGAATATCTCGCAAGCGGCGCAGCCGTGCTCGCCTACGGCCCTCGAGAACTCGCGACCATCAAGTTTCTCGCCGGCATCGAAGGCGCGGTGGTGGTGGACGAACCGGATCGCGACAGGCTGGGTCAAGCGATCGAGGAGCTCGTCACGGATGCGGGCCGCCGCGCTGACATGGGCGAAAACGCTCGTATGGTCGCATTTTCGCGATTGGAGCTCGATACGCAACGCCAAAGGTTTATTACCGATCTCCGCGCCGCGGCAAATCTGCCGGATTCAAAGTCGCCTTCCACACCGGCATTGGAAACCATATCGATCTCTCGCGACGCGCGGGCACAGATCGATGAATGCCGGTTGATCTTCGAAATGGCGAACCGGCCCGAGGCAAAGGGCGTGATGATCGATGTCGGCGCTCATCACGGCTCTTCCCTCAGCCGTTTTGCTGCGGCCGGCTGGAGGGTTGTTGCTTTCGAACCGGATCCGGCCAACCGCCAGGAACTGGTCAAGCAGCATGGAGGCAGGAAGAATGTCTCTATCTTCGACGAAGCCGTCTCCGACGCCGCCGGCCAGAATGTTCCTTTCTATGCTTCAGACGAGAGTACCGGCATCAGCGGATTGAGTGCGTTCCGCGAGAGCCATCGCGAGGTCGCCCGCGTTCGTACGACGACCTTGGACGAGATCGTGGCGCGTCATCGGATCGCTAGCGTGGATTTTCTGAAAATCGACGTCGAAGGTTTCGAAATGGCCGTCCTCCGCGGCCTCGATTTCGATCGACTGAAGCCTGCGGTGATCATGGCCGAGTTCGAGGACTCTAAAAGCGGGACGGCGGGTTGCACCTCACACGACATCGCCGGCCTCCTGTTCGATCGTGGCTATGCTGTGTATGTCAGCGAGTGGCATCCGATCGAGCGCTACGGTGTTTCGCACAGCTTCCGCCGCCTGCGGAAATATCCATGCGACGTGCCGAGCAGTTCGTGGGGAAACCTCATCGCGTTCAGAGAGGATCCTGAGCCGGATGCACTGCAACGGGCAATCCGGGCGGCGGTTGACCGGCCAATCGAATTCGAGCGCCGAGACGAGGAGGATTTGGCCGAGGCACCGCAACAAGCTGCGCAACGGAGGGTTCGTGCGAAGTTTGCGGACCTGGCGCTACCCATGCGTCGGCGGCCGTTCATTACGGTTTTTGTAGCGCTCGTTTGTTTAGCTGTACTAGTATTGATTGCAGCCCGGCCATATCTGTCGGCCGTCTCAACGCCTGAACTGCTGCTCGTGCTCCTTGGCGCAAATCTCGTGCTGACCGCGCTTGTCGCGCGCATAATTCGCAAATCGCTCATCGCGCGCATGAGTGATCTCGCTCAACGACCCGAAGACGCTTTGAATCGCCCAGAGGCTCGGAGCCATCAGTTGATCAGGGCCCAGCTTCGGGGCCTGGAAGACCGCAGCATGAGCGAAATGCGTGCGAAGTTTGCGGACTTGGCGCGACCCATGCGGCGCCGGCCTTTCATTTCTGCCTTTGTGGCGGTCGTTGGCGTGGCTGCGCTCGTGCTGATTGCGACCCGGCCGTATCTGTCGGCCATTGCGACGCCTGAACTGCTGCTCGTGCTCCTTGGCGCAAATCTCGTGCTGACCGCGCTTGTCGCGCGCATCGTTCGCAAGTCGCTCATATCGCGCATAAGCGATTTCGTTCAACGGACCGAAGACACTTTGAAACGTGCAGAGGCTCGCAACCAGCATTTGATCAAGTTTCTGGACCCGGAAGACCGCATCACGAGCGAAATGCGGATGCGGAGCGAAACGCGTGATCCGGATGTGGGCACATTGGCTGACGGGCTTGCGCAGCAGACTGCGGGAGCAAGTCAACCGGGTCAGCCAAGCGTCGGGCAAACCGAAGAAACTCGCGCAAGGAGTTTGGAACACGCGGCGGGTGCCGAAAGTCTCGTCGCTGAGCAAGCACTTGCTGGAGCGGATATTGCCACCGCCAGCGCTGAGATCGGCGGCATCGGAGCGGGGCCGGAGGTCAATGGCGCCGCGAATGTCAATACTGAGCCCACGATGCCGCAGTCCATTGCGGCTCCGACGTTGGTTGCCACGGACGGGGACAGCGGGCCGGGCCGCGGCTCTACCCACCGAGGCGGGTATCACGCCGACCGCGACTGAGCTTGGCACGGAGGCGGCAAAGAAAGAACCAATCCGCTCGACGCCGGGGGCGCAAAGCGCTGCGTCCGAGCGCGATTCCCATCGACCTGCAAACGGGGAGCTGCTTGGGCGCCCGGGTCGCAACGAGTCCTGCACCATGCCACAATTTTGCAAGCGGCTACCGTGCAATCCAAAATTGGCTATGCTAGGTTGTAGGGGCTACCCGCAGCGAAATCCGGCCGCGCCGCAATTTCCTCATACTGGAATGCGGCGCAGTCGGACATGGGGCAAGCGTTGGGAGACTGACTATGAGGAAGATTGTTTTGGGCGTGCTCTACGTCATCGCGATCGCAGGCCTGACCGTCGGCGTTGCGCAGGCGCAGGCGACACGGACCTGGGTCTCGGGCGTCGGCGATGATGCCAATCCCTGCAGCCGCACGGCTCCCTGCAAGACCTTTGCGGGAGCCATCTCCAAGACCGCCGCCGGCGGCGAGATCAGCGTGCTCGATCCGGGCGGCTTCGGCGGCGTCACGATCACCAAGTCGATCACCATCAGCGGCGACGGGACCCTAGCCGGCATACTTGTGGGCGGCACGAATGGCATCACCATTAATGCCGGTGTGAACGACAGGGTAATTCTGCGTAACATTTCGATCGTCGGATCTGTATCGGCATTGAACGGCATCCGCATCCTTCAGGCCAGGTTCGTAACGATCGATCAGATCACCATCAACAATTTCACCGGCAACGGCGTGAGTATTGAAAATGCCGCGACGGCGTCGGTCCTGATCAAGAACAGCTATATTTCGAACGTGCTGAACGGGGTGCGCATGTTGGGCGCCGGCACCGCCGTCGCCAGCCTCCACAATGTCAGCCTTTCCGCCATGGCGCGCGGCGTCGACGTTGCCAGCAGCGCGGCGACGGCCACAATCGACGCGTCGGTGATTTACCAGACGTCGACAGCGGGCGTCGCTACAACGGTGGGAACTGGCAGGATCAACGTCGAGAATTCCATTCTGTCGAATAATGTCACTGCCGTCAGTGCAGATGTCAGCGGATCGACAATCCGGCTCTCCAACAACGGAATCTACAACAACTCCACGGGCCTGAGCCTTGTCGCAGGTGCGACGATCGCCTCCGCCAACAACAACAAAAGTGCCGGGAATACTACACCCGGCGCCCCGAATGGTTCGATCACGATACAGTAGTCCGGACGCCACGGCAGTCTGGCCGCCGCGCGCGCCCCAAAACCAGACACGACCGACCGCCAGTCCGCATTGGGCTGGCGGTTTGGCTTTGGGGAATGACATGCAAGCGCGTGCGCTTGTGTTTGTGTCAAGCACCGCTAAGGTGCTGCTCGCCAAGCCTCCCTTTGAATGCAGCGAACATTTGAAGCCACCCCTCTTTTATCGCTGGTTCGACTACGATCGCGCGCGCCTTCCCCATCCGATTCTCGCCGAGCTGGAGGAAGGCGTTGGCGACATCGAGACCGCCCGCACGCGCACCGGTGCTTCGATCGGCTATCCGGGCTGGGGGGCGCTCTACTACCTGACTGCCTGTGCGCTCGAGCCTGGCAAGCCGGCAGTTGTACTGGAGACGGGCACGAACTGGGGCTGCTCCACGATCGTGCTCGCGTGCGCGATGCGGGACGCGAAGGTCGAAGGCCTGGTGCATACGATCGAGATTGACCGACAGAACGCAGCCCGCGCGCGCGCGCATTTCGAGCGTGCGAGTCTTGCGGATCGGATCGTGCTTCACGAGGGCGACACACAGGCGGTGCTGCCCAGGCTGCTTGCGACCATCGACACTGTCTCCGTGGCGTTCCTGGACGGCGGCCATACGCTCGATCTCGTTCGACGTGAATTCGAGCTCGTGCTTCCGAAGCTCGCGCGGCGGGGCCTTGTGCTTTTCGACAACACCTACGAGATCGCCGAGGGCGCGGAAGACAAGCGTGTAAACGGCTTCCTGAAGACCGTGGTTTCTGCGTACGGTGGCAATCTGATCAACCTGCCGTATTGCTCGTGGTTCACGCCCGGCCTTGCAGCATGGCAGCGCGAGCCGTTTTGATTAGGCAGGGCGCGCTATCCAGGCGCTTCGGGCGGTGCGAGAAATGGCATGACTGCCAATACAAACTCTTCAAACAGAATTCCTTTTTGAGATGCGTTTCCGGGCGTCGCGGGTCCGTTGGCGAAGCCCCTGTCGCTAGTGAATGGACGCCTTGCTTTCGCGGCGCATTCCGGGGCGGCCGATGGCGGTGAGTACGGCAACATTGAGATCGTGGGGCAGGATTCCGAACGGAACAATTACTGTGTGCTAGTATCGTCCCAGCTCGCTTTAGTATGCCCGGCGATTCAAATTGGTTCGGGTAATTTGAGCCAATGCAACCGCCGGGCAAAAGTGCGCCGCGGCCGAGACGGCAATGGGGACAGGATCGAATCGTTGTGCCCATATGGCAGCTACACCTTGATCAGCAGCACGTCCTCAAGCAGCAGCGCATCCATATCGACTTTCAGGAAACAGCGGACCGCGTCGGTAGGCGTCTCGACGATGGGCTCGCCATTGTCGTTGAAGGACGTGTTCAGCAGGACGGGGACACCCGTGCGTTCGGCGAAGAGCTCGATCAGGCAGCGGAAACGTGGATTATCGGCATTGCTCACGGTTTGCAGGCGGGCGGTCCCGTCGACATGCGTAACGGCGGGGATCGCCGCCCGCTTATCCGCCCGCACATGCGGCACCAACAGCATGTAGGGGCTAGGCCGGTCTACCTCGAAGAATTCCGCCGCTCGCTCTTCCAGGCAGGCTGGCGCAAAGGGCCGGAACGCCTCCCGGTGCTTGACGCGGGAATTCAGCACGTCCTTGTTTTCGGCCTTAGCTGGACTCATCAGGATGCTGCGATTGCCGAGCGCGCGCGGCCCCATTTCCGAGCGGCCGTGGAAATGGCCGACAATCCGGTTGGCCGCAAGAAGATCGGCCGTCTTTTCGAGAGCGTTTTCGTGCTCTATCCGACAAGTGTCCCCGGCAAGAGCCGCGGCGGCCGCAATGTCACCCTTGCCATAGAGCGGGCCGATGTAGGGTGAGAGCACGGTCGGAAGCCGTGGGCGGTCGGCGACGACGTGGTAGCCGTAGAGCGCCGCCCCGAGAGGAATGCCGGTGTCCGAGGCGGCCGGGTTAATGAAAATTTCGTCGAATAGACCGCTCAGCAGAACGACGTTGTTGGCTACGGAATTGAGCGCCACGCCACCCGAAAGGCAGAGGCGACTCTTTCCAGTCAGGTTCCGCGCATGCGATGCAAGGTGCAGCATGGCCCGTTCGCACTCCTGCTGCACCTCGAAAGCGGCGCGCGCCTTCGCCTCGAAGCTATCGAGTTTCAGCGGATTTCGCAGATCGTAGCTGCCCTCGATGCAGTGGCTGGAATAGTCGGTGACGACGCCATCATACGACCCGGAGAATTCAAGGAAGCCGCCCTTGGTGCTTTCGCCGTAAGGCGCGAGACCCATGGTCTTTCCTTCCTGCAGCAGGCCGAAGCCGATCGCCTGGGTGACCACCGCGTAGAGGAGGCCGATGCCGATCCGATCGGTGTGCTCGAGGCGCCGGATTGCCGTTCCCTCGGCATCGAAAACGGTCTGCGTCTCGTTGTCCGAGCCCCGCCCGTCAACGACGAGTACCGCAGCATCCTCAAAGGTGGAGGAAAAGAAGGTCGCGCAAGCATGCGCGAGGTGATGGTTGATGACGTGGATTTTTTCAGGCGGCACCCGCTCCAGAAACGTATCACGCGCGGCCGGCTGCTTGAATTCGTCGCGACGCCAGTCCGGCACGCGGATGTAGTCGAGCACGAAGAGGTCGATCTCGTCCAAGGAGCGAACATCGGCGTCGGCCATGCACGCGTCGACGGCACGCTGCGGGAAGGCGCGAGAGTCCTTGACCCGGTCGAAGCGCTCTTCGCACGCGGTCACCAGATGGGACCCGTGGCCATCGTCCCGGATGATGGCGGCGCCGGAATTGTGCCAGGGGTCTCGGTGCAGCCCAAGAATGATCACAGGTGGTCGGACTTCGGTTGGGCTGCTCGGTGGACAGAGCAGGTGCTTACACCATCCACGGCAAGGTTCAAACGTGGCTCAGAAGCGTACAATGTGCGTAGCGAGATACTGCGCGAGCGGTGAGGTTTCGAGCAATTTCACAGGCAAGGCACGCAGGGCATCGCGTGTCGCGGCCTCGCTTGCCTCATAGAAAAGTCGCGCGTCAGCTGGAATTTGCGCCGACACGAGCCCCAATCGCAGGGCTGCGTGCATGAGGAACAGGAAATCCTCGACAACTGCAGCGCTGGCGCCCGTCCTCTCACGAAGCGCAGAGAAGTGCGTGTTGAAAAGGCCGAGTGCGAGCTTTCGTTTTTGCCCGGGCGAGGCCGCGGCGATCACTGCCTCCGCCAACGACGCGAGGATTGGGAAGTCCGCGGCCCCCGGGCGTCTCTTCTCTTTCAACGACCGGAGCCGCTCTCCCCGAAATCCGCACAAAAGATGGTGCGGGGCGAACTCAACGCTGGGTTTCGTTCCCAACCAGTCTGCAAAGCTCCTGCATTGCCGTTGCGGCAATAGGCCCTGCTGCGCGGCGAGCGCGGAAAGTTCGCTTGCCGAGTACCATTCAACCAAGGGTGCGCAGAGGTCGTCGCGGGCTCTCGTGCGCGCGGCAGGCGTGAACAACATCGAGTCTTCGACGAACGCTTGCTCGCTCGGATAGATCCAGGCGCGTCGCGCGGCGGAGACGACGGTCTCGCGAAAGCTGCCGCTGTCATAGGCGTAGAGAAGCGCCAGCGCGTCGTCGTCGCGGCGGAGCGCCGCGAGTCTATCAAGAAACAAGTCCGGGTCGGCAATATTGGGCAAAATGCCGTACACCCAAAGAATATCGACGCCGGCCGTGATCGGCGTTTCGACGATGTTGCCGTGGATGACCTTGACCGCGCTGACGCCCTCGTTGCGGCAGTGATCCGAGAAGCGGCGAACATTGGACTCCGCCGCATCCACGGCAATCACGCTGCCGGCGCCGGCCTTCAACGCCGCGAGGGACCAGTTGCCGCGTCCGAACGCGTAGTCCAGGAAGACCTTTCCCTCGATCGCCGGTCCGAAAACGTGTCGCAGATAGCCGGCGCAGGACTCGATCCACTTCGGATGCAGACGCTCGAAGCGGAACATGCTTTCGGCGTAATCGTCGATCGAGATGGCGCTCGGCATCGCGCCCTCAACCTACTCGGCGCAGGAATGCGTCGGGCCAATAGGTCACGCGATCGCGGACAGCGCCCTCGTTGAACAGCCACTCCGGCTCGTGAAGCTCAAAACGCGTATCCTCGCGGGCAAATTGCAGAGCGGCCTGGCGCGGATTGTTCCAGCTCCAATCGTCCGCCGCGCGCGGACCGCCGGCAATCTGCTCCATCACCCCGTCACTCGCCACGATGTAGGAGCCGATCGACACGATCGGCCCATAGGCCTTGAGCTCGCCCAAAACATGGTCCCTGGTGTGATTGGAATCGAGGACGACGAGGACGGTTTCTTCCGGGCCGACGAGGTTGCGAACCTGCTCGACGACCGCGGCATCCGTCGAGCTTCCCTCGATCAACGCGATACGGTCGCTGAGGGGATGAGCCTCGATCGCCGCGCGATTGTGCGGCCGGATCTCTACGTCGATGCCGATGACGCGGCCTTTTTCCATGGCCTTGAACAGCGAAGCGTAGAAGACGAGCGAACCCCCGTGGGCGACGCCGGTCTCGATCAGCACGTCCGGCCTCACCGTGAAGATCACTTCCTGGATGCGCAGCATGTCCTCGGGCAGCTGGATGACGGGACGACCCATCCAGGTGAAGCTGTAGACGTGCTTGGCGTCCCAGCCGGCGCGAAGCCAGGCGCGTGACACCGCCGCGAAGCCCTCGGCGGAGCCGAGCGGGAAGCGCTGCTCGCCGGCCGCGTCGCGGACGGTGACCTCCGCCGCCTCGTCGTCGATAGTGGTCAGCGTCATGCGTCGTCTTTCGACCCGATTGCGGAGAAGCTCAAGAGGTCGGGAAAGGATTGCGAGAGAGACCGCGGCCGCCAGGCGATCTCGGATGCCAGGCGCCGCACGTCGATCTTCGGGAAGGTGATTTCGGCGGCGTTGCGCTCGAACTGCACCTTGGCTCCAGTGTGACGTTCCACCAATGCGGCAATCTCCGAATTCGCCACGTTGCTGCCGGAGGCGACATTGTAGATCCGCTCGCGTGCCTTGATTGCGATCTCGCAAAGGGCGTAGCAGGCATCGTCTACATGCAAATAGTCCTTGGCTGAAGACGGGCTCGTGCGGATCATGACCGAGCGGGATGATCGCGCCTCCTCGAGTACTTGCGTCAGGAAGTTTGCTGAGCGATCGCCGGCGCCATAGACGTTTGAAAGGCGGGCAACGCGTATCGCCGGATTCTGTATCACTAGGCATAGCGCCTCGCCAGCGAGTTTCGTCGCGTCGTAGAGCCGGTCGGGATTGGCGGGCGCAATGCGAAGCTCGCTCTCTTCGTTCGTGTCGGCCGCGCCGCGGTAGAGGCGCGTCGAAGACAGATAGAGAAAAGAATCGAACGTGCAGGCCTCGAGAAATTCGGCGAGGCGGCTCACATGCGCTGCGACGGTATCGAAGGGTCGGCTTCGGAAATCCGCCGTCAAGCCGATCGCATAGATCGCATGGCCGAGATGCGCGCCCGGCGGTGGCGGGTTGGCGCGGGTCACGGCTGAAAAGCTCCGGCCCGACGCGGACAAATGGGTGGCGAGGGCGTGTCCGATGAACCCGCTCGCGCCGAGTATGGTGAACATTGGACCGTCAACCATCGTCGGCGCGCATGCATTGCTCGAACGTCGGCATCTCTGCGTCGCGGCCTGAGACGATCGGATTCGGCAGCGGCCAGCCAATCGCCAGACCGGGATCGTCCCAACGGACCCCGTGCGCGGCCTCCGGTGCGTAGGCCGGGGTGATCTCATAGTAGAGTTCGGTGTCGTCGGCGAGCGTCTGGAAGCCGTGCGCGCTGCCGGGCGGGGTGTAGACGATGGTGCGGTTCTCGGCGGTGAGATCGATTGCGTGCCAACGCCGGTAGCTTGCCGACCCCTCCCGCAGATCGACGATGACGTCGAAGGCGGCGCCACTTGTGCAGCGCACCAGCTTCGTCTCGGCATGTGGATCGACCTGGTAGTGGAGGCCGCGCAGCGTGCCCCGCTTTCGATTGAAGGAGATCGAGCGCTGGACGAAGTCGGTCACCAGTCCCTGTGCCCGAAAGGTTTCCGCGCAGAAGGTTCGTGTGAGGAAATCCACGCTCATCGGTCTTCGGTTCGATCTCAATACGGAACGCCCCTGAAATCGGCAGCGGTTCAAAACGCATAAGTCGCACAATCCCGAGGCTTCGTTCGTTGGGGAAGGCCAATCTGTGGGGTTCCGGGCTGGAATTCAATGGCAACGGCGCTTTCTGCCGGCTCTACACCAGACGATGATGACGGTCTCCCGCTCAGCCTCGCCTCAGCGTCGAAAAAGAAACTTGAGCCAGCACTTTACAGCCGCGCCGCCTGAATGTGCATCCAGTCAAGACCGCGGGCCCTCCCGAGAGAAACCCAACCCTCTTTTTTCCACGGACGCTAGAAGGTCTCCGGATTCGATTTTCAATCTCCGACTTCCCGCGCGATGCCTCGATCCATCTGGCAGCGCGCGATCGACATTGAAGGGCAGATGGCGGAGAGTACGGCAACATCGAGATCGTGGGGCAGGATTCCGACAGTGCTGGCAATTCCAGCTCTGTTCCGGATCTGACCGCATGTCTCGCTCCCCGGTCCATGAAAGCCCCCCTTAAGAGCAGGCTCGTTTCTAACTGCGACAAGAGGCGACCTACTGCGCACGAGTTGCAGGGCGCAGAGGAGGCAGCCGAGGCTTTTTGCGCTAGTAATCAGACTCAGCAGGCTTCCTACCCAAGGGATCCCGTATAAATGCATCGCATCGTCCACGCCGGCCGCGATAGGTTTGGCCATCTGAAACACAGCGTGTACAGCTCGCTCCAAGACAGGAAGCCTGGGCTAATTGTCGACGTTGGCGCGGCCGCGGGCATGCTGACAAGGCTCGCACTGAGCTACAGCCCTACGAGCCGGGCGATCTGCTTCGAGCCCTTTCCGGGCAATTGGCCGCACCTTGAGAAGGCACTAGGCGCGCTCGACAACGTGACCATCGTCAAGCAGGCGGTCTCCGATCAACCCGGCGAGGCTGACTTCTATGTCCGTTCGACCGTAAGCGCAGAACAGAATTGGCACGGCCTTGTCGGCTATTCATCCATCGGGCGAATCGTCACCCACGTCGTCGATCCAGGAAAGACGATCCGCGTTCCGGTGACCACCATCGATGCTCACGTCGAGGAGCCAGTGCTTTTCCTGAAGATCGACGTGCAAGGCAACGAACTCCGCGTCCTCAACGGTGCCGTCAAAACCTTCGAGAGAGGGATCGAAGCGGCCCACATCGAGTTCAACGGTAATATCGATGTCTTGAACTTCCTCTTCGACCGAGGATACATGGTCTATGACGACCTCTACTTGATTGTTCCAAGTAATGAGGCAGCGGACCTGTCAGCTTGGGACATCGTTGAGACGGACACGGCATCCACCGGCCATCGGATATTGCGGGGATGGCCGAGGAAGAATGTGGGCGACCCCGAGCAATTCTGCGCCATGCTAAAATCGGTCCGCGGCTGTTCTATCTGGACGGACCTCATCGCGGTTGCGACTTGACCAGTAATCTCGGCCTCGACCTTGCGAACCGTGACCGCGCCGCTTGAGCGGAGGGCAATCGTCGTGCCGCTCGCCATATCGGCCTGGTTAAAGCACCGCCGGAGCTGATGCGGATAGGGCCCAGCGTTCCCAACGTCTTGTGAGACGTTTGCGTCCAAACTAGGCTGGACGGATTCACTGAAGGGTTTGACATGGAGCTGCGAGCTAGGCGTCGCGATGAGTTGCTGGAACGCGCTTCGACGATGGTTTGGTTTCATGCCATCGACTTCGGCGGTGTTCGATCCGCCGGCCGCTTTCCAGAAGATCAACCGCAGAACTGCACCCTCTACGGCGTCATGGACCTTATGAAGCACATCGACTTCAACGGGCTCGATTGCGCTGATGTCGGTGCTGCAAATGGCCTCCTGTCTTTCCACATGAAGTCTTGTGGAGCAAAACGGGTGGTCGCGACGAATGCGACCGTTGCATCACCGGGACTCAGTATCGCGTCCGAGCTTCTGGGCATTGAGGTCGATCTGGTTTCCAGCGCTACCTTCGCGAATATCCTTGAGAAGTTACCTCTCCACAGCTTCGATGTGCTGATCTGTGCGGGCGTGCTTTACCACCTGCTCAATCCGTTCGATTGCATTCTCAAGGCTCGACGACTCCTAAAGCGCGACGGCCTCCTTATCTTGGAGACCGCGTATGACAGCGCTGTTGAGGCGCCCACGATCCACTTCAACTCGGCGTCGGGGAAATTGCAGGAAATCTTCACCTATTGGATTCCGAGCAAGTCCGCCGTTCTTGGCATGCTGCGACTTGCCGGTTTCGATGTTCTTGCGATTAGGGCAATAAACGCTCCAGGCCGAATTGCTGCTATCGGGAGAAACGTCGAGCCGCATCAAGTAACTGGCCGCCCGGAGTTCATGATCCGGCAGCACGACCACGGGCGGCTTTCTGACCCAGAATTAGAGCTACTTCTTCCGGCTGACCGCTCGGTTGCAGATTATACTGGACCACGTGATGACACTATCATCGACTGGAAAACATACCAGGCTGACTTTTACCCCCACGCGGACCGAAATCTCCCCGCGCTCGGATCGTCCGCCTGGAACAATTTGCCCAGGTGAGCCCGGCTCAACGATCGGTGTCACCGCTTTCCGCCGGCGATTGCGGTGAGCCGCTGCGCTCGCAGGTTCGGCGGGCCGCCGCGCCGGATCAGACGAAGCTCGCTTGGCAGCGGGCTCGATAGGCATGGCGGGTGCGGGCGTCGTTCTTGGCAATGTTGCCTACGGGAACGGCGGCCTTGGAATCAGCTGCAAGTCATGAAGGAATTCGGCGACACCATGGCGGGCACCAACAACAGTGGCGGCCCGCAGCTATCCGGCCTAAATCCCCTTGGGCGAGGTCCGCCTGCGCGGATGGCAAAGGCTGTCGGGCGCACGGCCGTGATGAGCACCATAGTGTTCCCCTCAGGTCATGAAAAACCCGCCTCGAGTGGCGGCTGAAGGGCTTGGGTTGCACGGCGCGGCAGAGCCGGTCTAGGCTCTTTTTACGCGCCGCAGGCTTGTAATCAGCATCAGCAGGCTTCCGGTCTGAGGGAACTCCGCGCAATGCATCGCATCGTCCACGATGGCCGCCCCAAATTTGGCCATCTGAAACACAGCATCTACAGCTTGCTCAAAGACAAGAAGCCGGGCCTGATCGTCGATGTCGGTGCGGCCGCAGGCATGATGACAAGGCGTGCGCTGCACTATAGCCCCGCAAGCCGGGCGATCTGCTTCGAGCCCTTTCCGGGCAACTGGCCGCACATCGAGAAGACCCTGGGCGCGCTCGACAACGTGACCATCGTCAAGCAAGCGGTCTCCGATCAGCCTGGCGAGGCCGACTTCTATGTCAGTTCGACCGTAAGCGCAGAGCAGAACTGGCACGGCCTTGTCGGCTATTCATCTGTCGGGAGAATCGTCACGAAGATCGTCGATCCGGAGAAGACGATCCGCGCTCCTGTGACCACCATCGATGCTCATGTCGGCGAGCCGGTCCTCTTCCTGAAGATCGACGTGCAACGCAACGAATTGGGTGTCCTCAGGGGCGCTGTGAAAACCTTCGAGAAAGGAATCGAAGCGGCCCTCATCGAGTTCACTGGCGATATCGATATTCTGCACTTCCTCTTCGACCGGGGGCACACGGTCTATAACGACCTCTTCGTGATCCTCCCACGTATTGAAGCACCGGATCTGTCTGCCTGGGACATCGAGTCCACTGCCATTTCTTCCACCGGGCGCACGGTATTGCGGGGATGGCCCAAGCAGCATGTGAGCGACCCGGAGCAGTTCTGCGCACGGCTGAAGTCCATCCGCGGCTGCTCTATCTGGACTGATCTCATAGCGGTTGCGCCTTAGCCTCGTGAGACTGCGAACCGGTGCTCAACCTCGTCGACTGCCATAGTCCTGCTCTGGGTGCAAAACGTGAGGTGGGGATGAAGTCACCCGTTATCGTGTGGACGATGGGCAAGGTCGGATCGCTCTCCATCTACCGCGCGATCAGGGTTGCCAAGCTTCGTGCTCTTCACCCGCACTATTGTGACGCCGAGACACTTCAGAACATTGGCGAGAGGTTTGGGCACGACCTGCCTGTCATTCAGCATGGCAAGGACGCTGCGGAGGTGATCGAACAGGCGACCACAGAGAACCCTGCTCTGATCGTCACCATGGTGCGAACCCCGATCGAGCGGAACATATCGTCCTATTTCCACAACAGGGTGTTTATCGATATCTCGACGAAGGATCTTAGTGAAAGCATGCGGCTTTTCATCGAAGCCTATTCCCATCAGGTCGCGCTAACATGGCTCGATGGGAACCTGAAGAAAGTCCTTGGCCTGGACGTATATGCCGAGCCGTTCGACAAGGAAAAAGGCATCCGCGTGTACGATCGGGGCCGCCACAAGGTTCTGCTGTTTCGAAGCGACCTCGGCCGCACCGACCAAAGCGCCGCCGTCTCGGATTTCCTCGGCAGGCCCATTACGATCAAGGACATGAATGTTGCGGCGGAAAAGTCGTACGCCGAGGAGTACCGAGCCTTCCTTGATCGGATCGTGCTCCCGAAGGACTACGTGGACCGGATGTTGAACAGCCGCTATGCGCAGCATTTCTGGCGAACGGAGAAGCTCGATCAGCTGCGGAAGTTTTGGCTGCGCGAATCTGCGGCTGTCGATTGATGGTAGGCTGCGACGGGGAAAGGAGGCGGCGTAAACGCACTTGGCGACCGATTCTGCCGCCTGTAGCTGCGTAGCCCTTCGTTTCGCAATGGCCTGCACCCGTCGCCAGGTGCCGCGGGGCTTGTCGCTATCCAAAGGGCCGAGAGAGTCCGTCAAGCGGAGCGGGCAACAGGCGCCTAATATGCGCCGACGCAGCACGTCCATCCGCCCCTCGGCAGTGCGGCCGCCTCCTGAAGGGTTGCGTTCGCCCGCGCCGCGCCCTAGCTTCCCCCCATCTCTCGGGGTGCCCTAGGGGCTGAGAGGCGGAGAACTCCGCCGACCCGTCGAACCTGATCCGGATCATGCCGGCGGAGGGATTGAGATCATGACTCACCCGACTGCGCTCAGTTCGATCGTCCTCGGCGGCTTCCGGTTCGTTCACCAGTTCCGGAAGGAGAAGCCGATGTTCCGCGCGCCTCAGATCACTATCGTTGCACTAATCCTTGCGCTTCTTGCGGCTCCAGGCGCGGCGCAGAAAAAGCCGGTACTGACCGTTTACACCTACAGCTCCTTCTCCGGCGAATATGGCCCCGGCGCCACGATCAAGGGCCGCTTCGAGGAGAGCTGCGGCTGCACGCTCGAATGGGTGACGAGCGACGACGCCGGCACGCTCCTCTCCCGCCTGAAGCTCGAAGGCGAGACGACCGCGGCCAACGTCGTGCTCGGCCTCGACACCAACCTCATGGCCGAGGCGAAGGCGACCGGCCTTTTCGCGCCGCACGGCGTCGAGATCGGCGCGCTCGCTTTGCCGATTGAATGGACCGACGACACTTTTCTTCCCTTCGATTGGGGCTGGTTCGCCTTCGTCTATGATTCGAGTCGGCTCACCGATCCGCCTGAGAGCCTGAAGGCGCTTGTCGATAGCGAGAACGGTCCCAAAATCGTCATCGAAGATCCGCGCACCTCAACGCCCGGCCTCGGCCTGCTTCTTTGGATGCGCGAGGTCTATGGCGACGAGGCGGGCGAGGCGTGGCGAAAACTCGCGCCGAAGATCGTCACGGTGACGCAGGGCTGGTCGGAGGCCTACGGTCTGTTCCTGAAAGGCGAGGCTGACATGGTGCTCTCCTACACCACTTCGCCGGCCTATCACGTCATCGCCGAAAACGAGGCGAAGTACAAGGCCGCGATCTTTCCGGAAGGCCACGGCCTGCAGATCGAGGTTGGCGGCATGACCGCATCGACCGACGATCCTGAGCTCGCTCGCGCCTTTCTCCGCTTCATGCTTTCGGAGCCCTTCCAATCGGCAATTCCGGAGGGGAACTGGATGTATCCGGCGACGGAGGTCGCGGGTGGTCTGCCGGCGGCTTTCGCGGATCTCGCCAAACCCGAAAAGTCGCTGCTGACAGCGTCGGAGGTAGTCGAACAAAACCGTCGCGCCTGGGTGGACGAATGGCTCGCCGCGCTGAGTCGGTGAGGTCGCGGCGCAGGCTTCCCCCTCCCCCTTGTGGGGAGGGGGTAGGGGAGGGGCAGCGCGATGCCGCCTGGCGGTTGCGGGGGAGAGGGTTGGGCCCACTCCTTCCCGGCCTCCTCTCCCTCTCCCTCATCCTCGGCGTCATCCTCGCCGCTTCCCTCGGCCTCCTCCTCGCGGCGGGGCCGAAAGCGGCGGGTCTCCCCTGGCTCTATGTCGGAAGCGTTGTCCGCTTCACGCTGATACAGGCGGCTCTGTCGACCATCCTTTCCCTTTTCCTCGGCGCGGCGCTGGCGCTGGCCCTCGTCCGCCGCCGAAAGTTCCTCGGCCGAAACCTCTTCATCGCTGCGCTGAACCTTGCGAGCGTGCTCCCGGCGATCGTGGCCGTATTTGGCATTGTCGCGGTGCTCGGACGTGCCGGGTGGGTGGGGCAAGGGCTGAGGCCCGTCGGGATCGATTTCGGCGGCTGGCTCTACGGGCTGCCGGGCATCCTGATCGCGCACGTCTTCTTCAATGCGCCGCTCGCCGCGCGGATTTTTCTCGGCTCTCTCGCCGCGGTCCCGGGCGAGCATTGGCGGCTTGCCTCGCAGCTCGGCATGAGCCCGGCCGCGATTTTTCGCATTCTCGATTGGCCGGTCCTGAAGCGCGAAGCGCCGGGCATCGCGGCGCTCGTCTTTCTCCTCTGCTTCACAAGCTTCGCCATCGTGCTGTCGCTCGGCGGCGGGCCGCGCTCGGCGACGCTTGAGGTGGCGATCTACGAAGCCGTCCGCTTCGACGTTGATTTCGCGCGCGCCGGCCTGCTCGCCCTCCTTCAGGTGGCGATCTGCGTCGTTCTCGCGCTGCCGGCCCTCTGGCTGGTGAGGCGGCCCGGCGAGAGCGCAGCGCTCGGCACGATGCTGGCTCGCCCCGATGCCGGTGTCGGGGCGATCAAGATATTCGATGTCGCTGTGCTCGCAGTGAGTGCGCTGCTCGTCTTGCCGCCGCTCGCCTCCGTCGTGTTGTCGGGTGTCGCGGCGGTCGCGAGCCTGGCGCGGGCGGACGTAGTTGAAGCGGTCGCGACGAGCCTGGCCATCGCAATTCCTGCCGCGTTGATCGCGCTCCTGCTTGCCCTCGGGCTTGCTTCGATGGCGCGCCGGCTCCGAGCCGCGGGCCGCCTGCGGCAGGCGGCCGCGATGTCGCTGCCGGGCGGGCTCATTCTCGCAGTGCCGCCTGTCGCCCTCTCGGCCGGGCTTTTCGTGGTGCTGCGGCCGGTCGCCGATCCCTTTGCACTCGCCATTCCTTTGATCATTCTCGTCAACGCCTTGACGGCACTTCCTTTCGCGCTGAGTCAGATCGAGCCACCGCTTCTCCTATCCGCCGAGCGCTATGGCCGCCTGACCGAAAGCCTCGGCATTTCAGGTATTTGGCGGATGAAGCTCATAGATTGGCCGCTGCTTCGGCGTCCCTTCGCGGCAGCGTTCGCCGTTGCCATGGCGCTCTCCCTCGGCGACCTCGGCGTCGCAGCCTTCTTCGGCTCGGGCAATATCCTGACGCTTCCGCTGCTTCTCTATCAGCGGATGGGCGCCTATCGCATGGCCGAATCCGCCTCCGTCGCACTGCTCTTGGCGCTGTTGGTGCTGGGGCTCTTCCTCGCCGCGCAAAAATGGTCGGGGGATCCGCTTGCTCGAAGCCGTTGACCTCACCCTCGACTACCCGGACTTTCACGCGCGCTACACGCTGAGCGTTCCGGCGGGCGCGCTCTGCGGCCTGATCGGGCCGTCGGGCGGCGGCAAGACGACGCTGCTCCACGCCATCGCCGGCTTCGAGACGCCGACATCCGGAACGCTCCGCTTCGCCGGAAGCGATCTCATTCCGCTGAAGCCGGCGGAGCGGCCGCTCTCGATGCTCTTTCAGGACCACAATCTTTTTCCGCATCTCACCGCATTCGAGAACGTCGGCCTCGGCATCGATCCTCGCCTTCGCCTCGACCCTGCCGGCCGGCGCATGGTCGGGGAGGCGCTCGAGCGTGTGGGGCTCCCCGGCCTCGGCGGGCGGCGCCCGGCCGAGCTTTCGGGCGGCCAGCGCCAGCGGGTC